>JAKPFT010000035.1 GCA_029551285.1 bacterium | reverse complement strand
CTCAGACACCGCCGGTAAGGTATTGCGTCCCGGATGGAATTGCCCGGTCCGCTTACCGAGCGCTGCCGCTTTTCGTCTTGTCTTGTAACTGTGCCTTCGCAACTGGTTCGCCAGCTGTCCCCTTCCTTTTTTGACACAGTGGGGGTAATGGCGGAGAGATAAGGACAGGCAGAACCAAAAAAGGAATAAAAGAGAAATGAAAAGAAAGGGAACAAACTGGCTCACTCAAGCTGCTCCGGCACAGACAAGGACTACGCCGAAATCGGTAGCTCGGCGAACTCGCTCGCCAGGGGGCGAGCTCAGACACCGCCGAGTAAGGTATTGCGTCCCGGATGGAATTGCCCGGTCCGCTTACCGAGCGCTGCCGCTTTTCGTCTTGTCTTGTAACTGTGCCTTCGCAAATCGTTCGCCAGCTATTCCCTTCCTTTTCTGACACAGTGGGGGGTAATGGCGGAGAGATAAAGAATTCCAGAACCAAAAAAGTAATAAAAGAGGAATGAAAAGAAAGGGAACAAACTGGCTCACTCAAAGTGCTCCGGCACAGACAAGGACTACGCCGAAATCGGTTGCTCGTCGAACTCATTCGCCAGGTGGCGAATTCATACACCGCCGAGTAAGGTATTGCGTCCCGGATAAACTTTTCCGGTCCGCTTACCGAACGCTGCCGCTTTTCGTCTTGTCTTGTAACTGTGCCTTCGCAAATCGTTCGCCAGCTGTCCCCTTCCTTTTTTGACACAGTGGGGGGAAAGGGAGATAAGGACTTACAAAACCGTTGACAGAGACAGGAAAAGACTGAAGAACAACTTCAAACGTTTGACAGGACCTTTACATGAAGAAGGGGAGACGATGAACTCCAGGGTTATTGCGGTTATTCCTGCCAGGCTCGGGTCAGAAAGAATGCCGGGTAAGGTTCTTTATACCCTGGCCGGTAAGACACTGCTGCAGCATACTTACGAGCATGCCTGCCGGGTGAAGTCGTTAAGTGCCGTTTACATCGCCACGGATAGCGAAAAAATTGCTGAAATAGCGGCCGGGTTTGGAGCGCCGACCATTATGACCTCAGCCACCTGTAGGTGTGGCAGTGACCGGGTAGCAGAAGCCGCCAGGAAACTGCCTGGAGAAATCATTGTCAATATTCAGGCAGACGAACCCTTTCTTCCAGCGGAGGCGGTGGAGAAACCGCTGGCGGTGATGATGAAAGACCACCGGATTGGCTGTGCTACCGCGGCCACCAGAATCAGGAAGAAGGAAGAACTTTACGATACCAATGTGGTTAAAGTGGTCTGTTCTTCTTCCGGAGAGGCTCTTTACTTTTCCCGCTCCTTGATTCCCTTCCCGCGCGTCTATTTCAACGAAAACAACCTAACTCGCACCCGGCAGGTCATCTTTTACAAGCACATCGGGGTTTATCTTTTCCGGCGTAAAATGCTGCTTACTTTCAACCGGTTAGATTGCTCTCCTCTGGAAAAGGTGGAAAAATTAGAGCAGCTGCGGCTCCTGGAAAATGGTTATCCGGTGAAGGTGGTGATTATTAAAAAGGATTCTCCCTGTGTGGATACCCTGACTGACCTGCAGAAACTGGAAAATAATAAGCGGAAAACAGGACCGAATGGAATTCAAGCCTGATTTTGAAAAATTACAGCCATATTATGAGGCCTTCTGGAACTGCCAGTTGCTGGACAGGGTGGCTCTTTCTGTTACTGCTCCCAGAGAGCCTCACTGGCAGCCTGCTCTGGCCTGGAATGAGCCAAAAACAGTTTTTTCCCGGAACCCGGAGGAGATTCTAAACGCGTTTGAAGACTGGGCCAGACACATTTTCTGGGGCGGACTGGCAGTTCCCTGTTTCTATCCGAACCTGGGACCGGATGTCTTTGCCGCCTTCCTCGGGGCTGACCTGAACTTTTCTGAAGATTCGCGCTCCACTTCCTGGTCTGGCTGGCAGCGAAAAAAGCCGTTTGACTATACCGAGGTGGAGACTCTGACCATCAAAGATAACAACCCTTACTATCAAAAAGTATTAAGTCTGACCAGAGCGGCGATAGAAACAGGGGCAGGCCGATACCTTGTGGGTATTACTGATCTGCATGGTGGGTTTGACGCCTTAGCCGTGCTTCGCGGTGGACCTCAGGTGGCCTGCCTTGATCTGGTGGAAAATCCGGTTGGTGTCAAACTGGCCATGACCCGGCTCTTTGAAGTCTGGCGCAGGATTTATGACGACTATCTCGCTATCATCCAGGACCGCCAGAAGGGAACTTCCACCTGGATTGGTATCTATGGCCCGGGAAAGATGTATCCGGTTCAGAACGATTTTTCCTGCCTTGTTTCTCCGGAAATGTATCGCGAATTTTTCCTGCCAGAACTGCTTCAGGAAATCAGCTACCTTGACTATTCCATCTACCACCTGGATGGCGTTGAAGCCCTTCAGCACCTGGAGATTCTTCTGGATATTCCTGAGTTGAACGCTGTTCAATGGGTCTGCGGGGCCAGGTACAACCAGGAGGGTATTGCTCGCTGGTTTCCTCTTTACCGCAGAATTCAGGAAAGGAAAAAGGCTATTGTGGTGTATCCGAAGGTGGAAGAAATCCCTCTGGTGTTAGAGAATCTGAGGCCAGAAGGTTTGCTCATCAGCGTTGGCTGCGCCAGTGAAGAGGAAGCCTGCCAGGTGATGAAAAATCTTGGATGGGAAAGTATTTGAGATGAGGACCAAGCTACAGAATGATTGTTTTGCTCTGGAGGCTCAGCCCTCCCGTGTAGAACAGGTTTTCCTCAGGTATCAGGGACAAAGGTTTCTGCTGGGAGACCTTATCTATCATTTCAAGTACTGGCAACAGGCTGGCGCTTCCTCATTCCACCAGGTTTTTCTTCCCACGCTTCGGTGGAACTGCAGGCAGGCCATAAGAGAAGGAAAGATTGCCGATAAAGGATTCTGTCGTCTGGTGTACGACCTTTCCAGTGAAAACCGGCTCCAGGTTTGTTGTAGTTTTACCGCGGATAGAGAAGTTACCATCGGTTTTTACTGCTGGGGACTGAAGCCGCCGGAGAACGTTACTGGATTGCGGCTCCTGCCAGGGGTTTATTCCGGTTACACTCTCCGGCCAGGGCTAACGGCTTTATTCCGGTTTGCTTACTCAGAAAGTAAAGGTCCTGGCCAGGCCGCGCTGGCTGTCGACCAGACCAGGTGCTGGTTTGGTACCACCCGAACTGCTTATCAATACCTGTGTCTTTCTTTTCCACCAGCCTATAAAGACGGTGTGTTCCGGGTGCATCGGGGAGAGACGGTTACCGGGAAGTTGCTCATCAGTCAGGCCAGGCCTGATATCTGGAATCCTGTTTTTAAGGAAGAAGAATACGCCAGCGAGGAAAAACTTGAGTTTTTGCCGCCCCGGTATCCTTACTCTCTTTATTTAGACTACTTCAGCACTTTTGCGCGGCAGCCGTCTTTATGGGTGCCCCTGGGCAAGGGTATGGGCCTTTACCATGTTGGTTATTACGGACATCTAACCAGAGTTAAACGGGGTGGACCTTATGGCTATGCCTGCCAGGGCCGGCCACTGCGGTATCGCCAGCTGGCGGAATGGCTGGAGAAGAAACGGCCCGGTTTGAGCCATTTTCAGGAAAATACCAGACAGCTGGAGATCGCCTGGGGTAACGGCACCAACGCCATGGTAGCCTATGCTCTCCTGCTTCTGGGAAAACCTTGGTCTGTCTCCCGTGGCCGGGAGATAGTGCAGGCCATTTTAAGATTCGGTTTTCTAATTTCTCGGGGACCTTTATCCGGCGCCTGGTGGGGCGCGTACAATGTGGACCGGAAACGTTTCCAGGACCATTACGGCGGGCAACAACTTTTCCTGCCGGACCAGGGTCTGGTTAACCACTTTCTCGCCAGGGCTGCTCTGGATGGTTTTGTCCCTGTTTCTTTGGTGCAGGAAGCCATAGAAAGAAATGTCAACTTTTTAGAAAGACTGGAAAGAAAATTTGGCTGGTTTCCCAATGCTGTGAGTAGCGACGGCCAGATAGGTTATTCCCGGGAAGGAGTTCTTTACAGGCAGCCGGTGGCTCCGGGAATTGCTCTGGTAGCTCAAAGCCTGGTAATGCTGGCCAGGCTTTCCGGGGAGAAAAAGTTTTTGCGGACAGCGGAACGAATTATCCAGCAGCATTTGCTTCCGCTTTTTGCTCGTAACGATTTCGGTTGTTTAGAGTACGACCATGCCGGACATGACAGCAGCGGTGCCTGTCTTCTTTTGGTTTCTCTGGCCGAGTACCTTAATTGTCCGGGGGCTCGTTTGAGGGAGGAGATTTCTTACTGGCAGGAAAGAATCTTCTGGCATCTGATGAGTTTCCGTCACGAGTATGACTTTTTCCCCTACCTTCATTCCTTCAACGCTGTGGGCTGGGGAGGAGTTTCCGTCAACAAGTTCGGTTTTCTGCATGGCTTCACCCCGGGTAGCAGTCAGGGTGAGTATGCGTTGCACCTGCGGTATGACTATGGCTATGGCCTGTGGAAAACAGGGGAAACCAATCCTGTTTTACCTGCTTACCCGGCTCTGGTTAATTACTTAAACCATCTTACCTACCATCAGTTTATCAATCCCAAACTGAAAAAAGGGTTTGGTGGATTGACCGAACATGTGGCGATGAGGACCTATGTTCAGGACACGACTCACATCTTACACTCAACCCCTTTGCCGATGATTCTTCTCCTTCGGCGGTCCAGAGAAGAAAAGCGTTTTTGGGAGCCTCTGGGCGGTTATGAAGCAAGGAGCTAGACATAGTAAGACAGTCTGTGTTAGTTGGAAACGTCCAGGTCAAAACGGTTGTCTCTAAATAGAGGAAGATTACGGGCTGCCGGGGTTATTTCTACTATTGGGCGGATTCCTGAAAGTCAGGTGCGGAGAAAATAATTTTGCCCTCCGCATATAATTGTTGAGAAGGAAAAAATGCCGGAACTTCCCGAGGTGGAAACGACCGTCCGGGGTCTGCAGAAAAAAGTTGTTGGCCGGACCATTACCCGGGTGTGGACAGATGTACCGGAGAGAATAAAAAACAAGCAGGCCGGAGATTCTTCTGACTTTGCCGCTTTCCAGAGAGCGATTGTCGGCGCAAAAATCAAGGAGATTTCTCGCCGCGGCAAGTACCTTCTCTTTCAACTATCCCGGGGACTTACCCTTGTGGTTCATCAGAAAATGACCGGCCATTTCCTCGTGGGCCGCTGGCGCCTGGTGAACAGGAAATGGTTACCCCGGCCAGATTGCTCTTTGAGCAATGACCCGGCTAACCGTTTTCTTCACCTTGTTTTCACACTGGACAATGGTCAGCAACTGGCTCTTTCTGACGCAAGAAAATTTGCCCGGATAGAACTTTATCCTGCGGAAAAATTCGCTGACTGCCCGGTTCTGAAATCTCTTGGTCCGGAAGCCTGGCCTGACCTAAATTTTAACCTTTTCTGCCATCAGTTGCGCCGGCGTAAGGGAAAAATTAAGACAGTCTTGCTCAATCAAGAGGTTATGGCTGGTCTGGGAAATATCTATACTGATGAACTCCTTTTTGCGGCCAGAATACATCCCCTGACACCGGTTAGTTCTCTTTCTTCCGGCCAGATGCAGCTTCTTTTCCGGGCAATGAAACGTATCCTTTCTTCTGCAGTGGCGCATGGCGGCACCTCTTTTTCGGATTACCGCAAGGCTGACGGCCAGAGAGGGACCTACAGCCGGCACCTGAAGGTCTACGGCCGCTACAACCAGCCCTGTTTTCGGTGTGGCAGTATGATTCAGCGGGTCAGGATTGGTTCGCGCTTTGCCTGTTTTTGTCCTGACTGTCAGTCAGCGGGAAACTTTCCGGGGAAAAAGCGTTGATTTCTTTCAGGTGGCAGGCCTGTGATATTATTGAAAAATCATAACCAGGAGGAGACATGGCCAGAAGATTACAATGGGGAGTAATTGGCGCAGGTGGTATCGCGTACCGGCGAACCATTCCTGAAGGAATCCTGCCAGCAAAAAATGCCAGGCTGGTAGCGGTGATGGACATCGTTAAAGAGGTGGCCGACAGAATCGGTAAAGAATTTCAGGTTCCCGCGTATACCCGGGAGAAAGACCTGCTGGCCGATAAATCTGTTGAGGCGGTTTACATTGCCACTCCAGCCAACAAACACTATCAGCAGGCCATTCTGTCTCTTCAGGCCGGCAAGCACGTTCTTATTGAAAAACCAATGGCGCTGAAAATAGAAGAGTGTCAGGAAATTGTCTCTCTGGCCGAGAGAAAAGGTCTGAAGGTGGGTGTTGACTTTATGATGCGTTTCCATACCCTGAACAGAAAAATCAGGGAAATGGTGGCTCAGGGTCAGTTAGGTGTCCCGGTGATGGCCAGAGCGCAGCTTTCCTGCTGGTATCCGCCCATCAAAGGGGCCTGGAGGCAGATACTCAGATTAGGCGGCGGTGGTTCCCTGATGGATATGGGCTGCCACTGTATTGATCTTCTGGAGTACCTTCTGGCCAGCAGGGTGAAGGAGGTGGCCTGCTTCACGGGAAGGCTGGTGCACGCCTATCCGGTAGAGGATACCGCAGTGATGACGGTCCGTTTTGCCAACGGCGCTATTGGCATTGTGGACACCTGCTTTAACATTCCCGACAATTCTTCGCAGAATGTCCTGGAAGTTTATGGTAGCCAGGGAAGTATTCTGGCCACCGGCACCATCGGTCAGACCCCCGGAGGTCAAGCCATGGCCTATCTGGAGAAGGCCCCGCGCGGTTATGACGCCCGGCAGCAGCGGACAGTTTCTTTTAGAACAGAGGTGAAGGCTAAACCGTTTAACACCTACCAGGCGCAAATTGAAAGTTTTTCCGGGGCCGTGATCAACGATCAACCGGTGCCTGTTCCCGGTCAGGATGGACTCTGGAATCAGAAGATTATGCTGGCGGCCTACCTGGCAGCCCGGAAAGGTAAAGTTGTTCAGGTTAAGTGAGACCGACCGGGACAAATTTTAAGGGTTACCGCGGCTGGTCAAGACACTTTCTATGGCCAGCAGGAGCGTTTTCATTTCGCACGGTTTGGTTAGATAGTAGTCAGCGCCGTAACGGTAGCCCTTAAGTTTATCGGCATCTTCATCCTTGGCAGTGAGCACCACCACTGGAGTCCGACGGCTGAAAGGACCGCTCTTTACTTTCTTGAGAAAATCCAGACCGCTCATGCCTGGCAGAATCAGGTCCAGAACCACCAGGTCTGGCTGCCACTGGCGGAAAAGGGTCAGTCCTTCTTCCGCATCAGCAGCCTCAATGGGCGCATAGCCGGCTTTTTTCAGATGGTTGACCAGAATAGCCCTGGTATCGGCATCGTCTTCTACCACCAGAATCTTTTTCCCGAAAAGTTCTGCTTTAGCCATAAAATTTGTCCCTTTCCTGAAATAATATTAGCACACCTTTTAAGCGGAAAAAAAAGTTTCTGTTGACGGTGCTGGCTGATAGAAGTATCATCTAACCGGGGGAGTGAAATGGCGGAAAAACAAGAGCCACCCACGGCTGAAGTTAGGGCAAAATCGGTGTTGATTGTGGAAGATGATGACATCACCCGGAAGCTGATGGTGATTGAATTCAAGCGTCGGGGACACCAGGTGCTGGAATTTGCCGATGCTGCGGCGGCGATGACGGCCGTGGAGAAAGAAAAACCAAGAATTGATGCGGCGATTGTAGATTTAATGAACATGGGCTACGGCGGGAACTTCGGAGACTGTCTGCGTCGCCATAACGAGTACCGGGCCACTATGGTGATTTACTACACAGCCCTGACCCAGCAGCAGTTCAATACCAGGATACTGAACTATCCCAATACCTTCTATGTTCACAAGGTCCCGGGCAGCATCAGCTTGCTGATAAACCGGGTGGAAGGGACTGTTTAGTTCACCTGTCAGGACAAAGTTCTCTCAAACAATAAGGCAGGACCCGTAGCTCAAGGGCAGAGCAGCGGACTCATAATCCGTTGGTTGGTGGTTCGAATCCGCCCGGGTCCATTGCTAACAGGTTAAACCGGCCACCTAAGACAGGAAGTACTCTCCTGGGATATTTTTACCGACCGCTGGCTATCTGTTAATCTCAGAGAAAAGAACCCGGGAATAAGCGGCAAAGAAGAAGGAGACACCGAGAAATTTGAAAGACTCCTCCACCACCTCTGCCCGGACATCCAGTTGCTTGAAGAGGTCAAAGAAGACCGTACCAGCCAGGCAAAAACCGCCCAGGACGAGAAAGAGGAGGAAAGAGGCATGACTCAAAATTTCCTTTCTGAAGTTCCAGCAAATAACCAGGGCAATTACGCCAAAGGCTCCGATGGTGAGACCGTCCATCTCCGAACGAACCGGTTGCCCTTTCAGCAGGGAAGCAATGAAATCGTCTATTCCTTCGTGGGCCATAAAGTATTCGTCCAGGCACAGATAGAAGAATCCCAGGCTGGAAAGCAGCCAGAACCTTTGGCCACTTTCTGGCTGGAGACGACGACGTAAGAAATAGGTCATCAGGGCGCTCCAGCCGGTTAATCCTAAGAGCAGAGCCGACAGGAAGGTGACTGTCTGGTTTTCTTCAAACCTCAAAGCCGGGTTGCCCAGTTGAATTCCGCTGAAAATGGAGCAGGTAATCACCACAAAATTGAGCCCCAGGACAGCACTAACAATCAGGACGTTTTTCTTAAACTCTGATCCTTTTTCGTTCATTTTCCATTCTCCGGGGACTATCCCGACTTTTAGCATCTTCCCTGAATAATAGTAAATCGGGAAGCGCCTTTGAGGAAGATGATACTCCAATCAGCAAATTCTCTCCAGCAGTATGGCGTCAATTTTCTCTGAAGGCTGAACCAGAGGTATAATTTAATTAAAGCAGGTTGCTTTCTGGAGGGTTAGCTCTAACTGGCAAGGCAGCGGACTTGAAATCCGCCGACCCAGCGATGGGTCATGGGGGTTCGAATCCCTCACCCTCCGTTTCCCCGGTACGTTCCGGGCACATCCTTAACACAACATTCCGGGGACATAGTTTACACATTCTGGTATATTAACCTCTTGAGAAGGAGGGGAATATGCCATGGATGGAGAAAAGTGTTATGGATGAGCGGATAAAGTTCATAGGCCG
>JAKPFT010000041.1 GCA_029551285.1 bacterium | reverse complement strand
CTGTTGCTTTCTGAGCAAACCTGTTCCGCCCCAGGGAAGTTTAAGGAAGGTCTAAAACTACAGGGAAAACCTACAATTTTGAAGCTGGGGGTCTCCCTTTTTGAGAAAGACCGCTTCCTGATAGAATTCTGGTTGAAACTTGAGCGGCTGCCGGAAAAAGAAAAGTTTCTCTTTTCCCGAGCTCAACTTCACGGTTCCCGAAACGGTTTGTTTCTTACGCTCCTGCCTGATGGTTCACTCTGCTACCGACAGGTGTCCAGCCGGGTACCAGACTATCACCCTGAGCAACCCATCAGCCCTTCTCTTTCACGGTTTGTCCGGCAAGTGTCGGCACCGGCGGGAACCATCAAACCCGGTCAATGGCACCACCTATCAGTCTATGCCGGCGGTTTCATGGCCTTTCCGTCTGGTGACCGTATTTCTCTGTGGGTGGACGGAAAAGAACTGGGTCGGCTGGACTATGGCTGGTATTTAGAAAAGGAGAACCAGCCAACAGAACTACAACTGGGTGACGAAGATTTTGTCTGTTCCCTGGACGAACTACGGATTATGACCGGCGTGTGGCGAAAATACTATCCCTGGCCTGACGACAGTTTCACTGACCCGGAAAGAAAACGGACTCTGGAAAAAAGGATTGAGTTTGTCGCCCCTGAAAATGATATCTGCTTCCAGGCAAGTTTTGAGGGGAGCCTTCAACCGGAAAAGGCCGCTCCGGGAATCAGACCTCTGGTAAAAGACCAGGTTTCCTTTGCTCCCGGGGTGAGAGGCCAGGCGGTTCTTTTACCCGGCGGGTCCAGCGTGAGTTATCCTGTGAAAGACAATCTCTCGCTTTCTCAGGGCAGTGTGGAAATGTGGTTCAAACCCCTGGGCTGGGCAGGAGACCACCGGCCGCAGCAAAGTTTCTTCACCATCAGTGACAACAGAAAACAGACCCGATGGTTCTGGTACATCACCAACTGCGGTTACATGTCACCTACGGCTATCTTTGGTGGTTCCAGTTCTCCTGGTTCCGGTAACGGTTATGTTGAGTATCCCCCTGACACCTGGACACATTTGCTTCTGACGTGGAACGGTTCTACCTGTAAACTTTTTGTCAACGGAAAACTGACGGTCTCCTCCTTAAGCCGACACCGATTTGACGAGGATTTTTCTCCTGGATATTTTACTCTTCCCTCTGGTGGACCTGCCCTGGTAGATGAACTCTTTATTTACCGCCGCGACCTTTCTCCGGAAGAAGCAGGTAATCACTACTCCCGCTATTTCGCCCACGGTGAGTTAAAACGTGTCGGTTCTGGCCGGGACCTTGGCAGCATTACCTACTCTGACTTTCCCGGTGCCGGAAAAATCAAAGTCAATCTTCACTTCTTCCGACCTCTGCCGGAAAACACCAGAATAGAAATATCTTTAACCACTCAGGGAAAAGAAGTAGTTAAACAGTCCTTCGCTCTTTCTCCGGATAGTCAGTACCTTGTCTCCGGTGTTCCCTATCATCCCGGGAAAAACCTCTCTCTGACTGTCAGATGTTTTGACAGAACCAGCAAACTTCTTGGCCAGATGAGTACCCCCTTCCACCGGCCTGACTTTCCCTGGCTGGGCAACAGTATTGGACTAACTCGGAAAGTCCTGAAACCCTGGACGCCAATGGAAGTGGTGGGGAAAACTGTCAGGGTGGTGGGACGCAGTCACCTCCTGGCTGGAACCGGTTTGTTTGCCAGTCTGGAAGATTTCGGGGAGGAAATCCTGGCCGGCCCTATGCGGATTGAAATTGTCTCAGGCAAAACCACTCTTCAGGCTATCCCGGCCAGCAAACTTTCTTTTACCAGACAGGCAGCCCATCAGGTGCGCTGGAAGTCTTCAGCGGTAGCCGTTTTGCCTTCTGGACGCTTGCTTTTCCATATCAGCGCAGAGATGGACTACGACGGTTCCACAAAGTTCACCATTGAGTACATGCCCGAGAAAGGAAACCTTCCCCTGGAAGGTCTTACTTTGATAGTTCCCCTTAAAAACGAGTTTGTAAAAACTTTCTCCACAGTGGGTTCAGCTCCCGCAGTGGATAACTGGAAAGATAGTGACGGAGTTTTACCAGACCAGCCAGGTGTGGTCTTCCAGAGCAGCGACCTTTTTGGCCGCTGGAAAATGACCCTGGGAAATTTTCTGCCCATGCTCTGGATTGGCAACGATGAACGTGGTCTGGCTTATATGGCTGACAACGACCGGGGCTGGTTTCCTTCTGACAGATACCCAGCCATCACCATCTACCGACACCCGCACGCCGCAGAATGGCGTTTTCATTTCATTTCTGAACCCGTCACTCTCTCCGGGAAGAGAGAAATTGTTTTTGGTCTTCAAGCCACTCCGGTAAGACCTTTGCCAGAAAACTGGCGGGGATACTGTTTCCATGTCCCCGGGTTGAAATTAAAACTTCCGGATGACTTTCCCCGTCTACCGTGGGGCAGTTTTCTTTCCGATGCGGCTGGCTGGGACGAAGGGGGAGTGCTGGACTACCCGTACAATCCAGAGAAAACGCGGCAGGTTATTGAAAACTTGCGGCAACAGGGGTTGAAAGCCACACCCCATCTGGACACCGCCTATCTCAACTGGGGCTGGAAAAAGGATACCTACAGGTATTTTCAGGAAGAATGGTCCTCAGGTGGAGTAGCCTACAATCAGATTTTCTGCCGGAGTAAGATTGACTGGTGTCTGGAAAGCCAGCGACGGTGGAAGGAAGAGTTCGGCATTGATGGCGTCTATTATGATACCGGAACCCTGAGACCAAACTACAATACCATCTCCGGAACCGCATACCTTTTGCCGGATGGCCGGATTCAACCTGGCTGGTGTGTCTGGGGACAGAGGGAATACTTCCAGCGGTCAGCCCATCTCTTCGGAAATCCTGGAGAGACCAACTTCACCTGGGGCAATGGTTTTTACGGTCCGCAGATCAGTGGCTGGCAGTTAGGGGTAGTGGTAGGGGAGCAGCCGCCCAGGAAACCCGGCATTGACGATTATGGCCAGGTTTCCTTCCCTTTTGAAAAACATCGTCTCCACGCTGTCTCTTACAAGTGGGGTCTGATCAGACTGTGGCAGCCGCCGCCTGACCCCTACCGGGGAATAGAAGAGGACAGAAAATTCATCCGGAGTTTTTACGCCCAGCTTCTTCAGTTTGACTGCCGCACTGCGTTTACCTCGTTTGGTCTGCCCCTGTCGCTGGCTGAATTTGGCGTTTACCGACCGGGCATCGTCTTCTATCCCTTCTGGAAAAACAGCGAGATTTTGAGCACCAGTTTGCCTTCCGGGATTATTTTTTCCTGTTACAGGGATGGCCAGCGTTTGTTACTTCTAACTTCCAACCGCTCCCCTGAAACTAAGGAAGTAGTCATAAACCTCGGTCTGAGGAAACTCGGTCTTGAAGCCTTCAGGGGTTTTCTGACGGAAGACCCGGAAGAAAGAGAAAAACCCATGCACGGCGAACCAGAGTACGTGGAAAACTATCGGTGGCTGCGGGGTGGCCGCTGTCTTCTGCCCCCAGAAGAACTCTCCGTAGCCATAACTTCAGACCAGGAAAAACTGAGCCTTCGCTTCCGCGTCGCCGGCAAAGACTACCGGGTTTTGCTGATATCGCCGGTCCCTTAGTGACTCCTTGCTCAAATGAAAAAGACTTGCCAGAGTGCGGAAAAAGAGATATGCTGCTGGCTAAAGCAAGGGGGCGTAATGGAAAAATTCGTTAAAGTTATTCCCTGTCTGGATATCAAGGATGGCCGGGTGGTCAAGGGTATACATTTTGTTAATCTGCGTGATGCGGCTGACCCGGTAGCGGCCGCGCAGGCTTACTCCGAAGCCGGGGCTGACGAAATAGCCTTTCTGGACATCACCGCCACGGTGGAGAAAAGACGCACCAGGTTTGACACAGTGAAAAAGGTAGCTCAGGCCATTAACATTCCGCTCATCTTAGGGGGAGGGCTGGCTTCGCTGGAAGATATTGAAGAAGCTTTTGCCAGTGGCGCCAGTTATGTTTCTCTCTCCAGCGCGGCCTTCCGGAAGCCCCACCTGGTAAGCCAGGCTGCCGCAAAGTTTGGCAGCCACCGGGTTATTATCGCTATTGATGCTGATGTCAATGACACCCTGCCCTCAGGCCGGGAAGTCTATGTTGACGGCGGCCGAACTTCTACGGGAAAAGACGCGGTTGAATTTGCCAGGGAAATGAAGGAAGCCGGGGCCGGACAGATTCTACCCACCAGTAAAACTGCTGACGGAACTAAAGCCGGCTATGACCTGGTCCTCACCAGGCTGATTGCTGAAGCCACCCGGCTACCGGTTATCGCCAGCGGTGGCGCGGGTCAGTTAACCCATTTTTATCAGGCTGTTGCCGAAGGAAAAGCCAGTGCTGTGTTAGCCGCCTCAGTTTTCCACTTTGGCATCCTCAGCATCAGACAGGTAAAGGAATTTCTGCGAGCCAGAAACATACCGGTTAAACTTTAGCGCTCAGTTTCTTAACCTTTTCCGGCTCCAGCGCTGACCAGAAAAAATCTGCGGCCAGCCTGTCCTTTTCTTTTACCCCGCAGAGCAAAATGTATTCCGGTCTTTCAGCTCGTCCATAACCGACCAGGGCTTCCCCGTGAAAGAACCTGCCGGCCAGTTGAAACTTAATCAGCCTTTCCTGGCTCCATCTGAAGAAACCGTTTTCAGTCCTACAGGTATTTTTGTTTCGGTCAAAGAAGGAGTTTTTGACTTCCTTTTCCTCCACGCCGATCACCGTGACCAAACTCCAGTCACTAACCGGCGCCAGCGGCTTCAGATTAAGTTCCCAGAAGTCAGGCGGTCTCCGGTGTTGCCGGTGAACCTCTGGCTGCCAGGTTCTCGTCCGGTAAGCGTTCAGACCGCAACTGTAAGAAGGAACATATCTGGCTGGACGAAGGCTCACCCTGACTTTTACCGGCGAGAAAAACTTCAGGCTTAACCTGCTTTCTCCATCCTGAATCAGAAAAAAGTTCTCGTCCTGCTGGAGCAACTGGCCGGCGGTGTGAAGATGCCAGGCCAGGCGCCGGGGGGAAGTTGTGGCCACCTCATCTTCCATAATCAGGGTACCTGTTCGGTGAAAGAAAACCCACCGCCGGATAAGCTTCCTGACTCCGCAGGCCTCCTTATAGGAAGGAGCGTTGTTACTGTGGCAGAAGGTTATCTCCGGAGTGGAAACATAATGTTCCAGTCGCGAGACCTGCTGGAGACTAATCCGGCCGCCCAGCCAGCGACCATCAAGAAGATGGCCAGCCCCGGCAATAGTAATAAGGTTGGCTTCGCGGGTTTTCTTGCTGTAGCCGGGAAGGTGCAGGGGCACCAGGTTTTTCCCATCAACCGTCCAGGAAAAACTCCCGGAATGCCAGACGCTATACCACAGTTGCCCGTTCCAGGTATGATGCTGGTGCTGCCTGGCTGAAAGCGGGCTGCCACAGCGAAAAATAAATTCTACCCGTCTTTTTTTGTCCCGGCAGACCACCAGGCCATTCTGGGAACGAAAGGCCACCGGAACAGCCGTTGCCCGGCAAGGGGCCAACCGACAATCGCAGGCCAGCAAGGTCAACGGGTCTAAATCAGCCTCAGGTGTCTCCTTCAGGCAGGCCAGCGCGTCTGCCTGGCAGGTCCTGTCGCGAAATCTGCTGGCCAGGTAGAAAAGCAGCAGCGCGAGTTTGCCGCCACAACCTGAGGGCTGACCGAGAGCACGGATGATATTGCGTCTGAAGTTGGCCAGAAAGGGGAAATCGTCAGTGAGCGTTCCGGATGCTTTTTCCAGCAACATGGTAGAGAGAATTAACCACTGGGCATTGAAGGTTAGCCATTCGGTGATGCCGTCTTCAGGGGCAGAGCGCAGAGCCTCCTGGACATTGCCGGAAAACCAATTCAGCCAGTCTTTGGCCTCCTGTTCTTCACCCAGAAGAGCCAGCGCGGCACACCCGAAGCCGAACCAGAATCCCTGTCCGTGCGCTTCCGGCATCCTGGTATACCAGTAACCATATTGAAGGTGGGTAATCTTGTGAGCCAGCCTGGCAAAGTAGGTCAATCTTTCCCGGATAAGTTTTCTTTCCGCTAAAGAAAGATAATGATAAAGCCAGTCGTAGACAAAGGCGGTCTCAAAAAGTCTCATTCCAGTATCCCGGTCATTATTCCAGCCCATGATTTCCGGAACATTGTGGTAACCCCAGTAGGCACGCCGGCACAGTTGTCGGGTTCGCTTTATCGCTTCTTTAATGTGAGATTCCTGGCCGGTCAGAAAACCGACCAGCCCCGCGGTGACTGTGCGGTGCTGATAGGTACTATCGCTGCCGGCCTGTAATTTTCTCTGCAACCGGCCAAGTATTTCTCTCTGAACAGCGTTCTGGCTTCCTTTAAGTTCTCTCAGTTTCCCCGGTGAGAGGAAAAGCCGCGGTCGTCTTTTCTGGCACCAGACAGTAACTGAAGATGGCTGGCGATGGTCTTTTCTTATGGTGAGACTGGCCAGCTGCGACCACCTCAACCTTTTTTCTGCCGGCGGTATCTGAAGAGTCAAAATCTGCTGGCCAGATTCCTTCACCGTAAACCCCCAGGTTGCTCTTATTTTTCCCCGCCGATAATCTTCTGGCGACGGCACTTCACACCAGACCAGTCCAAGGTCTTCCCCGTTGAGGAAAACCCGGAAACATGGCACCACCATCCGGTAGCGGGTGTGGTCAAAGTCAAAAGGGCCGGCTTTTACTTTTTTCAGCGTGGGCCATTCTACCAGGGAGATGTGCAGAGAAGCTCCGGAAAAGGTCCTGTCCTGAGTTTCTATCTCCCCGAGATAAAGCCCCGGGTCAAGATAACCGGAGAGTTTTAATTTCAGGGCACTATCCGGCCAGGTCTGAAATCTCTCCTGCAAATCGTAAAGTTGGCCTCCGGTTCTGGAAGAGGGTACCAGCTGGCTGATTATGGACTGAGGATTTTCCATGGAAAGGTTTGAGAGCCCTGTCTTCTTTAAGCCTTTTCTGCTGCTTTTTTCTGCTGCCATCGCTGTCGTTTCAAATGGATATGTTGCTGGGCCAGAATGAAAATTTCGTTGGGACTTTTTCGCTGCGGAGAATAGGCTGCTCCGCCAAAAATTAGCCTGGCTGAAAGTTGCTTACCGTCAAGAAACTTTACCGTTATCCTGGAAATGGAGTGCTCCAGACGCCGCACGACCGTCTTCAGGCCAGAATTACCGGTCATCGGCAGAAGGATAGCAAACTCAGCCGGACCATATCTCATAACTAAATCAAGGTTGCGCACGCTCTGCCTGAGTTTTCCGGCAACCTCCTGCAAAAGACGCTTTCTTTTTTCTTCGCCTGCCGCCTCAATCTCCGCCCGGTTTTCAAGTTGCGCCATAATCAGAGAAAAATGGCGGCGGTATCGCCGGGCAAAAGAAAAAAGATATCCGATTTGCTCCCGGAACTCTTCGTATCCGGGTAGCCCGGTGACAGGGTCCAGTATTTTCCTTCCCCCGGAATAAAAACGGCGGGCCAGCAGTTCCTCAATTTTTCCAGGAAGCTCGGCCACAGAAAAAGGCCGCACCAGCACCTGGTTGAACTTTTCCATAAGCGCTTTGTCACTGCTGCTTAGTTGTTCCGGCAGGTTCTGGACAAGCATCAGCAGGGGAACGGAAAAGCTGTCAGCCAGAGCCGGTAGTTCCCGCGCGCTTTTCCGGCTTTCGTTTTTTGAAAAATCCAGACCCAGCACCACCAGGTCCGGTAACATTTTCCTGAAGACTTCTTCCACCTGCTCTGGTGTGGTACAGACGACCTGATAATGGCTGGCTTTCAGGCTGGCCACCAGAGCCTCCCGAAAATCTTTATCTTCTTCCACCAGCAGAATTACCGGTTTCATTCTTCCTCCGCAGGTATCGTCAAAGACTTTAAGTTGTCTTTCAGTGCTTTCTTGTTTCTGTCAATGGCTTTGCAGTTCCTTATCTCCCTCCCTTCCCTACACTGTCACAAAAGGAAGGGAATAACTGGCGAACGATTTGCGAAGGCACAGATACAAGACAAGACGAAAAGCGGATGCGGTCGGTAAGCGGACCGGGCAATTCCATCCGGGACGCAATACCTTACTCGGCGGTGTCTCCAGCTCGCCAGATGGCGAGCGAGTTCGCACCAGCAGCGATTTCGGCGTAGTCCTTGTCTGTGCCGGAGCACCTTGAGTGAGCCAGTTCGTTCCCTTTCTTTTCATTCTTCTTTTATTCCTTTTTTGACGCTACCTATCGTTTTTAATCGTCTGACAACGGCGGCGGTAACTTCATCCGGCGTGGAGGCGCCAGCGGTTACCGCAATACTTCTGGCCTGTCCTAACCAGTCCGGTTTCACCTCCCGGGCAGACTGCACCCAGTAGGTTCTGGGATTGAGCACCCGGGCAATTTCGTAAAGCCTTCTTGTGTTAGCGCTTGTTTTTGATCCGATAATAATTACTACATCGTGCCGCAAAGGTAAACTTCTGATTTCTTCCTGCTTCTTCCTGGTTGGCTGACAGATGGTGTTGTAAAATTTGACATCCTTCAACCGTTGCTGTAATTTGCCACCCAGTTTTTCTACCCTGTCCAGGTCTTCGGTAGATTGCACCACCACGGCTACCGGACCAAGTCGCTCCAGAGTCTGCCAGGGAACTGGTTTATCCGACTGAAGAACAAGGGCCTTCTTCCTGACCTGCCCCAGAATTCCCCGCACCTCGTCGTGATTTTGGTCGCCGATAACCACCAGGGCTCGGCCTTCCTTTTCGCTTTTCCGAGCAAGATGATGAATGTGCTTTACCATGGGACAGGTGGCATCCACTATCTTATATCCACGAGCCATGGCTTTCTCTAACAGTTCCTGACTGCAGCCATGGGCTCTCACCAGAAAAATCTTGCCATCTCCCTTACCCAGTCTGGCTATTTTGCGAATCCCTGACTGCTGGATGCGGCGCACCACATCCTGATTGTGGACAATATCGCCCAGCACCACAACCTCGTTTCCAGACAAAGCGGTCTTCTCAGCGATTTCAATGGCTCGCTTCACTCCAAAGCAAAACCCCGCGGAACTGGCCACCACCACCTCAGGCACTTTTTCCCTTCTCACAGGCAAATCATTCCAGCAGGACAGATCCGGCATAACTGAGCAATGCCTGCCGATAGGCTCTTTTCATACCGGACCGGGTAACCCAGTGTCTGGCTCTGCTCAGCAAAATTTTTATCTCCCTTTCTGCCTCTGTCAAACTGCCGGTTTCCATCACAATTTTCTGAATTTTCTTCAGGTCACTCCTGGCGATGACCTTTTTCGCCAGCACCGCCTTGATTACGGTTCTGTGCTTCGTCTCGCCATGGTGAAAAGCCCGCCACAGGAGAAGCGTCTTTTTGGCTTCCTGTAAATCAGTCAGGGTTGACTTGCCAGTCTTTTCCTCCTGGCCAAAAAGGCCCAGGACATCATCCCGAATCTGAAAAGCCCGGCCAAGACAAAGTCCGCAGCACCACAGAGCCTTTACCTTTGATGGACCGGCGCCGGCTAAAAGAGCGCCGGTGACTAAAGGAGCGGCAAAACTGTAACCGGCTGTCTTTAAGTCGTAAATGCGCAGAATCTGTTCCCGGGAAACCTGCTCCACTTCCCTGTTGCCAGCTTCCATCTCCAGGAACTGGCCGGCACCAGTCAGTAAAGCCGCCTTTATAAACTGTCGCAGGGCTTTTTCCTTCCGTCCCGGCGCCGCCTTAATCGTCAGAAAAGTCTCCAGCGCCGCCGCGTAAAGAACATCACCGGCTACCAGGGCCAGATCCTCTCCGGTCACTTTTCCCCTGCCTTTTCCAGCCAGAGAGTGCCGGAAAAAGCAGTGGAGAGATGGCTGACCGCGGCGGGTGCTGGAATGGTCCACGATGTCATCGTGAACCAGCATGAAGTCATGAAGCAGTTCAAAGGCTAAAGCGGCACGGTAAAGACCAGGAACGGATTTCCGTGCGTATCCTGAAAAGCCGGCCACCATCAGGGTTGGCCGCAGAAGTTTTCCGGGATGGAGAACAAAATTGCGCAGTCCAGAACTTAAAAGCGGAGAGATACGGTAAAGCCCGTGGGTTCTTTCCAGTTCCTGCCAGTAAACAGGAAGCAGTCTTTCCAGCCTTTTCTGAATGCCTGAGAGCGTCATCTTTTTATGCTATCACATTGTCCCGGTCCGGGAAATACTGACCTGACATAACCTTCAGAAAACTTTGACACCAGGGATGACAGTTGATAGAATATACTTCCACTTTTACCAGTTTACCAGTGGAGGCAGAAATGAAGAATGAAAACAAATGGCTACTGACTTTGCTCCTGGCAACGGCGGTGCTGACTTTTGGTCTGGCCTGTGGAGGCGGAGGTGGAGGCAGTAACATCAGACTGCCCCAGGGTAGGGTTTATCTTTACGAGGAGGGTATGGATACTTTCCTGAGTTCAAATTATCTGGAGGTTGACACCAGTCTGGACACCATGACTATGCCACTGCCTGCCAATTTAGAGGAAAGCTGGTGGAGAGCCGGACTTTTCTTGTTCTTCAACGCTTTAGGCGAAGACGGCTTCCTGCTTAACATCCACCCTGACGACCCTGTGGAAGAAATGGCGCGCATCTCTGTTTCCTTCCATCCAGCCTGCTTTAACCTGAGCCAGGAAACCTGGGATTTTATCAAGGAAGACCCGGACACCAACACCTTCATTACCCTGAATATTATGAACCGCCTGCTCGGACAGGGACTGGGAGCTTTCCTTAATGCCACCGCGGTGGACCTGAAAATTCTGACTGGTGGCCAGGTGGTAAGATACGAAAAACCGGAGATGGCTGCTTACTTAAGGCAACTCTATCAGGAAGTCCTGCCCTTTCCCTTTAACCTGACTATCTCTGAGGCCAGGTTTAAAACCTACTTCAGTCAACTTCTTTACCAGGTAAGGTATGTTAACGGACAACAGGTTACCTTCACCGAACTCATAAAGTACCTCCTGCAATCGCAGAACTGGTCAGGCTATCCCTTCCAGATTTCTCTGAAGACGACCCAGCCCTACCTTGGCCTGATTACGAATGTCGTTGCCGCCAGCGGAAGAAACTACCTTCTGGGTAATCTGGCCGCCGGAGGACGCATCTATGCTGGCAGTCTGGGAGGTAGCACTCAAACCGGTTACCGTTTAATGAGTTTTCCTGCCGAACTGGGCGGCCGGGAGTTAATCCGCACCTACCTGGAAGATGCCGGCTCTGCTGAAGAAGAATTTCTTACCTTCAAGGTCACCCGGCCGGTAAATCTTTATCTGGCCCTGGACATCAACCACCCTGACCCGCAGCGCTTTGTCAATCAGGGCTGGCAGTTAACTGACTGGACGATTACCGCGGCCCGGCCACCAGCATACACCGACCAGGCCCATTTTCGTCTTTACCGGATGGACCTGACGCAGGAACTGGCTTACCCGGTCACGGTGACACTGCCCGGTAACGGAGCTGCTGACAGCAAAATGTATTTCCTGCTGGCTGACGCCGGCACCTATCCCTTTGGTATTGATATGATTGTCACCGCCCATGCGGCTCTCACGGAAGATAGACCGGAAAATGTACCCCTTTTCCAGCCTGGTACCAGCGGCGAAGGCGGGATTGTCGTCAACGAAAATGGCATCACCACTGACGCGGAGACCGGCTGGCCCCTGGTACATGTTAATCTGGTCCAGGAGTTTGACGCCAATGTCTTTGTCAATACCGAAGGCGGAGAAACCGCTCAGTTATCCGTGGAGACCCTTACTGATTCGCAACTGGTGGACCACATTATCAAAAACAATGGTTTCCGCCTGATTGACACTTACAATGACCAGTATCCAGCCTTCGGGGCGCCCAGTCAGGTGCTTTCCGTGGAAAACTTTCTGGGGCTGGAGATTCAACCGGTGCGGATTGAATTGCCTCAGGAAGGCCTGGCAACTTTCACCAACATGAATCTGCTTAACAGTCCCAACCTGTGCGCAGTGCATCTGAAGAGCATCGCCACCGATGCTGACCTCCAGTTGTGGCTGGACGAGGAAAACAACCGCGGACTCAACTATCAGGGCATTATGGCTGCTTTGAAAAATGCCCTCTCTTACACTTACTACCTTGGTTCACCTCAAAACCACGTCACCAGGACCCAGTTTTTGAAACAACTGGGCAGAAGCGCCGAAGGTGAATTAACCTTAGGGGTAAGCGTGGAACTGCCGGAAGACAAGCACCTGAATCTGGTGGCTTCCTTTTTCCGCCAGAACTACTTCACCGATGTTTACGACCCGGTAATTGCAAATTTCCTTATTCAGCCATAACCAGATGTAAAGCACCCCGAACTTTTTTGGAAAACGGAGAAACGATGTTTAAAATCGCCTTCATCGGAGCCGGCAGTTTAACCTTTACCCGGACACTAATCCGGGACATTCTCTCAGTCCCTGAATTCAAGGACATTGAAATCGCACTGACTGATATCAATGAGCGCCACCTGAAAATGGTGGCCACGCTCTGTCAGAGAGACATCCAGGCCAACGGATTGAAGACCAGACTAACCGCCACTCTGGACCGTCGGCAGGCTCTCCGGGATGCGAAATATGTGGTTAACCTGGCTCGGGTAGGTGGACTGGAAGCCTTCCGTCTGGACATTGAGATTCCCTTGAGGTACGGGATTGACCAGTGTGTGGGAGACACCCTGTGTGCTGGCGGTATCATGTACGGTCAAAGAGGCATTCCTGTTGTCCTTGATTTCTGCAGGGACATCAGAGAAGTCAGTGCGCCTGACGCCCTCTTCCTCAATTACGCCAACCCCAATGCCATGCTTACCTGGGCCGCCAACCAGTACGGCCAGGTAAAAACCATTGGTCTCTGCCACGGTGTTCAGGGCGGTCATGCCCAGATTGCAGCGGCCCTGGGGCTGAAAAAAGAAGAGGTGGACATTATTGCGGCCGGGATCAATCATCAGACCTGGTACATCCAGGTGCGCCACCGGGGAAAAGACCTGACCGGTCAACTTCTGGAAGCCTTTGAAAAACATCCTGTCTACCGCAAAACAGAGAAAGTCAGGATTGATATGCTGCGACGGTTTGGTTACTTCAGCACTGAATCCAACGGACACCTGAGCGAGTATGTCCCCTGGTACCGGAAAAGGCCGAAAGAAATCCGCAAGTGGATTGACCTGAGTTCCTGGATAAACGGAGAAACCGGCGGCTATCTCAGAGTGTCTGAGCAAGGACGCCACTACTTCCAGAAAGAATTTCCCCGGTTGATGAAAGAACCACCGCTAAGTTATGCTCCAGAAAACCGCTCTCAGGAACACGGCAGCTATATTATGGAAGCGCTGGAAACAGGCCGTCTTTACCGCGGCCATTTCAATGTGGTCAACCGCGGCTGCATCAGCAATCTGCCTGAGGATGCCGTCGTGGAGGTGCCTGGCTACGTTGATGCCAACGGCATCAATATTCCGCGCGTGGGACCTCTCCCTTTAGGCTGTGCCGCGGTCTGCAATGTCAGCATCAATGTCCAGCGGCTGGCCGTGGAAGCAGCGGTGAGAGGCGATGATTTCCTTTTGAGGCAGGCGATGATGATGGACCCGCTCACCGGAGCCGTCTGCAACCCACCGGAAATCTGGCAGATGGTGGACGAACTTCTGGTAGCTCAAGCCAGATGGCTGCCTCAGTACACCCGGGCAATTCGCGAGGCAAGAAAACGACTCCGCCGTGGTCTGGCTGTTCCGGTGAAACACTATCGGGGTGCGGCCAGACTTTCAAAAAAGAAAAGGGCTTAAGCCGCAGCTGCCTGCCGCACCTTAACGAATTTCCCTGTCAGCGCTGATTCTCTGGCCGCCAGACAGATATAAGCACTCTGAATACCGGTCTCAATCGGGGTGCGCGATTTCTTAATCTTTCCCTTGATTAAACCGATGAAATCACGCGCCAGTTCAAAATCTCCTCCGAAATGGCTCAGCGCTTCCGCAGCCTTTTCCGTAACCGTAAAAGGCTGATGATGTCTGACCAGTTTCAGTTCATTCCGATACCAGTCAAAACTGAGTGTCCCCAGATATCCGCTGACGGTCGCTCCCCTGGCCCCGGCCTCTCTTCTGGTGAAGAAAACCTGGCTGTAAACACCGTGGCCGCCGGTGGCAAACTCCATTACTGCGCTGGAACAGTCTTCGTTGGTGCCTGTTTCCACATTGCCGCAGTCCACGCTGTAAACACACAGGTGGTCATTGCTGTGGTATCCGGAAACATTGCGTTTTCTGTTCTGAGGACTTTCCAGACATGTCTCCTGCTCCGGACATTGAGAACACCGCAACCCGGCTTTTTTCTTCCCACCGAACACATGCTGAAAGGTAGCCATGGCACCAATCCTGACGATGGAAGAGCCCATCAGGAAACAGAGGTAGTCAAAATCATGGGTCGCTTTCTGAAGGAAAAGTCCGCCGGTGATGGAATAATCGCGGTAAGGTTGTTCCCAGTAAACTGTGCCGTAAGGCACAAAGTTAAACGCGTGCACATGAACTGGTTCGCCCACAGCTCCCTGGCTGATGTAACGTCGGGCTAAGTCACACAGAGGAGAAACCCGCAACGGAAAACTGACGACCACCTGACACCTGGACTTTTCAAAGGCTTTTTCCAGCGCCATTGCCTGTTTCATGGTAATCGCTACCGGTTTTTCCAGAAAAAGCGGTAAGTCAAAAGCCGCGGCCTTAATCGCCATCGCCGCGTGAAGGTGGCAGCGCGTCCCGATGAAAAGTCCGTCAATACTGGATTTTCTTACCATCTCCTCCAGAGAATTGAAAAATTTCACCTCCGGCCGGTCGCTCTCTGCCAGCCGCTGACGTACCCCCTCCTCGTCCGGGTCAACCACTGCCACAACCTTCACTTCTGGCTCGACCTGCCGCAAGGCTCCGTTGATAACGCCGTGCGCCCTTCTTCCGTAACCAACTACACCCAGCCGTATCATGTGGCTCCTTTTTGAAAAAGGGAAAAAATCAGGTAAAATTCTCACCTATTGTAAACCTCAGAAGCAATCTGTCAAGGGATAGACAGTCAGGGAAACAGTGTAGTAGAATACTGGCGCGGCAGAAACTTTCTTACACCACGTGGAGAGAAAAGATGAAAGCGGAAAAATGGCAAAAGTTAGTGAAAGAATTTTCCTGCCCCGGGAGTTTTTATCGGGGAGCCCCCTTCTGGGCCTGGAACGGAAAATTAGAACCGGAAGAGTTGCAGAGACAGGTCAGGATTATGAAGCAGATGGGACTGGGAGGCTTTTTCATGCACTCCCGGGTCGGGCTGGACACAGCCTATCTTTCTGAGGACTGGTTCCGGTGCGTCCGCGCCTGCGTGGACCAGGCGGAAAAATCAGGTATGTATGCCTGGCTCTACGATGAAGACCGCTGGCCTTCAGGCGCTGCCGGCGGACTGGTAACCAGACAGCCGCGTTTCCGGATGCGATCTCTGGTGATGACCATCACCCGGGAGATTAAAAACCTGAAGTGGACCAGAGAAGTGATAGCCGCCTTTACCGGCACGGTGGAAGGTAACTCCGTAAAGAACTTGAAGAGACTGTCGCCGGGGAAAAGAATCCGCCAGCTGGCGCAAGATGAATCATTGCTGATATTCTCCGTGAGATTAGCCAGGCCCAGCCCCTGGTTTAACGGTTACACCTACCTGGACATCCTCAGTCCGGAAGCAGTTCGTGAGTTTATCAGGGTAACCTATGTCGCCTATCAAAAACGGGTGGGCAGATTTTTTGGCCGGAGTATCCCCGGCATTTTCACCGACGAACCCCACTACGGACACATGCTCGGCCAGTGGCAGGAGGGAGAGGCAAACCTTTGCGTTCCCTGGACCGACCGCTTGCCCGTGGTCTTCAAGAAGCGGTACGGATACGAAATTATGGAGCACCTTCCAGAAATCTTTCTTGACATCCAGGGCCAGCCAGTGAGTAAAGCCCGTTACCACTATCACGAGTGTGCCACATTTCTGTTTGTTGATTCTTTTGCCCGGCAGATTGGACAGTGGTGTGGCCGGAACCGGCTGCTTTTCACCGGCCATGTCCTCGGAGAGGATACCTTAGCCAGTCAGACGGCTGTCGTCGGTGAT
Organism: bacterium; assembly: GCA_029551285.1. Lineage (GTDB taxonomy): Bacteria > Ratteibacteria > UBA8468 > B48-G9 > DSTR01 > JAMWDF01. The sequence goes on along the minus strand of JAKPFT010000041.1, from coordinate 3,787 downwards.
GCCATGCGTTTTTACCAGTACATGCAGGCGCCGGGTATGGACCTTTTGACGGAGAGATGGCGCATCTTCATCACAGCCAAACAGGTAAGTTCTGTAGCACACCAATTAGGTAGAAAATGGCGGCTGACGGAAACATACGGATGTACCGGCTGGGACTTTCCCTTTGCCGGACACAAAGCCCTGGGAGACTGGCAACTGGCCCTGGGAATTAACCTGCGCTGTCAGCATCTGGCCTGGTACACCATGCTGGGTGAAGCCAAACGCGACTACCCGGCTGCCATCTCCTACCAATCTCCGTGGTGGCCTCTTTACCCCAGGGTGGAAGATTACTTTGGACGACTCATCTCCGTCCTGAGCCGGGGTGAAGAAGTAAGAGACTTGCTGGTTATTCATCCGATTGAGTCCATGTGGTTGAGGTGGAGGCGGGGATGGGAGAACGACAAAGAAGTTAAAGAATACGACCGGTTATTCTCTGCACTCACCAACTGGCTGCTGGCCCACCACCTTGATTTTGACTACGGCAACGAGGAGATTCTTTCCCGATACGGCCGGGTTGGGAAGGAAAATGGCCGGATAGTGCTCAGTGTCGGCAGGGCCGCTTACAGCACGGTGCTTGTCCCGCCACTTTTGACTATCAGACGCAGCACATTAGAATTGCTGAAACGCTTCCAGGCCGCTGGCGGAAAGCTTGTCTTTCTGGGCCAGGCAGCCCCTTACCTGGAGGCCGAACCTTCTGAACTCCCGGTTCAACTGGCCAGCCAGTGTCTGCTGATTAACCAGTGCGGGCCGGAGTTGACAGAGGCTCTGAACTGTAGTCGGCGGGTTTCCATTACCGACAGCACTGGCAGGGAACTGACTTCGGTCCTTTACCTTCTGCGGGAAGACAGTGACGCTTTCTACCTTTTTCTCTGCAACACAGGAGAAAATTTTCTGACCTCACCGAGCGAAAGATACAACCAGGTGATGGTGCGCGAAAGGAAGATTGCCTATCCGGAAGCCATCGTTCGGGGACTACCCGGATGGCCTCAGCCAGCCGTGGAACTTGACCCGGAAACCGGCCAGTACTTTATGGCCAGAAACCGCCAGAGTGAATCCGGCTGGGAAATCCTGACTGAGTTTCCTGCCCTTGGCAGCCGCCTCTTTGTCATTCCCAAAAAGGAAGCCATTCCGGCAAAACCGGCCATTTCCTGGCGGGAAATCAAACGGCAACCTGTCGGTGGAGATACCTGGAAGGTCTCCCTTTCTGAAGCCAACGTCCTGGTTCTGGACAGACCTGAGTACCGTCTTTCTGCGCAGGAGTGGCAACCGGGTGAGGAAATTCTTCGGCTGGATAGAATTGTGCGGGAAAAACTGGGTCTTGCCGCTCGTGGCGGCGCCATGGTTCAGCCCTGGGCCAGAAAAAAGAATCCCAGACCGCGGAAGTTACCGGTAAGCCTTAAGTACAGTTTCACGGCTGAATACCTGCCTTCCGGGAACCTCTTCCTGGCGATAGAAAAACCAGAACTTTACCGGATAAAAATCAACGGGCAGGAAGTTTCCCCTGACATGGACTGCGGCTGGTGGGTTGACCGCAGCCTGAAAACCCTGCCGATTGACCCGGCTATTCTTCGCCCCGGCAGTAACCAACTGCTCTTAGAATGCGACTACGACGAGAACCATCCGGGACTGGAAGTAGTTTACCTGTTAGGTAATTTCGGGGTCAGGGTTGAGAACAATCAACTGCTGCTCTGTCAGCCGCCGGAAACCCTGAAAACTGGAGACTGGACAGAACAGGGGCTTTACTTCTACGCCGGTTCCGTGAGTTACTTTGCCACTTTTAAGCCGTCTCTTGACACCGGACAGCGGCTTTTTCTTCATCTACCAGATTACCGGGGCGTAGCCGCCCGTGTTTTCGTAGATGGTCAACTGGCAGGAGTAGTGGCCTGGCCGCCAAACGAAATTGAAATAACCGCTCTGGTGGCCGGAAAGAATGAGGTAACCCTGACTGTGGAAATCGTCGGTCACCGGCGCAACTCTCACGGGCCGTTTCACCTTAAAGAAAAATGGCCTGCCTGGACAGGTCCGGCCCAGTTTGTCCCTGAAAAAGACAACTGGTACGACGGATACCAGGTTGTGCCCTGCGGTCTGCTGGCTCCCTTAGAAGTGATTATCCGGCAGCCGCAGTAGATGGTTATTCCCGGAAAATCTGGAGCAGTTTGCCAGCGGTGTCGCGGGCCAGCTGCATGTCTGGAAGTTTCATATTGGGCAGCCGCGAGAAGGGAATCATCTCTGCCGTAAGCGGCCCGCTGTACTTAATTTTTTTCAAAGCAGCCCTGACGGCCTGGAAGTTGACATCTCCCTTCAGGAGGTCATCGCCAAAACCGTGTAGCGTGCCGCCGCAATCCGAACGGGAAAAATTTTTTACATGGATTGCTTTAATCCTCGGTCCGAGAAGTTCAATCCAGTGTTCCGGATAGCCATTGATGAGACAATTGGCGAGGTCAAAGTAAACCCCGAGCCACCGGCTGCGGAACTGGTCCACAAAACTGCGCATCGCCACCGGGTCCATTAAGAAAAAGTTCCACACATTTTCCACGCCGATAGCCACCTTCAGTTTTCTGGCTACCGGCAACAGTTGCCACAAGGAAGCCGTGGCATTTTTCCAGACTGTCTGGTAAGGGACAACCGGCTGGCTGCTGTCCCAGGGAACAGCCACGGCGCCTGGCACCACTAAAACGACCTTCGCACCTACCCAGGAAGCCACCTGCAGGTACTCTTTGCCAAAAGCGATGGCCTTTTTTCTCACGGCCGGGTCAGGATGACTTAATGATTGTGACCAGAAGACGCCGGAAGCCAGCGTTTCTATCTTTAAGCCCAGGTCTTTAGCCGTCTGCCTGATTTCCAGACACTTCTCCCGGCTGATCCCTGGTCCAAACTCGCCCCCGGAAAAACAGAGTTCCAGACCGTCCAGCCCCATTTCCTTGACCTCCGCCAGGGCCTGACCGACTGGTTTGCTGTTTTCAAAACCGCCCAGCGTCCAATAATTAATCTGCAAAACGTTTTTCATGGCCCCCCCTTTGTTCACAATTGGTTCTGCCAAAAACTTTCAGTTGCTTTTTTAGTCTTTTCTAATTCTGTCAATGGTTTTCCAAGTCCCTATTTCCCTGCTCCTCCCCCACTCTTAAAAAAGGAAGGGGACAGCTGGCGAACGAATTGCGAAGGCACAGTTACAAGATAAGACGAAAAGCGGACGCGGTCGGTAAGCGGACCGGAAAAGTTCATCCGGGACGCAATACCTTACTAGGCGGTGTCTGAGCTCGCCCCCGGGCGAATGAGTTCGCCGAGCTACCGATTTCGGCGTAGTCCTTGTCTGTGCCGAAGCAGCTTGAGTGAGCCAGTTTGTTCCCTTTCTTTTCATTCCTCTTTATTCCTTTTTTGGTTCTGCCTGTCCTTGTCTCTCTCCCTATCCTTTCCACTGTGTCAAAAAAGGAAGGGGACAGCTGGCGAACGATTTGCGAAGGCACAGATACAAGACAAGACGAAAAGCGGCAGCGGTCGGTAAGCGGACCGGGCAATTCCATCCGGGACGCAATACCTTACTCGGCGGTGTCTGAGCTCGCCACCGGGCGAGCGAGTTCGCCGAGCAACCGATTTCGGCGTAGTCCTTGTCTGTGCCGGAGCACTCTCCAGTGAGCCAGTTCGTTCCCTTCCTTTTCATTCCTCTTTTATTCCTTTTTTGGTTCTGCCTTTCCTTATCTCTCTCCCTATCCTTTCCACTGTGTCAAAAAAGGAAGGGGACAGCTGGCGA
>JAKPFT010000033.1 GCA_029551285.1 bacterium | reverse complement strand
AAGGAAACTATCCGTTTTCTCTCTCCTTCCCGGTAAAATCTAACCAGGGAGGTTGTATGTGAAGTCATCGGGTCTCCCGGTCGGGCCTTTAATACTCTTATTAAATGCCCTGATAAAGACCTTGACTTCATCATACAAGGAGAGATGAAAAGAGAGCACGGCTTCACGCTGATTGAGCTGCTGGTAGTAGTAGCGATTATTGCTATTTTAGCCGCGATGCTGCTGCCAGCATTGAGCAAGGCCCGAGAGAAATCCCGCCAGGCAGCCTGTATGAACAATCTGAAACAGGTCGCTACGGCCTACTACATGTATCTGGGAGATTATAACGAATGGCTAATTGCCCCACCACAGGCGGATAGCTGGCAGACTTTACTTCTACCGTATCTGAAAAGCACTTCTGTCTATCGGTGCCCATCTAATCGTCCACCCACAGCTATCTCTTACGGAATGATGAGTCTTTACGCCGGCTGCCCGAGAAAATACGCCCGGGTCAGGAATGCTTCAAAGGCTATGCTGTGCGCTGACAGCAACGTGCTTTCCTTCAATAGCTACTACAGCTACAGCGCTACCCGGCACAACAACTACGGCTGTAACTTCCTCCACCTGGACGGGCATGTGGAGTATCTGCCGCACGGCTCGGATTATAATAAGTCTCCCTGGCGGGATGTAAGAAGAAAGTATGGGGACTATTTTGACGCCGGCTGGATTACACCCTGAATAGCCGGTCAGCGGGAAAGGAGTTACTGAAGGTTTTTTGCCTTAATCTCGTTCATTATCTGGCAGGCCAGATCAAGAAACCTTTTCTTCACTTCCCGGACATCCATCTTGACCAGCATTTCCACCGGCCACTTCTCTATTTCGTCAGGGAAAGTCCTGGTTTTTTCCAGTGCCACGGCTAGCCAGTACAGATCAAATCCAGGGTCTTTCTGATGGGCTGCTGTGGCAATCTCCTTGAGGACCTTTCGGCTCAGGATGTAGAAAATATCAACGGCATCTCTCGGCTCTGTCCTTGGGTAAAAAGCCAGCAATTTGTCAGCCGAAAGATCTTCAAAATCGTTCAGCTGCACCTTCAGGTCAGAATCCAGCGGGTCCTGAAGTCTAAAGCGTGTATCATAAGCAAGGTGGACTCTCGTAGTTTCCCTGCCATTATCCACCTCCATCTCCACGAATGTCTCAAACCGACGGGACACTAATACCGAATATTTTTTTCGTAACAAATCCTCAAAGGCTCGCGAAAAACGGGGACAGAAAGTTTTTCTCTCTGGTAAAGAGATCAAGGTCAAAGGAGCGTCTGTGGCCCAGACAAAACTCACTTAAAGCCGTACCGCCAGTAAGATAGAAGTGACGCGCATCTGGCAGGGAAGAAAAATCAGTTAGAATATACCTTTGCATGCAGTTGCGAAATGATGCCTTTTCCCACCAGCATGGAAATAAGCCTCCCACAGGGCCCTGACTTCTGCAGGCAAATCCAGCTCCGGCAAAAGTCTTTTTATCTCGTCCCAGTCCAGACTGGCGACATCCTCGGCTCGTCCGTGGGTGAGCACCTGTTTAATGTACCACTTCCTCTGAAAAGGTTCCCGCAGGTCAATCTCCCTTTTTGACCAGACAAGGTATCGTTTGGGAATCATATGCCAAATATTATACCTCAGTCAGCCAGACATGGAATTCAAGGATATTATCTTTTCGTCACTTTTCTACCCCGGCGGCAGCCGTAATCAGGCACTTCAGAAAAATCTTCTGCTGCGCCGTAGTGGAACCAGGCACCTGTACCGGCGCCAGCTGGTAATCACAACCAAGGTAGTATTTCCCGGAAAAACCCTGCCAGCGCAAGCCGTGGGCTGGCTGCCATGACCCCTGTCCTTCTGAAGCCGGTAACTCCATGGTTACCAGGCCGGCTACTTTCAGCCGGCCAGTTTCTGGCTTCAGGCCGAGGGATAACTGCGGAGACTCAGTCAGAACCTGATTCATCGTTCCAGCCAGAGTTTTTCCGTCCTGTTCAATGATAATCCGCCGCGGCAGCAGGTCCTGGCCAGGGTGTAACCGGACAGACCCGGTCAGCGGTACCGGATGAGCATTTATCTGCGTCCAGGTAAGTTCACAGTGTTCCGGAAAGAGGCGAAAAACCAGGCTGCGGAAACGGTGCTGGTCTTTTTCTGCAGTGAAACTTATCTCCACGGTATTCATCAGCCGACCGGGTACGGCGGTTAAACTTTCCCATTTAACAGGAGGCTCACACTCCAGTCCATCCAGCAGAAGGAAGTTCCGGCCTTCAGCCTGCAGAGACAGCCGGAAAAAACCTGACAGGTCCGGACCCACCTCCAGGGTAAAGGGACCGGAAGAAAAACTTTTCCTTTCTCCGGCCGGGTCCACGGAAAAATCAGCCTTCAAGAGTTTCTCCAGCAGGTAAGGAACCCTTTCCGGGGTGGTGGCTAAATAGACCGGAAGTTCCGGTGTTCTTAAGATTCCTTCCTTCACCGGCCTGGGCTGCCCGTAAAAGTCTAACGGCTGGCCGGCGAGGAAATCCATACCTTTGATAATCCAGTGTTTCTCATTGTCTTCTCTCTTTCTGGCCAGGAGAATCAACACGGCGTTTTTCTCGTTCCGGAAGGGATAGGCACCTATCTCCTGGTGGCTGGTAGGAAAACCTGTGAGGGAAAAATCTGTAGGGCTCTCCCGCATCGGCCTCATCCCCTGGAGGAGATGTTTCAGCATGGCCACTGCCTGGAAACCAAGGCCGGGCGAGTTATCGTACTCCACCCCGCCTTTCGCCCCTAACGGACAGTAGACCGAGGCCGACATCACCCGCAGGTCACTGTAGCCTGTCCGCAGCAGCGGTCCGTGGGAAACCTCCTCATCGCCGTAAGGCCGGTTTAGCCATAGCGTTAGAATGTGTTGCCAGAGAAAACCGCTGGGCGGTAGTCCTCCGGGAGTCGGGGTATCTATCAGCAGGGAAGTTGGCCGGGCCAGGCTGCGCTGGCCAACAGCAGGCACATCTATGTATTGCCCCTTCCAGTGAGCCTGCCGCGCCAGTTGAAGTAGTCTGGCCGTGGTAACCGGGTCGTGGATGGAGTTAATGCTCAGAAAATCAAAGATTTCCGGGTCAGCCTTCTGGAAAAGCACCCGCCAGTTCTCCAGCATCGTGTTCAAACTGAAAGAGACCGGGACATTTTTCTCGGCCGCTGCCTTCTTAGCCGCATCTCTGGCTGCGGTGTAAATCCGGAGAAGTTGTTCTGCTGGCGGATAACCGGTTTCATCTTCCAGGACAATGGCTTTTACCTGGCCGGCATAATGCCGGACAAAGGCCGCCACATAACTACTGACCGCGCGCGTGAAGGCCTCCTCGTTAACGATGTTTTCTTTTCCCAGCCAGGCCGCGGCAAAAGCCGGTGGTTTTTTGAAAACATCCAGACAGACTGCCGGCTCTATCCCCAGGGCGACAACCTGTTTCAGCCCGGTCTCATCCTCCCAGGAATACTGGCCTGCTTTTTTCTCCACATTAGACCAGCGGCCCTGCTGGCTGGCGCTTATAATGTAGGCATAACCCATACCCAGTTTTTTCATCAGCCTGGCCGTGAAGTTTCTGGTGCGGTCGGCCAGGTTGGTGCAGGAGCCCCAGACCGGATGGGCTCGCTGGTCAATCTCGGGCAAAATCGCCAGGAAAGCATCAGCCAGAACCGGACTTCCTGCCACAGCCAGGGCCAGCCGATAGCCGCCCCAGGGCAGGTCCGCCAGAGCCAGCCGCTGTTTCACCGTGGTGTTTGCCTGGATGTTGCCGGAAAAATTGCCCTTTTTCACCACTTCTTCCCGGTAGTTATACACCTGCCAGAAAACAGTGACCGGTCTGGCAGCTCCGTGATTGGCAATCATGAGGAAAACTTTCGGCTCTTCCCCGGGGACAAAGGTACAGGTCTCTTCCGGGATGAAAAAACCAGCCTCCACCTCGCTGACCGGTCGGAAAATTTCTGGCTGTCTTTTCCCCGGGGTAAGACTCACCGCGTCTACCAGGATATCGGCGTCAAAAATCTCTGGCCAGAGTTCCACATGAAAGAAGTGGCTGCGGACTGAAGAAATGGTCAGGGGAAAACCGAGCCTGGTCCAGTTTTTCCCGGCTAGCACTTCAAACTGCTGCTGAAATGACTGATAGTTTTTCTCCCGCGGGTCGTTCTGGTTGGTGAGCACCAGGGTTATCCGGGAAACTTTGCGGCTGAATTCCGGCCCTGACTTGACCCAGGCGGCTAAGTAGTAGTCCCCGGCTGGTAGATAGTACAGACGGCTGGCCACCGGTCTTTCCAGTTTCAAAACTCCGGCCTGCCACATGGAGCGAAAATTCGGCCCGTAGTTTCCAGCAACGACTGACCAGAAAGAGTTGCCAAATCCGGTTTCAAAGTCGCCGTCCCAGAGAAGGTTATGGAGTGGAGCGCAACCGGCTCCAGCAGCCAGGTAAAGAAAAAGCAGCCATTGCCCTGGCCAGAGAAACCTAAGCAACTTCAAGGTAAAGAGTGGTTTCATTTCCTTTTCCCCTCTCTGGAATGGCCTCTTCCTTCAGATGGAACGAGACCAGCGATTTCATCTCAAAAAGATTATCCCAGAGATGGATTTCTTCCAGCAACGGGACCTGAGCCTGCAGTGAAAGTGAGCCAGAAGCAGAACCAGTAAGACGCATTCTCACCGGTTGAAGGTTAGAACATTTTATCAGCGCGCGCCAGGGAGTTTTCTCAGAAATCACCGGTCCTGGTGGCAAAGTTTCCAGTTTGGCGCTCTGCCCGGGCCTTTTCACAAAATTGAGGCTCACACAGCCGGCAAAGGGAAGGGGCTTTCCGGTGTGGTTTTCTTGCCAGAGGCGAACAGCCACACCCTTTTTGTTCAAAGCAATCTCCCGGCGCAGGCTAAGGCCTTTCCAGGGGCCATTTCTTATCCGGTACTCCAGGCTAAGGCTGGTACTACTCCGGGAAAGAATCTTCCAGGAGGAAAAGTTGCTTTCAAAGGTGGGATAGGCCGCGAAGCTTCTCGGCGTTTCCAGAAAGGTGGGAAAGACCGGTGAAAAAATCTGTTTCTTGCCGACTTTGAAAGAAACCAACTGGCCGCCAAAATCAGGCAGCAGACTCAGGGAACAACTTCCATTCTTCAAGGTGAGCACCCGGCAGTGCCAGTACTGTTCTATCTCTTTCTCCGTCATCGCTTCAGGGAAAACGGCTGGTTCTATCAGGAAAAACTCAGGGTGCTTTTTCTGAAGAAAAGTCAGCAGACTTCCTGCCGGAGTGAGAAACTTCCTTTTCCAGTCCAGGATATCCGGATAGAAAGCGATGAAGTTACCCTGCTGGAGCGCCTTAGCCAGAGCCGCCGGAGATTTTTCTTCCCCCAGGAGCACGGTAAAGAAATTTTTCAGGGCAAAGACGTTGCTGTGGAAGTCCGCGGTAGCCAGCACCGGCCGCCAGTCCATTAAAGACTGATAAGGAGCCAGCAACTCTGGTGTGAAAGCGATGAACTGGTCCAGCTCCACAGCCTGGCACCTGCAGGCAAAAGTTCTCACCTGCCTGGTCCATTCTTCCGAAAAAGTCCGGTAGGGATGGCAGAAAAACCGGTACCTTCTGGTGCGGGAAAGATTCAGATCCACCACATGAGCCCCGTCTTCTTCGGCTTCAAAACCCTGCAGGAGCCAGAGCCGGCCGGCCTGGTAGTTCCTGGCCAGAGAGAAGGCTTTCCGGGAAGCCAGCCGGCGGTGGTCAGTGATGGCAGCCAGGTTAAAGTTTTCCTTGCGCAGCAGCGTTAACAGTACCTTCACCGGATAGCCAGCCCGGTGCGAACCCTGCTCATCAGTGTGATTGTGCAGACTGGCTTTAAGTATCAGAAACCTGTTTTTCTCCGCCACTGGTTATCCGTTATTTTTCCGTACCAGGCAGTGTTAGCACTGGTTTGGCCCAGTTTCCCCAGTCCGTCAGGTAGGGCATCCTGGTTGGTTTTTCGTACTGCAGCCACCTGTCGGGCAGGATATCATAGACAGCCAGACCCTGTCCGGGATACATTCCGCCACTGCCCATTACCTCCGGCACCACAATGTACCAGGTACCGTCTTCCTGCCAGTTAACCATCCAGCGGTGCATGTGTCCGCTCATTTCCGCCACTACCCGGTACTTCCTGTATAACTCCCTCAACGGCTGGCCGCCTTCCTTAATGTACCAGCCCACCAGAGGATGCTGGTTGGGATGGCTGGTGATGTGGGTAAAGGTGATAATCCTGTTTCCTTTCGCCACAGCCTTTTTCATTTCTTCTTCCAGCCAGGTCAACTGTGACTGGCTCACCTGGCCGTGATGACCCCAGCCGTCAGGGTCTTCCGGATGACTGGAGCTGAAAGCGACCAAGGTATACCCGTTTTTCTCAAAGGAGTAATCAATCTCTGGCCGGATAAACTTCTGGTAGAACCGGTGCGGGTCGTGGTTGCCCGGAACAGTCAGGTAAGGCGTTTTCAACCTGCGGATTTCTTCCAGCCAGACCGGGTAGTAGGCCTCGGCCTGGCTCTGGTGCTGAGCCTTATCCCCGCCGATGTTAACCAGGTCCCCGACAAACAGCACCAGGTCCGGCTCCAGACGGTTGATGGCCTGGACCACCATGCCCAGAGAGCTGTAAATGGTATTTTTGCTGCGGACATCGCCAGGGCCAATCTGGGTGTCTCCAACCACGACCAGTCTTAAAAGAGTGTTCGCCGGTCGGACTGGCCAGTTGCAGGCTATTTTGACCTCGGGTGGCTGGCTGCCGAGAGAGAAATCGTCCAGGCAAAAGGCGGCATTTTCCTCACCTGGTCCAGCAGTCACCACCAGTTTATAATCCCCGGTTTCCGGCAAATCAGTGGCCATCTCCAGGTCTGAGTAGACACAGTTTCCTTCCCGGTAAACATCAAAGGTTCTGGCCGATAGGTCAAGCCGCAGGGTCAAGTGGACCCAGCCACCCAGCGGCAGGTCGTTGTTTCTCCCGGTGTAAATATCCACTTTCGGCTGGTAGAGACGGGGCCAGCGGATGCTTCCCGCCCGGCTGGTCCGGAGAAGGTAAGCGCCGGCAAACGGTGACTCCCCCATCCCGGCGCCTGCCGCAGCCACCATCTTGCCTTTCTTCTGGACTTCCACCATCACCACCCGGGGTGTGGCTGGAGTGCGCAGATAAAAATCCAGCCAGACCGTCTGCCCCAGTCCCTGAAAATCAAGGGCTCGGCTGGCCACCACCGTATAGTTGACCGTGGTCGCCTGGTTGATTTGCAGACACTTCTTTCCGCTTCGGGCGACTCCTTCCACCACCTGACCGCCGGGACAGTCCCAGCCGCCCTGGCTGGAAAGACTCCCGGCTGGATAGGCCTCAAAACCTTCCTGCCAGGGACCAGCCAGCAGCCAGGTGGAAAACAAAAGAGGTAGACACACCAGCCACCAGAATCCTGTTCGCCGTCGCATTTTTCCCTCCATGTTTTCTTTTTACCCTGCCTTCCTCATCGTCAAAAATCAGCTATACCTGCTGGCCGTATTTCTTGTGCCTCCTGCTCGCTACTGGTCAGCCATCCTGAGCCACAGGGAAAAATTCTTCGTTTACTGCTGCTCTATTTCTATGGGAACTCTCTCCCTCGCTGGCAAGGTCTTCGTGGCTGACACGGCTGCCAGCGAAGTTTTTAGAGCCTTCACCAGAAGTTCCTGTCCTTTCCCCGGCTCACACTCCAGAAAACTGACTTCCGGCTCTAAGTTCCAGGTAACCTTGCCCCTGGAAACAAGGTTTCTTTCATTACCCATAATGTCCCGGTAAAGATATCTTCCCGGGAAGGAAAAACTTAGAGGTACTACACCCTCTCCGTCGTGCCATCCGGCCAGGATAATTTTTGACCCCTTCTGAAAAATATGGACGCGGACATCTTCTTTAGCCAGCATCTTCACCGGCTGGCTGCCTTCCAGGGTGGCCGCGGTCACTGCCAGAGCCACACCCTCTGGCTTGACGCTACTATCGTACTCAAAAAAGGTCCAGGAGTACTCAAAAGCCGGTGTGTAGTCAGCCGGCCAGACATTCCAGTAGTAACAGTGAAGCCGGACAAAGGGCAGGGACATCACGCTGGTGTAGTACTTAGCCACCTGCTGGACACCTGGCCGGCCCGGCCGATAATCAAGCCGGGTGGTATAGAAGGTGCTGCCGCCCCAGCCACCGCCTTCGGTATTCCAGACCGGCTTTCCGCCTAACAGTTGACTGTATTTCTGGAAGTTTTCCTCCAGTCCGGTCTTGTAGTTGTAGATGTGGCTGGAAACCTCATCCAGGTAGTTCAGTCCGCCTCGGTCCACAAATTCTTTCAGGAAACTGCCCGAGAAAAGCGTGGAAGATAGCCCGATGACCACACAGTCAGGGTCTGCTCGTTTGGCCACAGGATAGGTGTGCCGGCACAACTCGGTATAAAACTCCGCTGACTGCGGTTCGTTCCAGACTTCCCAGACTTTTACTTTTCCCCGGAAGTGGCCCACGGTTTTCTCCACATATTCTTCCCACTTCTTCCACTCTTTGGGCCGGCTGCTATAGCCCTGACTACCGTCCACGCTGGCCCAGGCAGGCACACCGTGAAGCACCCCGAAAACACTGACACCGTACCGGCTGGCCTGTTCTAATTTACCCTGGGCCTCCTGGAAGTTCCAGCGGCCAGGCTCTGGCTCCAGCCGGTACCAGCAGAAGGACCAGTGGTCCCGTGACCACTTCACCCCTAATTTCTGAGCCACGCTCAGGTTTTCCTCGGTGAGATGGACCAGACTCCCGAACTTTGACGCCGCGTTCAACCCGGGGTTGGCTGGCCGGGGTACCACGGAGATAATTTGTTCCGCCAGCGTCGTCTGGCTTTCGTTCCGGACCTGCACACGGAAACAGCCTCGCAAAGTTTCTGGCAGAGAAACTTTTTCCTGAAAGAGACTGCCCGGCGCCAGTTTCACCGTTTTTTGCGTCTGGTAAGCTTCCTGGTTCCAGTAGTCTATCAGCACCAGCCTGACCTTCTCTGCTTTTGTCTCCTGGCTGTAATTGTAACTGGAGAAGTCAACACTCACTTCTTCCCCGGCCTGGAACAGGTTAAACCCTGGCCTGGCAAAAAGAGAGTATTCTACTGGCCGGCCAGGCCGGTAATCAGTTTCGGTTCCTTCGGTAAGTCTGACTTCATCCATCAAGACATCACCGCTGAACCGCAAAGCATAGGAGTTCCCGGCCGGGTTAGCCGGCGGGACAAAGGTAAAATGGTACCGTTTCCAGTCTTCGCCCACAGTGAAACTCTGATTAATCGCCGCCAGCTTGGTTCGGTAGCCTTCGCTGTAACCGTTAAGCAGTTCCACCCGGACACCTTTCTTAGGAGCAGCCTTGAAACAGGCGGAAAAGGTGTGCTTCCGGTAAGGACGCAGGCTGACCCGCTGGTACCAGAGCCGGTCTGCCCTGACGCAGAATTTCCCGCCAGACCCACCCTGCTCCCGTTGAAGTTTGCCGCCACCAAAATGGCCCCAGCCGCAGTTTCCCGGAAGCTCAAAACTGCTATTGGTCAGGTAGTTCCCTGGCAAATAGTCTGTCTTCTCTTCACTGGCCGCCGTTAGATTCATCTCCGGAGTAAGGGTGGTTCCCTGAAGCAGCTCCCTGACTTTTTCTTCCGGCAGGTCGGTCACCTCGGTGAAAAAGAGGTCATCCAGATAAACGCTCAACCCGGGTCTGGTGGTGTAAAAGATGAACCGGAACCAGCCAATCGGGCTGACATCGGTGGTGATGACGCCACCAATGTGCGTCCAGTCCTTCAGGTACTTAAATCTTGTCCGGGGAAAGCCTGAGCCAGCGCCCACAAAACCCGGGGTGGAAGTGTGCAGATAAAAAGAGACGGCATCCCCGGTTTCCGGGTCAAAATCAGTTCTGGCCCAGAAGGTGAAAACAAATCGCCGGGGCGGCCCGCCTGGTATCTGAATCGGAAAACGAAGCCAGGCCTGGTCCTTCAACGGGGTCACCTGGAGGGCATACTGACCGCTATGCGCCTGCTGGCTGACAGACACCTTCAAATCGGAAAAGGAAAAACCTGCCGGAATCGCCCTGCCGGAAGTGGCTTCAAAGTCTGCGCCAACCAGCCAGTTCGTCCCCTGCGGCACCTCAGACAGGGCCAGGCCGGCCAGCAGAAAAAATCCTACCAGTAAGGTTTTCGTTCTCATGCGAATCCCCTGTTCAGGCAAAGGCTCTGGTGGTTTCCACAAGGTCTTCACCCCTTGCTTCCACGGTATAGGCATCCACCCGGGTCAGTTCCCGATGGAGTGCACAGAATTCTTCCACGATGGTTGTACTTAAAAATTGCGCCCGGAAAACATACGGCGGTGGAGGAAAAACAGGTTTGACCTTTTCCCTTCCCCTAACCGCGCGGGCCGCTCCCTGCCGGATGAGTTCACAGGCCTTCTGCGGCGTTAAGGTAATCGCCAGTTCCTGATGCAGGCCCCTTTTCACCACCACCGTCTCCACTCCTGAAATCAGGTCGCTGGCTTCCTGACAGGCTGCCTGGTCGCCACTGACAAAAATCACCGGTACTCCCAATGAGCCAGCGACATAAGCCCTCAGTCCAATCTCGCCCACTTCCTGACCGTTGAGCCAGTAACGGTAGACGCTGCGGGAAGAGTAAGTATGGGCCAATGTCGCGCCTGGCGTGCCAGCCCGGGCGTGCTGGGCAACCATGAGCATCGCCTGGTAGCCTTCATCCAGCGTATAGGGGGAACGGATAAAGCCCCGCGGTATCAGTTTTGCCTGAGGATGGAGTTCTTCCAGAAGAAGGCCGCCGGCACCGTGGCCGTCCCAGACAACCACTTCCGCAGCCGCGTCAACCTCTAAAATCCCTTCCACCGCCGCGTTGACCTCAGCGGTCAGCCAGTGACAGGCTTTCTCGTAGGCTTCCTTATTTTCACCAGGGCCTGTCTGGTACCAGCGGGTAACGCCGGCCGTCCCTTCTAAGTCAGTCAGAATAAAAAATCTCATCCTTTTCCTCCTTGCCGCGCTTGCGGCTAAATCTAAAAAGGCAAATGCATCCGCGCTCCGTAAGTGTCCCGGCAAGCCTTTTTCCTTTAATCCAGACCGGGACAGTTTTCCTTACTCGGCGGTGTATGAGCTCGCCAGATGGCGAGCGAGTTCGCACCAGCAACGATTTCGGCGTAGTCCCTGTTTGGGCCGGAGCGCTTAAGTGAGGCCGTCAGGTTCCCTTTCCCGTCTCTTTCTTCCACTGCACCCTCCCCGCCACCTCTCTGGCAGCCTGTCCGGTTTTTCCCACAGAGAAGTAAACCACATTTCCGCCTAACCATATTTCTGGCTTTCCAGTTGTATTGCCCATCAGGTCGTAAAACCTCCAGGATGGTTCTGGCGGCGCCACCAGGGTAAAATCTTCTCCAGCCCTGGCCCAGACAAAACCGAGGCTTGTGCCATTTTTCTCAAAAAGGTGGGCCTCCAGTCTTTCCCCGAGGACGACCGGACCGATGTATCTGGCGCCGTCAAAAAAATGGCTGGCCACGGAAAGACAGACAGCGTTTGCCCGAAGACTGCCATCGTACTCCACCAGTTCCTTGCCGCCACCGGCCCAGCGGGTGGGCTGACTTGGTCCGCAGTTGGTAAATCTGGCAAAGTAGTAAAAGTACTTTTCCAGCCCGGCATTGGCCAGGCAACTCAGGTAATTTTTCACATCGGAAATACAGTCATCCCGCAAGGACTGCTGGAGATGCTCCCAGTAGTTCTTCTCGCGGAAGGCTTCAAAGACCGGCAGGGTGGTGAAAAAGGTGGGGCAGGTGGAGCCGGTTTCGGTGTTCCAGCCAGGCTTGTTAATTTTTTTCAGGAACCGGGCAAAGGCCTGGTGTGTCGCGGCTTCCCCGCCGTAGAAATGTACCGAGGCAATGTCAAAAGAATCCAGACCGGCCACCTGCAGGGCGGATTCATAGAAACCTGGTTCGTAGCCTCCGCCTGAAAAGCCGACAATTTTGGCCTGCGGGTCAGCCTTCCTGATGGCTGCTGCTGCCGCCTTCAACAGCTCACCGTATTCCTCACCGGTAAAGGTGCAGTTTGGTTCATTCCAGATTTCCCAGTGTTTGACCCACAGCCGGTAATGGCTCACCGTCTGGCCAACGAACTCTGACCAGGCTGAGAGAAAATTGGCTTTTTCTGTCCAGGGACGGCCGCCGGCTGGCTTCCAGAAAGGCTGGAGCCACTTTTGGGCGCCCCAGTCAGGGTTGAGAAACTGGAGCAAGACAGAGAAGTTGGCCTGCCTGGCTTTTTTCAGACTTTCTTCATCAAAGACGTAGTGGCCCCTTTCCGGTTCCAGGCAGTACCAGCGACCCAGGCTTTTGGTAATCAACCAGTTAAAATTAGCCCGTTTCAGAATCGTCAGGGTCTTAGGGTCAAAAATGGTATCCACACCTAAGGTCCCTTCCGGGAAAAACTGGTCAAGATGCTGGTTGGCCGGCAGGACCGAGTAAATCATTTCTGTTTTTGTCTCTCCCTGTGAAAGAAGCAGCCGGAAAATGCCTCTCCTGTCTGTTTTCAGGGGAAGAAGGTATTCCTGATGGTTGGAGACAAGAACCAGTTGCTTTTCTCCCCGGTCCACCAACCTGCTCCAGAAATCTGTTACCTGGAAGGAAAACTTCACCTGACCGGCACCGCTCTGTTTGAAGATGAGCACTCGCGCCACGGCCGGCGTGTTTTCATAGTAGATGTTACCTGGCTCCACCGGCAACCAGCCCAGGCTAATATCTTCCTTCGGCTGATATCCCGGGTCCGTTCCAGTTTTCAGGCAGACAGCATCAAGCCAGAGTGTGCCTGGTGACTGGTTGCTGGTATCAAAAACGACGGTGTAAAGGTAACCGGGCCGGCCCGTCAGGGTTCCGGTGACAGAATACCGGCTCCACTCCCGGCTCAGGGAAAAAGACTTGCTCAGCCCGGCCGGGGCATAGTTTTTCAGGTCATCGCTCATCCCGTAGAGAGAGGCTGTCACCGAGCATGGCTGGTCGGCTCTGGCCGAGAAGGAAAGAGTGTAAGTCTGGCCAGGCGCCAACCGGTACATCTTGCTTTCTATTCCTGACCTGAGGCTCACCGGCAATTTCAGGCAATATCTGCCTTCAGCCGCGTTCTGAGCAAGGTTTTCCTGATCCAGCACTCCGCTGGTACCGTAACGTTTTCCCCAGCCGCAAAGGCCGGCCTCAAAACTGCTGTTTTCCAGAAGATTGCCGGCCGTGATGGCTGGCGGCTCCTCTGGCAGCAGGGTGACAATTTCCCCGCCTTTCACAGGCACCCGGTCTGGTTCTGTGGTGAGAAAAACCCCCTGGACGATGTAATACTGTTGCTGTTTCACACCGGTATCCGGAACAATCTCTGTGGGAAAGTAACGCAGGATGATTCGGTCAGCTGGCTGGTTAATCTCAAAAACAACGGCCGGCGACCAGTCGTACCGGACAATCGGCACCGGTCTGGTGATGTCGCCAAGGGTTGCTTCCATCTTGCCCCGATAAAAGTTTTTCACAAAGAGCCGGTAATGGCCTAAGGGCAGTTTCTGGCCGATGGGAATGACCAGAACCGCGGGTTCAGGCAGGGGACCTTTCCCGTCATACTGAAAACCAAGACTGGCGCCGGCCATGCCACGCCAGTCTTCAGGCTTACTGCTTCCGGCAAACCGGCCGCCGCCGAAAGCCCACATCTCCTGTCCCTTCCACAGCCTGCTAAAGGTAAATTTTTCCTGCCCCTGGGCCAGGCAGAAGAAAATAGCGACCCAGGCTCCCAGAAGAAATCTTTTCACGGCCACCTCCTTATTCCGCTTTATCCTTATTAGGCACCAGAACTGCCTGGCCGCCATCTTTTCGGCCAGCCGCCCAGTGTAGAACGCTTCTTGTCACCTTTTCTTCCTCCCGGTCAACATCTATCTGGAAAAAGTCAAAGCCAAAAGTCTGCCACACACCCGGCTCAAAACCCAAGTCTGACCAGTCCAGGGCCATCTCTACCACATAACCGCCGTGTCTTCCTGAAAGTCCTTCAATCTTTTTCGGCGGCGTAACCTTACCGGCAAGCGCCACCTTTTTCTTTCCACTGTCTGTCACCAGCCAGGCCTCTTTCCATTCTCCGGAAGAAGGGAGAAAAACTTCCACAATAGCCTTTTTTTCCTGCTTCAGGTCAAACGGGTCGCTGGCCTTATTTAGGTCAAAGACTAACCTGACGCCATCACCTGACTCCAGCTGGTCGTCCTTACTTTCCACCGCCACATATAAGTATTTCTGGTCCCAGGCCAGCCAGCAGGCTGTTTCCGTGTCCCCGCTTTCCGGGTGGGAAAGATACTCTCCTCCGGAAATAATCTGCTTGCCACCCCGGGCGCTGAGCCTGGCCCAGTCAGGACAGAGGGCATAGATACGGCCAGGGGAAACACCAGCCCACTCATCTAACCGGCCATCAGCCACAAAAGGTCTGGCTAACTGGCTGGCAGGAACCGCTGGTAAAAGCCACAAACCTTCCTGAAAAAGGTTATCTCCCGCATAGGTCCAGATGTCCACCAGTTCAATGGGAAACCTGGGCTGGTAGAGGTCAGGGTAAAGAGAAACTTTTCGGGTAACGGTCTGGCCTGGTTCTACCTTTTCTACCGTCGCTTCCTGACTTTCCAGCAACCAGATTTTTCTCCGGTAAGGGCCTCCGACGAAAAGTTTGACTCCGCTTACCGGCTGCCGGCAGCTGTTGTGGCAGGCAAGGTAAAGACCCAGACCGTTTTCTTCAGGCAGGAAAACTGCAGTGGCTCTCACCGCCGGGGGTGGCAACTGACTTTTCAGGCTGGAAATAATCGCTTGAAATTTTTCTTCAGACAGGTCCTGGTTGAGAAAAAATACCGGTACGCCAGGCGTCAGACTGAACCTCAGCGCTGCCTGCTCTTCCCTTACCGGAACTAGCGTGAAGAGAAAATCAACCACACTGATGTGGCCGGCACCTTCTGGTAGCGTCACCTCCCGGGCTTTTTCGGTCCAGTCCAGCCAGAAGACCCCGTGGAGCCGGCCGGCATCCCGAAAAAGAATGACTTCCCGGTCAACCCCTTCTATGGAAACGCTTCCGGCCGGGACAGCGTCTTGTAACTTCTGGCCGACCACCGAATAGACTGTGCCATGGACTAAGGGGGTGCCGGAAAAGTCCAGGAGGGGAAAATCATAGGTCTGGTGCTGGCCAAAATTGGTCAGCCGGCCAGTATAATGACCGATGACCTTAGCGTCCTGAAGCAACAGCATGTTGATCATCTCCTGCGCGGTTCTGATGGCGCTCATTCTGGCTTCATTTCTGTCAAAGCCAGGCAACGTGTGCCAGAAGTGCGGCTGGCCATCCCGACCAACGCCGATGATGTACCAGTCTTTTCCGTAACGGCGACAGAGATGGGCAATCTTGCTGGCAGCCAGCCCTCCGCTGGCCCAGGAACTTCCGCCAAAGAAATCAATCTGGCTGGCCGTGACATATTCCAGCAGGTGCTGGGTGTACTCAGGCGTGGCGGAAATACCCACCTTGCAGTCAGGGTCTGCTTTCTTCGCCGCGGCTACGGTCGCCAGCACCAGCCCCGCGTAATCTTGCGGATGCCAGAGCCCTTCCACCTCGTCCTCAATACACCAGTA
Organism: bacterium; assembly: GCA_029551285.1. Taxonomy (GTDB): domain Bacteria; phylum Ratteibacteria; class UBA8468; order B48-G9; family DSTR01; genus JAMWDF01. The sequence goes on along the minus strand of JAKPFT010000033.1, from coordinate 45,990 downwards.
CTTCACCCAGTTCTTGTAATGGCTCACCACCTGGTAAACATGTTCCTGCCAGAGGTCAAGTCTGGGGAAAAACGGCCTATCTATCCGGCCACCCCGCCCTGTTCCCCGGGTAAAGCGACGTTTCAGCCCGGCCGGATTGTCCGGGTCATTCATCCACTCCTTGATGCTTCCAGGAAAGAAACAGGCCATGATTTTAAAGTTGTTCCTGTAAGGAATTTCAATCAGGTCATCCCGCCAGACAAACTTGCCTGGTTCTGGCTGGCTGTTGCCGGCGTAAACGAAGTGCAGTTTGCAGTAAAGTTGCCAGGAAAACCCTGCTCTGGCCATAACCTTCATGACCGGCTCCGTGCAGTCCATGTTGGCGCCAAGGTTGTGCCGGTGCTGGCCAGGTTGTGGCTGCGGCAGTATCACCACCAGCGTTTCTCCTTCCGGGAAACTTCTTCCAGCCAGGCCGTAGGTGAGGCTGAAGATACCATACCGGTCCAGAGGTAACACTATCGGTTTTTCTCCTCCGGAGCCAGCGGCAGAAAAGGCAACAGCATCTTTCAGCACCGTCTGGTCAAAAATATCTCTGACTTCGTAGTTTAACACCGCTGAAGTTTCCTGCTGGCTCGCATTAAACCAGCTGAAGGTAAGAACAGGCTTTTTCTCGTAAAGGATGTTGCCGTAGCCAGGGCAGATGATGGCTGCTTCCAGGCTGTGGCGTGGCCTGTAGCTCGTTAAACTGCCGTATTCCAGTTGCAGGCCGTCAAGGAAAAAATCAGCGTCTTTTTCCGGAGAAAGGCTGATGAAGTAGTAGCCCTTCTTCACCTGGCCGCTGACACTGACTCTTTCCCACTTATCCTGCACCGGGAAACTTTTCTGGAAGATAACCGTCGGTTTCTTCTCCCCTTCCTGCTTTAAGGCCAGGGTAATTTGCCCGGGATTGGTGGTTCTGACAAAGGCGGAGAGAGTCACCACTCCATCGTGGGCTAACTGGATAGGTCTGGAAAAAGGCCTGGCGCCAGCAGGGAGAAAAAGCGCTTTCTGGCCGTGAGCAGCCTGCTTGCTGGTGATATTTTTCTGGGAAAGAACATAGGTGTTTAACCCGGCACACTCGCAGGCCCAGGCATCATTCAGCCCCAATTCAAAACTGGAATTAGCCATCAGGTTGCCCTGAGGCAGTTCTTCTGCCCAGGCAGAAGATAGAAGCCAGCGCGCCAGGCGCTGGAACAAAGATTCATGCTCCGGCTTAAACTCTTCCTCTCCAGAAGCAATGGAAACAGCATCAATCAGAATTACCCGTTCCCGGGACTCAGTCAGCAACCCCAGTCCTGCCTGGCCGAATTTCCTGGCGGTAATCGTTATTTCACGGGCAGGTTCCCCTAACAGGAAACGGCGAAAAATCCAGCCCTGTTCTTCCTGCCACTGGTAAAGCTGTTTTTCCCGGCCTAAGGTTACCTCCACCGCGTTGGGCCCGGGTCTCCAGCGTCCGCGGTAGACCTTCAGACCAACCGTGTAAAGACCGGCCGGCAGAGGCTGAGGTAGTTTCTTGCCCATGACTGGTTCCTTTCCGTGGTCATGGCAGCAGGCCAGAAACTGCCGGCTGGCGTCCCGGACATAGCTGCTGCATTCCAGAGCGTACCAGCCTGGTTCTTCACTGGCCCATCTGGGGTATCTTACCAGGCCATCAAATTCTTCAGCCTCTATCAGCCAGCGTACCGCACCCGATGCCTGGGAAGAAAGACTGACCAGGGCAAGACCAAGAATCACAACTTTCAGTGCTCTCATCTTTCGCTAACGAGACTGCGGCCACAACGGCGACGACCAGGCTAACTGGCCATTCCTCTGGCTCACCCGGAGATAAAGGTAGTTGTGGCCTTTTTTCAGTTTCACCTGGCGGAAGGTATGGCTGAGCTGGTACTCTTCCTGGGGACAGGCCCGATGAATCAAAATCTTTCTGGCGTTGAAAAAGCAGACATCAGCCCTGGCCAGGTTTTTCTTGTCCAGAGGGAAGACTTCTCTCAGACGCTGCCCGGACTCCCGGAGAAGCGGCACCAGATACGAGCGGCCCACCAGTTCCTTCAGGGTATACTGGCCGCGCCAGCCTTCCATAGAAAAATAAAGAGTGCTCTTCTCTGTCCCTTCTATCTCAAAGATGAGACCTTCCCTTGTTCCGGCCACCCCGGCATCAGTTCTGACTCTTGTCCGGAAAACCCAGCTGACCTTCTGGCTGGTGAGTCCTTTCACCTCCTGGCCAGGCAGGGTAAGGCACTTTTCCACACCTACCAGTCGGCCGCGTTCCACGCGCAACTGGCCCTGCCAGCGCCAGAAACTGCCTGGCGGAAAAGAAAAGCCCCAGGCATTAGCCGGCCCCCAGCCCATCTCCAGTCTTACCTTGTAGCGTTTTTTCTTTTTACTACCAGCAGGGGAAAAGTTTGGTCCGGAAAGAGCAAGTGTTTCCACCACGGAGCCGTTATGAATCAGTTCCACCCGGTCAAGAGAATCAGAAGCCACAACGCAGACTTCCACGTCCACCCTTTTCCCTGCTGGAAAGACTGAACCCATAAACTGGCCTTCACAGGTAGCCGCCAGGTTAATCCTGTCCCCGGTGACGGCCACGGTTCTTCTCCGGGAAATAGCCTCCCACAGAGACGGCCTGGTCAGTTCTTCAGCCCAGACGCCAGCCCGGCCCAGCCCCCAGCGGCCAGGCAGCCCCGGGCTATCGTTGGAGCCAATGACCCCGACGATGAGCCCCTGGTTGAGGCCATCCTGAAGGGTGCCGCCGCTGGTCAGTGGTCCCAGGTTTAAGTTGCGTTCCAGCCCTTGTGGGGTAAGAATGCCTTCTGAACTACCGTGGAGGGAGAAAACTTCCATCACCGGCGAAAGCTCCGGGTCAAAATAACGCCAGTCCTTACCCCGGTAATCAGGAAAATATCCGGTGTGGTGGGGAATTACAAAGGCTTTTCGGCACTTCATCCTCCGGTAAAGGTCTGGTAGGCTCCAGGTATCGTCTAAGGGATAGCCTTCCTGGAAGTAGATGACATTGTGGTCGCCATACCTGGTGCGGTTACCGTGCCATTCGTAGCCGGGGAAGGTGACAAATTTGCCTGGCTGGTGATGGCGGCGGCAGTACTGCTGCAACTTCTCCCACCAGAGAAGAAACTCCGGCCGCTGTCCGGTAGTTTCCACCAGAAGCCCGTTTTTCCTTTCCCAGGTAAAGGGATAACAGAGCACCGCGGCAAAGTCTATATTGGCTGCCGCAGCTTCCAGAAGACTGTCGGCTTCTCTCAGGTTTTGAAAATGGGTGTGAAAATCTCCCCAGTAAAGAGAAAGAGACTGGTTCACCCTGACTCCGGTTCGCGTTCCTGCCTTTTTCCTTTTAGAGTATTACTCCCTGCCTTAAAAGATGCTCCTGCAGCCGGCTAATGTTAAGACGGGAAGGAACGACCTTCTCCCTGGCCGCCAGCGCCGCCGCGACCCCGGCCGCCTGACCGGTGGCCATACAGGTGACCATCACCCGCAGGGAACCAAGGGCCTGCCGGCTGGCCGATAGGCAGCGACCAGCCACCAGAAGCCCTTCCACTTTTTCCGGTAAAAGACACCGGTAGGGAATGGCGTAAGAAGTTCCTGGCTTCAGATGAATCATGATTCCACCAGGACCGTGGCTGTTATGAATGTCTATCCCGTAAGCGGCCCGGGCGACCGCGTCCGGAAAGTCTCTTCCGGAAAGAACATCCCTTCTGGTAAGGGTGTAACGGCCAGCCAGCCGCCATGATTCTCTGGTGCCGATTTCTATGCCGAAACTTTTAAGTTTTGCCTGCTGATAGCCTGGCAGATACTTCCGGTAGAATTCTATCGCCCTCATCACCTGCCTTTTGCCTTCAATCTCGGCCCGGGTGAGGTCTTCCACCTTACTGGCATCACCAAAAACTCGGGTAACATTGGCATAGACCTCGCCCTTCTCCGGCAGGGCAAACAGGGCCAGACTGTGGCTGGGCAGGGGATACACCTTCCTGTGCCGGCGAAAGGCCTGATAGATTTTTAAGGTGCGAACATCAGGCCAGGCATCAACATCTTTCAGGGAAAAGGTCAGCGTCAGGGGCATCACCGGACCCTTTTTCATTTTAGCGCCAGCCTGGCGGCAAACATCACCGTCAGCCGTACAGTCCACTACCACCCTGGCCAGAATAGCCTGCCGGCCTGACTTACTTTCCACGATAACACCGCAAACCCGGTTTCCCTTTTTGACCGCGGCTACCACCAGAGTATGAAGCAGCAGCCTCACCCCAGATTTCAGCACAAACTCCTGCGCCAGATACCGCGTCAGTTCCGGGTTTTGCTGGACATAGGGGTCTTTTTCCGGAACGCCCACTGCGGCCCCGTTTTCCTTCAGGTACTGCGCGAACTCATAGGGGAGGCCTTTGATGATGGCCTGGCCGGCGCCGTCGGTAAAGGTGCGCATGTTCCTGACACCGCCAGAGGTCAGCATTCCGCCGAGAAAACCAAGTCTTTCCACTAAAAGGGTTTTTGCCCCGCAGCGGCTGGCTGCCACCGCCGCACCTATCCCGGCCGGGCCGGCGCCAGCCACAACAACGTCAACTCTTTCCCTGACCGGCGTTAACCTGACTTTTTCCTGGATAAAGCCAGACATTTTCTCATCCGGACTAATAAGAAAGCCACCTTTTTCCGGTGGCTTTCGGCAACAGGTAACCCTGTCTGATTTTCTACCACCCGCGGATGGTGTACCACTGCTTGGTAACATTGCCCCGACTAGTGTTCACACAGGGCAGAGTGAAGGAAGGCGTATAAGCACTGTAAGTACTGTACTGATACCGGCCGGGAACCCATTCCACATTGCCGTAAACATAAAGGATGTTGATGCCGGCACGGCCATGTTCTGACTGGTAACCCGAGCTCCGGTCATAGAAGTAATGGCCGTTCCAGTAAATAGCGGCGTAACCAGGATTAGCCGAAGAGGTGTACGGGTCAGAGTAAGGACTGGTCTGTCCAAGATAAAGTTCATTATAGTGCCGGTCGCCCAACAGTCCCAGCAGGTTGTTCTGCTCAATTTTAGGCAGTTCATTTAGCCGGAAACCGACCGCATACCAGTAACTGCAGCGGTTGTTGTAATTACCGGCCGCGGTGAAATCAGCCAGGCTGCTGGCCGGCGAACGGCTGCTGCCAGGGCAGACAAAGACCTTGAAACTGGGAGCATACCGCGGATAAAGCAGGGCCAGGGAACCTTTCACTGAAGCAGCCAGAGGTGCCTGGTTGGGGTAGGAAGGATTGGGAAGTCTCAGGCTTCTATCCTTATCAATGGGCAACCAGTCATCGTAGTCGCTGGCGTACATGCACATGGCCACATACAACTGCCTCAGGTTGTTGATGCAGGCAGCCTGGTTGGCTCTTTCTCTGGCTTTAGTCAGGGCCGGCAAAATCAACGCGGCTAAAATGGCGATGATGGCAATAACTACCAGCAGTTCTATCAGGGTGAAACCATCCCGTTTCATGAGAACCTCCTTGAATTGTTAGTAGCCCCAGGGATACTGGTTGGTGGCATTTCCACAGTCTTTTCTGGCCAGGGTCTGGACGTGGCCGTCCACAAAGAGGAAGTTAGCCCGGCACTCTAAGTGGATACCATAGGTATCGGTGGGGCCCACCGGTATCGGGGTGTGCCGGTACCAGTCACACCAGGTGTTAATTTCGCCGGAGACCGGTCCGACCAGTCCAACATTCTTGCAGTCCATCAGCAGAAAGATGCGGTCTGGCTTTTCAAAATCAGTGTACTTCCGGCTGGCCGCGGAGCCACCCAAACTGCGGTAGTTCCAGCCGTACTGCGGTACAAAGGTTTGCTTCTTGGCTGAAGGACATAGAAACAGGTTAGGCTTGACATATTCCGGACCTATTTTGGTAGTGCCTTTCCAGCCGATGAGGTTGGTGTACCAGCTGGTGTTGCCGTTGAGCGAGCTCCACTGAGGCAGATACCCATCATTATCATCTGCGTACATCCGCATCGCCAGGCCAATCTGTTTCAGGTTGCTAAGACAACTGGTCAGCCTGGCTCTTTCCCTGGCCCGGGAAAGGGCCGGAAGAAGCATGGCGGCTAAAATAGCGATGATGGCAATGACCACTAACAGTTCTATCAGGGTGAAGCCTTTTCTATCCATTTTCCCCCCATAGTTTTTCTATTAACAGCATGTTCATTTTTCACTCTTGGGATATGTTACCACACTTTTAGTTTTCCTGTCAAGTCTTTTCGCGGACAAAGGTTGACAGAAACTTCAATCCTTTCTTCTTGGCTCCGGGACGATGATTCGTTCGTAAAGTGTGTTCACGCCGTGCCGCGGCGACTGAAAGGGCTTCCAGGCATAGACAATCCGGTCAGGAAAAACATGGACAATCCAGTAGGAGGTGGACTCGCCCCAGCAGAGGTCATCAGCCACCAGGTGGAAGGTAGCGTCCACCAGGGCAGAGGCAGAGAAGTGTCTGTGGCCGCACAGGAACCCTGCCACCTGATACTGCTTCAGGAGAACCCTGACCTTTTCCCGTTCCGCCTGGTAGGCAGGCAACCCGGTGTTCCCGAACGGCTCATGAACCGGATAGTGGCTGATAACAAAGACGTGGCGAGCGTTTTTGGTTCGTTCCAGTTCTTTCTCCAGCCAGGCCAGTTGCTGACTGCCCAGGCCACCGTTTTCTTCATCCATGGCAGAAGAGTCCAGACAGATAAAAACGCAACCGGCCTTCTCCACCGTGTAATAAGGCTTTCCGGCAGAAGGAAAGTCACGCGTAAAATACTGGAAAAGGGTCAGCGGGCCAGAGCAGGATTTGATGGTACTTTCCAGGAAAGACCAGGTCTGTTTTTCGGTTTCTTCCAGGTCCTTTAATTTTCCGGTGCCCCAAAAGTCTTTCGGCGGCAAACGGTCATGGTTACCAGCAACCAGATAAACTGGCATCTTCAACTGACGGTATGTTTCCTGGAAGAGTTGCCATTCAGCAGGCGTGTGTTTATTGGTTAAATCTCCGGCTACGAAAACTAATTCCGGCTTCAAACGGTTGAGTTCTTCTACCAGGGCCCGGTTCATCGTCACCACCGCTGAAAAGCGGCTCTTGTGTCTTTCCACGGTCAAATCATCAAACTGTGGGTCTCCGGAAAGAACGAAGGTCAATTCTGGTTTTTCCGCCAGGTCCTGGCTGTAAGGAGGCAGAAGATACGGGTCTTTCCCGGGGTCAAACCTGGCGGTCTTCACCGGATTGGGCACGGTCAGAGTCTGCCATGGCTGCTGGCTCCGGCAGAGAGAAAGTTCTATCCTTTCCGGAAAGACCGTGACGATACCCAGGGCATTACCTTCACCAGGCCAGCCGGCGGTGGGTGCGCTCCAGACAGGTAAGTTGGAAACCAGCTCACAGGTGTGGCTGTGACCCGGAGTGAGGGCTGCCGCTACCCTGTTTTCCTGGCAGCGTAGCCGGAAGCGCTGAAGCAGCTCTAACTGGTGGCCGGCTGGCTGGCGGAGAAAACTGCCTAACTGGCCAAACAGCAGCACCGCTTCTGGACTCTCCGCTAAGGTGCTTTCCTTATCCAGCCAGTCCAGAAAAGCCGTCTGTTCTTCCACCTTTTCCACAGGCAGCCCGTTAAAAATAAGCCTTACCCCATTAACCTGCCTGGAAAACCTGACACTGGCTGCGTATCTGGCGAAAGCCTTCAAGAACCTTTCCTGACCGCCGGATAAGTCGCGCGGACCAGGTACCAGTATTACCGGCACTGGCGCTTTCTCCAGTAACCCTTTCAGTTTTTCAAAATCAGCCTCTGACCCGGTCCAGGTTAAATCCCCTAAGATAATCAGGCTGGAAAGTTTCTCTTCTTTAGCCAGGCGAAAGGCTTCGGCCAGACCGGCCGGTCCGGTTCTGACCAGGAAATTCCTTTTTGGACCAAGTTCTTCAATTGTCTGGCTGGTAAGATAGGGCGTGGAAATTACGCCCAGCCGGCAAAGCGGCGAAGGTTGCGGCCAGACTAACGCTGCCCCTGTGGTTACCAGGACAAAAATTATCTGAAAAATTTTGGCTCTGCTTTTGCCCATCTTTGCCTCCATTTTCTACTCTTGCGCTGGTTGACCTTCTGGAAAAACTATCATGGCGCACGGCTGGTGTCAAAGAGGGCCCCCTGTGCTACAATAAAAGCTATGCGGCAGGTATATCTTTTAGCCAATACGAGAATTCCCGGGGTTGAGGAGAGCCGTCACCAGATTGAAAGGTTCCTCAAAGACCAGGGCGTCACCATTGAACCGGAACCCTCGGCCAGCACCGAGTTAATTGTTACCCTGGGCGGGGATGGCACACTGCTGAAAGGGGTTCATGCTGCCAGGTCAGATTCCACCCTCATCTTCGGTCTCAAGTTTGGCCAGGTCGGTTTTCTTACCAATCCCATAGATAACCTGGAAGAACGGCTGGAGAAAATTCTTTCCGGGCGGTACCGGGTTTCCCGGAGGATGCTCCTGGAGGCCAGGGTAGAACGAGAGGGAAAAGTTATCCTGAACGACTTCTGTCTGAATGAAGCCTTCTTAAACCGCAGCGGTATCCGGATTGTGGAAATCTCCGTGCGGCAGAATAAGGAAGAGTTAATCCGGGTGCGCGCCGATGCCATGATTTTTGCCACTCCCACCGGCTCCACGGCGCATGCCCTGGCTGCTGGCGGCCCGGTGATTTCGCCCCAGGAGCATCTGATTCTGTTGATTCCGGTCTGCCCCTATGCCACCGCGGCCAGGCCGGTGGTCCTGCCGGCCAGCAGCCAGCTGGAAGTAACGGCCAGCGCCACCTGCATCCTGGCGCTGGATGGTCAGCGCGAGGGCAAAGTCTCTCCCGGGGATAAACTGGTGGTAAGAAAGGCCGAAAGGCAGGCAAACCTGGTCTTTGATGAAAAGACCGGGTTCTTTCAGCGGCTGAACGAGAAGTTTGGCTGGCCTCTTTAGAAAAATGAAAATTATCGTAGATCCAGAAAGGTGTAAGGGCTGTCAACTGTGCCTGGAAAATTGTCCCAACCAGGTTTTTCAATTAAGCAGCGCCTTCAACCTGAGCGGTTACCACTACGTGGAAGTGGTGGCCGAAGAGCGCTGCAGCGGTTGTCGCCGGTGCGTCATTATCTGTCCGGATGTCGCGATTGAACTCTACCAGGAAAAAAAGAAAAAGGCAGTTCCAACAAAGGGGGAGAAATGAAGATTGGGGTAATTCCGGACTGTTTCCGGTTGCCGATCAGGGAAGGTATCAAGAAAGCGGCGGAGTTGAAGATGGACGGCATCCAGCCTTACGCCACCAGGGGGGACCTGGACCCGAAGAACCTCACCCGCACCGGCCGGAAGGACCTGCGCCACTTTGTGGAAAGTCTGGGGCTGAAGTTTTCTGCGCTGGTGGGTGATTTTGGCCATGGTTTCACCAAACCGGATAAATTGGACTTTGTCGTGAGCCGCACCAGAGAAGTGGTTGACCTGGCGGTGGACCTGGGCACCGATGTCGTGACCACCCATATTGGCGTGGTCCCTGACAATACCGATGACCCTGCCTGGAAAAACCTGTGTCAGGCATTACCGGAGATTGGAAACTACGCGGCCTCAAGAGGCATTTCTCTGGCAACCGAAACCGGGCCGGAACCAGCGGTGGTCCTGAAAAAACTGCTGGATACCTTAGCCAATCCCGGGCTTAAAGTAAACTTTGACCCGGCCAATTTAGTCATGGTTTCTGACGACCCGGCGCCACAGGCGGCCAGAACCCTGGCACCTTATATCGTGCACACCCATGCCAAGGATGGCCGGATGCTGAGGGACAGGTACGCCCGCAAAGAAGCTCCCTGGTGGCAGGAACTGCCGTTAGGCGAAGGTGACGTCAATTTCCCGGAATATCTGCGGGTGATGAAGGAAATCGGCTATACCGGTTTTTTCACCATTGAACGGGAGGTCGGAGAAAATCCCGAGGCCGATATCATCAAAGCCAGAGACTTCTTAAGAAAGATGGCTCAGGAACTCTGTCTTTGAAGTGGGCGAGTAAAGCCATCGTACGAAAAGAACAAGAGGGCTCCGCACGAAATAGCGTTGATAAAATGCTCGGGCTTCGGGCTGAAGACCTCGCACTGGTGGGTGATCACGAGCAGATTGAAACTATTCTCCGAACTCTGGCGTAGGCTGAAACTGAGAACAACTGGCGACGAAATGTGCTAATACCGCCAAGACGGGAAAGGAACCGGAGCTGCAAAACGAAAAAACTATTTACTGCTTGCGGAATGTGAGGTTGCAGCACAGGTTTTGATGGCTTTAAGAAGAACAAAGCCCATTGATGGCCTTTATAACTTTTTCGGGGTTTTTGTACAGGAACAAACTGATTTAATATGAAACTGGTTGATGGTTCCAGACAAAGAGGCAATGATACTTACGAATGCTTAATAGTCTGTGAGGCGGACGATGGTAACAAAAGTTGAAGCAATTCGCAAGGTTTTGGAAGAATTTAATGGAGTAGCAACCTGGGAGCAAATCTATAATAACATTGAGAAATATTATCCAGCTGCAAAGCGAGGTTCCGCATGGATGGAAGGAATACGAGGTGTTTTGTACAGAGAACTGAAGAATAATAGGAATTTCAAAAGGATCGGACTGGGAATCTACTCCCTGAAGGAATATGAGGAAGAACCGCTACCTAAGATAAGAGAGAAAGACAGGATGCATTCTTATATGGAAGGTATTTGCCTGGAAATAGGCAAATTCAAGAACTTTGAAGTTTACACACCGGACAGGGCCGCTTTATTTAGAGACGGAATTTACTTGAAAGATATTGTCACTTTAATACAGGTTCCGTCGTTCACTTATGCGGAAATAGTCAAAATTGTCAAGAAAATTGACGTACTCTGGTTTAACAAGGTGGGACTGCGATTTCCAAAACAAGCGATTGAGATTGTGGATACCATTGGTACTCTTTCGGATGCACTAAATAGATGCTTGCAATTATCGCATTTCAACACAAACTTCTGGATTATAGGTCCGCCCTCTCACAGGAATAGGTTTGAGCAGAAAGTAAGTCAGGAACCCTACGTAAATTTCAAGGAGAGATTTAGATATGCGGACTACCAGGGAGTCATTCAGTTATATGAGGCGGCAGTCCACCATAACAAGATGGAAACTGAATTGCTCGGAACTCCGAGAGGATAGTATTGGTGTAGCCCTCAGAAACATGACTCTTTTCCGTATGCTGCGGCTTTACCTGGGAGATGTAGCGTCGCTTTATGAAGAGCCACTGGACAAGAATCTACCAGCCCCGCCCGCAGTGTCAAACCTGATATTCAGAGTTACTACCACAGCGACGGCGGCATCTTACATATCCTCTATTTCCTTGACCCTGACCTTAAGAAAAAACTGCAACTTTTACACAGAAGATGAGGCAAACTTACGGGGTGGACCTGTTTCTTTTTTACGGGAAAGATTTCTTCGCCTATTTCCGAAAAGAGGAAGTCTGGGATGATTTGCTAACCTGGTTGAAACAGTGGAAAAAAGGCCTTCCGGAGATGCCCGTTATATCCTTTGACAGGGACATATCAGGCAGTTTTGAAGAAATTAAGACCCTTGAGGTAAGATACTGGAGGAAGATTATTGAGAACGACCTCCTCTGGAGGGAAGGAGTGATGCGGGCCATCTTCCCGGAGAGAGAAGTATGGAACAGACTCTGTACTTTTTTCGGCCAGCAGCCGCTTGCCGTGTATAAAAATCTGGCTAAGGCTCTCGGTCGGAGACTGGATGATTATTACGGGTAGAAAAAACATGTCTAAACCTGCTTCACCTGAAAAACCTGATCTAACTCCTCCAGCGCCAGCCGGGAGAAAGGCAAGGTGCCGCGGTGAGGTTAACACCCGCAACAGTGGTGCACCAGAAAAAAAGAATGAGGTTATCTGTAACCAGGAAAGGACAAGGTCATGACACAGTTAGAGATTTTCCGGGCAACCTGCAACCACCAGAAACATAGCTCTTTTCTGTATCATGCCGGTTTTACGCCGGAGTTGTGGCGCCGGCTGAGGGTTCGGTACGGCACTGAAGACCAGGCGGTCATCACGGCCAGGATGGGTCTTTTTGAACCGGTAACCGTTAATCCGGTGGCTCCGCCGCACCAGCCTGATTTTTCTATTTACTTTCAGGACGTGGAAAAACCTGAAGGTTCTTTCATCAACGGGTGTGGTGTGCTGGAAATTCCTGCCCGCTACTACCATTTCACCGGCTACATCAGTCCGCTGCGGCAGGCTCAAAGCCTGTCAGAAATTGAAAACTTCCCCTTCCCGCCAGAGACTGGCTACGATGAAACCGGGTTGAAAGAGAAGGTGGAACAGGCCCATCGGGAGGGAAAAGTCGCCTGTACAGCCGTGGGCCACATTTACGAGACCTCCTGGCAGATTCGGGGCTACGAACAGTTCCTGATGGACCTGGTAGAAAGACCCGCCTGGAGCGAATGTATTCTGGACAGGATTGCCGCCTCCAGGATGGCCTTAGCCACCGCCGGCGCCAGGGCTGGCGTGGACTACCTCATTACCGGAGATGATGTCGCCAATCAGAAAAGTCTGATGTTTTCTCTGCCGATGTGGCGCCGCTTTATCAAGAGCCGCTGGGCAAAAATCTACCAGGCCGCCCGCAGTCTCAAACCTGATATCCAGATCTGGTACCACAGCGATGGCAACATTGAAGCCATCATTCCGGAACTGATTGACATTGGCGTGACGATTCTTAATCCCCTTCAGCCAGAATGTCTTGATGTACCTTCCCTGAAGGCCAGGTACGGCCGTCACCTGGTCTTTGACGGCACCATCGGCACTCAGAGCACCATGCCTTTTGGCACACCGGAAGAAGTCGCCCGGGTAGTTCGGGAAAACAAAAAGGTTCTTGGCTATGACGGGGCTTTGATTCTGGCGCCCACCCATGTGCTGGAGCCAGAAGTTCCGTTAGAAAACATTGAAGCCTTCATCCAGGCCTGCCGGGAGTAAGCCGGCCAGGGAGCGGGCAGTTACGCTTCATCAGAAACTGTCCGGGTAAGATTTTGCTTCCTCTCACGCGGTTTGTCCTGTCTTGTCCCTTCCACCTCCGGCCAGAATTCCTTTCCGGACAAAAACCGCCGTAGCCAGACAGGGCCTTAACTTGACAGAATTCCCTGGTATGATAAAATTGTTATAGTACACTATTACAATTTTTGGAGAAGCAGTATGAAAAAGATAAAAACAGATAGTTTCCTCCCCAAGTATTTTCAGGTAAAGGAAATCATCAAGGAAGAAATTACCGCGGGCCGCTGGGAAGAAGGAAAACAGCTTCCCCCTTACCGGGAACTGGCCAGGACCTTTCAGGTAACACCGGTAACCATCAGTAAAGCTCTTGAGTTATTAGAAGAAGAAAAACTACTTTACAGGGTTCAGGGAAAAGGAACTTTTGTTTCCCGGCCACCCCAGGAGCTGAATTCCTTTCTGGTGGGAGTGATGATGTCCACTACCGGGCACGTTTTTGAACTTCTTTTTAAGTCACTTCTAAAAAAACTGGAGAAAGAAAATTACCATATTATTCCTGTTGACACACATTATAGCGAGACCCTGCTCTGGGAAAAGGAAAAAAAGTTAAAAAGGTTGCTGGAAAGGGAACCGGACGCCCTGGTAATAGATGGCGAAGCATTTTTTCCCTTTTCTCTTCTTCTAAAGCATGGAGAAAAAATTAAAAACCTCACTTTCCTCTACCGCTTTGAAACAGAAATACCTTTTAATGGTGCGAATTTTGTTCTGAGTGATTACTGCCAGGGGGGACATATCGCTGCCAGGCACCTGCTTCAAAACGGCGTAAGAAAAATAATCTTTCTCACATATTTCTATCCGGAAAGTTTTCCTCCATCGCTGGGACCAGAGTACCTTTATCACTGGCAGGTAATCAAAGGTATCAAATCTGCCTTGAACGAATTCCGCTTAAGGGAAGAGAAAAGTCTGATTATTGTTTTTGACGAAACTGAAGAAAGCGAAAATTTACTTCAGAAATCTCTGACGCCTGGCGATACTGGCGTAATCTGCATGGGTGATTTCCGGGCTTTAAAAGTCTACCGGTTAGTTAAAAGGATGGGCTTTAAGATTGGAGAAGATATCTCCGTTATTGGTTACTTTAACACGCCCTGGGCGGAAATGCTTTCTCCAGGTTTAACTTCTGTTAGCACTCAGGAGGAAGAGATAGCCCATAATGTTGCTTTAGCTGTCAGCAAAAACTGGTCCGGGAAGAAGGTCACCGTCAGGCCGGTTCTGGTGGTGAGAGAATCAACAAAGAAGATGAAAGAAAGGTAAAAAATGTTTGGTCTTCATATAAACTCCCGGTTTCCCATCCGGCCAGACTTCCGGCGGATGATTCCATACATAATAAATTAGGAGGCGGAAGATGAAAAGTAGATTTTCTGCGCGGAAAAGGGCGATGTACCTACCTTTATACGGGGTGGAAAAGAACTTTTCTGCAGGATTTTGTGGCTTCACCTTGATAGAATTGCTGGTGGTGGTAGCCATCATCGCGATTCTGGCGGCAATGTTGCTACCAGCACTGTCAAAGGCCCGGGCGAAAGCCAGACAGGCCGTCTGTGTGAGTAACCTGAAACAGATAGGACTTGCAGCTCTTATCTATGCCCACGATTACAATGGAATCATGCCGGGTAGAATGTATAATGATACCAACCCTCCTTATCAATGGGTATATCAAATTCAGCAGTATATAAGGCTGCAACACCCCCAGAATCCGAAGGTTATTAGATATTTTTGCTGCGGGGAGTTGGATGGCCTGCCTTCTACGGCCACCAAGCGAAAAGAGCCCGGCAATCCTGTCTGGAATTACGCTATCAATCAGGCGTTTAATGGGGGTTATACGGGAGTCAGCGGAACCTATCGCTACGGAAGTTGTGTGAAATTAGAGCGTGTCCGCTTACCCGTTAAGATGGCCTTCTTAGGAGATGGGGCCAATTATGTAAACTGGTGGGGAGGCCTCGGAGCAGGGGACGGAAGCCAGGGTTCGTTTTACTGGTACTTGCACTCAGGTGGCTCCAATATTCTCTTTGTGGACGGCCATGTTGAATGGAAGAAAAGAAACGAATATACAAACGCAAGAAATTTTTACGAACTGATGTTTGGGGCACCTTATCCGTGGTAGTTCCGGTAGCAACTTAACGAAAGGAGCGGTCATGAGAAAACTCTGGATACTGATGTTGGTTTTTGCCTTTAATCTTTTTGCCGAAGGAAGAATTGAGGTGGGGGTCTTCTGTTTTCCCCGGGGAAAACCAGATTATCTTGAAGGAGTCTTTAAGGAATATGAGGCTTTGGGCATAAACAGGGTTTATTATCACACCATGAAAATTGAAGAAGAAATTTTCAGGATTGCGGCTAAGTATAAAGTGGAGTTAATACCAATTTTGAATACCTATGCCTGCGCGGGAATGCCTTTGAAGAATAACAAAGAGATCCCGCCAGAAAAATGGGCCCAGGTTTATAAACCATCAGGAAAAGTTCGCCCGGGAATGGTTCCTACTTACTATTACCCTTCCGTATTGAGTCCGGAAGCAAGAAAACTGATGAGAGAAGAAGTGGAAAATATAGTTAAGGAAGGAAGAAAGGTTGGACTGAAAACGATTGCCCTGGACGATGAATTTGGACTTGCTCTGGGCTGGCAGGGAGAAGGATGGACTGATTTTAACCAGTACTGCATTGATTATTTTAAAAAGAGGACAGGCCTTAATCCCCCTGAACTGAAATATCAAAAACCAGGTATCATTGACGAAAATTCTCCACTTCATCAGTGGATTTCTGTCATAGGCTATCCCACAGAAGGAGCACCGATAATAAAATTTCACAACGAAGACCTGAAAAAGGTTGTTCAAGAAATTGATCCGCAGGTAAGAGTTGTTCAAATGCCAGGGGCCTATACCGGGGAACTTGATGCCGTGGTTATAGAACTATACCAGTTTATGTTCTACACGCCAGAACTTTCCTGTGCCTGGCAAATGGATTTTGCCAGAAACTGCCAGGAAGGTCCTTCCCCAAAACCAGTCTGGCCGCTGATAGGATGGTATCAAACTCCACCGTTACCGGAATGGATCGGAGAAAACATAACTCTTACGGCTAAGATTGCCCTGGCCTGGGGAGCCAAATCAGTGGATTTTGCCGCAATTCCTTCGCTGGAGAAAGAGACCTTTCCTTTTTACCACAGCCAAGCCTTAAAGGCAGCGTATTCAGGCCTGGTCAAAGAAATCCGCCAGGCACAGAGTTTCCTTTTGAAGCTTTATCCTGAACCAAAAAGAGGCGCGGTTCTTTTCTCGGAAACCACGGAAGCCTATCAGAAGATTCTGGACTGGGACAGAGCCAGCGTCTTATGGGCGAAAGAGAGAAAATGGAGCGAAAAACCCTGGGAGCACGCTCAGTCTTTTGACCTTGCTCATCCTTCCCTTTTACTGGCCCATCTACCAGTGGAGGTTATTACCGAGAAGAATATCCTTAAAGGTGCTCTTGACAGATACGATTACCTCTTTCTCGTTAACTGTCAATATCTTCCCAGCTCTGTCTTTGATAAAATAACTTCCTTTCAAAAATCAGGTAAGGCGGTTTTTGCTGACAAGAGTTCTCTGGTAAAACCGGAAGGAGCTATTGAGTTACCCATAGATTTTTCCATCTGGTCAAGGATGATTGAGGCCGGATTAAGACACAAATGCTGGCAGCCAGACAGAGCCGAAAACCACTTTCTCCAGTGGGCGTTAGTCAGAGAATGTGCGGAAACGATAAGAAACTTCGTCAAAGATAAAAAGTTGACGGATGTTTACCTGTCTTCCCCATTCGTAGTTTACACGGTCTCCTCAGATGGCCAGGACGATTACCTTTTTCTGATCAATACAGATTTAAGGACCCCTCAGAAAACAGAGGTGAGGTTATCCAGGAAAGTGTCTTCAATTCAGGATGTGTTAGCCAACACCGCCCTTTCTTTTCAGAAAAAAGAAAACGAAACATGCTTTGAAATCGCCATAGACAGGGCGAACTGGGCAATTTTGAAGGTAACCAGGTGAAGGTCTGAAATCAAAGGCCAATAAATGAAACGGAAATTTTTGCTAACGAAGATTGTGTTCCCTGTCTTATTTTTCAGTTGCCTCTTGTATGGCCAGGAGAAGCAAAGCGCCTATGAGGAAAAAATAATAACCCCGCACTGGAAATGGGAAGAAAAACATAAGGCGGGAAAGGTAAAGGCCTTATTCCTGGTTAACAACCTGGCGGCAAGAGAACCCCATGAGTTAGAGCAAAGGTTTGATCTTTCCGCAACGATTGTTCCTGTGAAGGGCGATGCCTATGCCAATCATTATGATGAGGACTTTCTCAGGAAGGAATTAGAAAAACATTATGATGTCCTTGTCGTTGCCTCTACCCATCCCTGGAATTCCCTGAGCCTTTTGAGCAGAGAAAAAATCAAGGTCAGAGTGGAAAATGGTCTTAGCCTTATCATCTTCGGAAGGAACCCTCAGGTTTTTCCGGAATTGAGCAGCCTGGCAGAAAAGGATGAAATACTGAAGAAAAAGGTCACCGAAGACATAGAAAGACATTTCCCCATCAGAAGTCTTAAATTTAAGACCCCTTTTCAGGTGAATGTGCTTAAAGCAGGAAAGGGCAGAATTTTCTTAATGGATGGCTATGACTTACACTGGTGCTTTTTTACCGCCTTTCTTCCACTCAATGCTCCGTATTTTGAGGGGAGGGCAGAACCAGAATTATGTTACGGGCTGGCCGGCTGGATGATTCGTTATGCCGCGGGTAAGGAAGCGCAGCTGAAAATAGAAGCAGCCAGAGTTTTAACGGAACCAGCAGAAGCCGGAGAAAAGGCTGAATTTGAACTTAAAGTGAGTGGCAGGTGCGGGGATAAAGTCAGTCTTACGGTGGAGGTACACAATAACGCAGGAAACACTTTACAGGAAAAGGTAATTACCGGAGAAGAAGGAGCGAAAGAAATAAGAGTTTTTTTCACCCGTTACAGTGTGGAACTCTCACCGTTTTATTTAAGTTAAAAGAGGGGGCTCTGTCCCTGGATTGTGCTGCACTTCTAACAAAGGTCAAGGCCCCGGCAAATCTGGAAAGCATTGATATTCCGGAAGAGATTGGCGCCAGGGAAAAATTGAAAGTAAGATGGGTGATTAAAGGCACCACGAATCCTTCTTATCGGCTATCCTTGCAGGTTTACGATTTTTCCGGGAACCTTGTTTCTTTCGGGGAAGCAAGCGCTGCCCGGCAAGGACTGGAAATACCGGGATGGGAACCGGAATTTCCCCATTACCAGGTCAGAATTCTTCTGGTGGATGGAGAAAGGATACTTGATGAGCAGTCCAGGCCAGTATTTGTAAAATTCAACAGAGAAGAAGATTTAAGACGGTACCAGGTTATTTTATGGAGCAATGAATATGGCTCCTTTGTAGAACGCTTCCGCTGCCAGATTTTCAGGCGGTTGGGAATAGACGCTCTGGCTTCCCCCAACCCCATAGTTCTAAAAATGGCCAGCGAGGAAGGACTGAGAATGGTGCCTACCAACATCTGTGTCCCTCCCAATGCCTATAAGGCCGGGTTTAATAAAGATGCAGAAAAGAAAAAACTCCAGCTGCTGGTGAAAGACATTTACCGATATGCTCCCCTGGGCTATTCTTTGGCTGACGAACCTTCAGAAGAAGGTATTAAAGAGTTAAAGATGAAAGATCTCTGTGACTTCAGAGACTGGGCAGCGGAAATTATCCACCAGGATGATAAAGGAGCCAGGGTTGGCTACTGCGGAGTCTGGTGGGGGTTGGACAAGAATGTCTGTAAGTATTTCTCTCATTGTGACTTTGTAGAGGCTTATAGCCCCTTCCACCTGTACACTCCCAATTTATGGCTGGGGGTAGAAAGAGACCTGTACCGGTCTTTTGTTCGGCCGGATGGCCTGATTACCTGCTGGACCCATTATGCTCCGGAAAAGGACCTTGAACCTTACAGCCGAACTGTTCCCTGGCTCTGGTTGTTTGAAGGATTGAAGGGTGTTTCCTATTTTGCCTCAGCCGGTGAAGGCTTTGGAATACTGACCAACGAATGGCATTCCACTCATGAAACCAGATGGTGGAGTGAGGAAATCAAGGAAATAAAAAAGGGCATCGGGGAGCAGATAATCGGAATGGAAAGAGATGTCGGTTCCGTGAGAATTCTATTTCATCCTTCCAAGAATAAGAGTGCAGAGAATTGGGCTTTTGCCCTCAACCGGCTTAATATCCCTTACAAATTCATCTGTTCTGAGGCCCTGGAAAAAGGCCTTGATCAAAAAACAAAATTATTGATCTGCCCTGATGTTCAAGAAGTTTCCGATGTAGCCCTGGAGAAGATTCAGGAATTTACCGGAAGAGGTGGCTGGATTGTTATCAGTGGACCTTTTGCCATCCTCAAGGAAAATAAAGTAGGGGAAGCGGAGAAAACAAAGAATTTTCTGGGCATAAGTCAGGGAAGTAAACAGGAGGACATCAAAAAATGGGAACAAGACCTTGCCTTGCACAAAGCCATTCCTTCAAAGGTGAGAGTAGTGAAAGAAAACATTGCCAAGCTCAACCTTCAGAATTTAGCAGGTCTGACCACAGGAATAAATTGCATTGAATTGAAAGGGGCAAGAATAATTGGAGAATTTGAGCAACTGGGAGATATTAAGTCTGAGGAAAAGGGAACCCAGCCGGAGTTCATAAAACGACTCTTTCTTACTCCCGCCATTACGGTAAATGAGTTTGGCCAGGGCAAGGTTATCTACCTTACTTTCACGCCTACAATAGAAAGTGCTGGGTTACTACTTTCAGAAATAGGTCGCAAGATTGAACTAAACAAAGAAATAGGCTGCACCATTGAGGGGCAGGAAGACGACACTGTTTTTCTTTATCCGTTTAAAGACAGGGAAAAACTCTTAGTCGGAGTAATCCAGAATTATTACCGCCTACCACCATCTTTTGAAATCGCGGGGCATGAAAGCGAACTTGATGCCTGGGAAAGCAAGGGCGGGAAAGAAACGGTGAACTATTTCCATCATGGGCCCTATCTGTGGAAGGAAAGGGAAGGCCTTTTAAAAGTCAAAGAGAACAGGTACATCTATGATGTTCGGAGAGGTCTCTACAAAGGGTTTGGCTCAGAAGTGAAGTTTAACCTAAAACCAGGCAATCCGGAACTTTTGGCTTTTTTGCCGTACAGAATTAACAGCCTGAGTCTTTCCTTGCCAGAAAAGTTGAAACAGGGTGAGGTCTTAAAGGTGGCGGTCTACCTGAAAGATAGTTCAGGCCTGTTGAGGGGTAGCCATGTGGTCAACCTTGAATTAGTCACTCCGGAAAATGAATTATTCAAATCGTATAACCTGCATACGGAAAAAGGGAAAGGAGAAAAATTTATCTTGATCCCCTTTAATGCACCTGCGGGAAGGTGGACGATAACCGCCAGAGATGCTTTAACCGGCATGGTTAATAAGAAAGCGCTCTCCGTGGAAAAAGCAAAAACGCAACCAGTTTTTGTCCTCAGTAAGGAAGATACCAGAATTGAAAAGGTGCCCTTAGCCTGGCCTCAGGGGAACTGGGTTGTTTACAAGAAAAAAGAGAAGATAGAAACCCCGGAAGTAAAATTAGACCTTCAACCTCTTACCCGGAAAAGAATGTGGATAAGCAAGGAACATAGCGGTCACGAGTATCTTACAGGAAGTTTTACCCTTACTAATGCAAAAATGGCTTACGGGATTTCTTATTCCGTGTGTAATGATTGGAAAAGCCATGGATGGGAAGATGAGAGAAAAATCTGGGCTCCTTATTTGCCTGGATTGGGCATTGTAAAACCTCAGTCCCATATCTGGTATTACAATGGCTACATCCAGATATTCCTGGACGATTTTGAAGCCACAGGTTACAGACTGGCTGATATCAAGCCAGTGGAATCCGGGGAAAACAAAAGGGTTGATGTCCTCTGGGAAACACCCCGGGGGAAAATCACACTTTCTTTTTTAATGATGCCAGAGCACCCCGGAATTTTTCAAAAACTCAGCATAAAATCAGATGTCCCCACCAAAAAAGTAACGGTCAGGTTCAGAAGCTATCCCGAGGGTTTCAGTAGTCCCGGTAAATCTTTTGTTTTTGCGGAAGACAGGAAAAGATGGGCTGTGCTGGGCGACGAAATTAATGATAGGGCTTTTGGAAGGGGCAGGGGTCCGGGGGCAATCTTGCTTGTGCCTGAGGAATGGACCAGGATAAACTTTGATCCGCATAACACGCGGTTAGAAAAGGACCTGGTTGCTGATAGCAGTGAGACAAACTTTCACTGGGTACTATGGCTGTTTCCGGAAATGACCAATAAAGAGGCCATTAGATATATGAACCAGAATGCTGACCAGACAATCACTAAATTGAAAGAAGTTTATCCGTAATCTTGCCGGTGCTTCTGGAACCCTGACAGCAAACTGCTTCTTCAGTCCGGGTATCTGAACTGGCCGCACCAGGAACTTTCTGCCACCCGAACCTTCCCGGCAAAGTTTCCTTATCAGGCTGCCGGCAAAGATTTTTTGGCCATCTCCAGAAAGTGAAAAAACAGCGCTTTCCTGATTAAACCTGTCCCCCGAAGAACTCAAAACAGCCCCAGTGGCGAAACCAGGCGCCAGGTTTTTTACCACCGGCACTTCTAATTTTTCAGGCGACCGGACGGAAGAACAGGGTCCCTTGACCAGGGTCGGTGGCCGTGTTTAAATGGTAGCCGGACAAAGGAGAAAAATGGCCCGGATAAGAGAGATGGTGGCCGCCGGACAGTTTTATCCAGCCTCAGCCGCTCAGCTTGTCTCCACGCTGAAAAAACTGATACCGGATAATACTCCCAGGCGGGCCGTGAAGGCGGTTATCTGTCCTCACGCTGGCTACATCTATTCCGGAGCCATCGCCGGGCTGGTGTACGCTTCCGTGGAAATCCCGGAAAGCGCTGTGGTGCTGGCGCCCAACCATACCGGTTACGGAGAACCTTATAGCCTGGGTGATTTCACTGCCTGGCAAACGCCTCTGGGCGAAATCCCTACCGATAAGACCCTGAGCCGCCTCCTTCTGGAGAAAAGCCGCTACCTTCAGAAGGATACTGTGGCTCACCTGCGGGAACATTCCCTGGAAGTTCAACTCCCTTTTCTCAAGCACCTGAGACCTGATATTGAAATCGTGGGGCTGTGTCTTTCTGGAACTGTCCGGGACCGTGCCTGGCCGGAAATCGCTCAGGCGATGGCTGAAGCTATCAGGGAGCTGGGCCGACCGGTGCTGATTGTAGCCAGCAGTGACTTCAGCCATGAGGATAGTCTGCAGGTCACAGAAGAAAATGACCGCTACATCCTGAAACCAATCCTGCGGCTTGACGAGCAACAGCTGGCGGAAAGGATTGAAGAACGACAGGTCACGATGTGCGGCTTTGGACCGGTCATTGTAGCCATGATCGCGGCCAAACACCTTGGCGCCAGCCAGGCCACCTTACTCCGTTATGCCACCAGCGCTGATGTCACCGGTGAAAGCGACTATGTGGTGGGCTACGCAGGCGTGCTGATGGAATAGTCATGCTTTTTCTCCTCTGGGTGTTACTGCTGACTTTCTCCAGTTTCAGTCTGGTCAACCGCTTTTTCCGCCAGGATGAACCGGCGGAAAAATTGCTGCACCTGCTGGTGATTTTCTACGGACTGCTGCTGGTGAGTTTTACTCTTTTAGGTTGTTTTCACTGGCTGAAGCCTCTCTGGATTACCCTTTCTTTTTTTGTTTTTTCCCTGCTCAGTGGCTTGACAGGCCGGCTGTCTCTCAAGAAAAACGACGGCCCGGCGCTAACGCTGGTAGGCCAGATAGCCATCGCTTTTACTGTCTGTGTCTTCCTGATGGTGGTTGACTTTCAGTCCTTTCTGCCTCCGCTAACCACCGACGGGCTGCTTTACCACCTGCCCTTTGCCGCTCACTATCTTCAGACAGCCAGCCTTTCTTACCCGCCTCTTTTCTTCCACGATATCGCCATGACCTACTATCCTCACGGCGGTGATTTGCTTTACGCTTTTTCTCTTTTCAGCCAGAACGAACATCTGCTGCGCTTCACCCAGCTGCCGATGGTGGTAATCGCCAGTTTGGCCCTCTACCAGTTAATGAAAAACCAGGGATTTTCCAGAGAAACCAGTATTCTGGGAGCCTGTCTTTTTTCTCTGGTCAGGCCGGTGGCCGGCCAGACATTCTCCTGTTTTGTTGACCTGATGCTCACGGCCTGGTTTTTCTCGGTGGTTTACTACTTTTCAACAGGTCAGGGCCGAAAGGTTTGCCTGGGACTGGTGGCTGCCGGACTCTTAATCAGCACCAAAAATTTCGCCCTGATATACTTCCTTCTAACTTTGCCCCTTTTTTTCCGGAACCGGCCCGGACAGGTTCGCCTGCTTCTTTCAGGGTTACTCTTTTTTCTCTTCATTGGCGGCTTCAGCTACTGGCGCAACCTCATTCTTTCAGGCAACCCCTTCTTTCCGGCCAGTATCTCCATGGGGAAATGGCCCCTTCTGCCAGGAATTTATGTTTATGAACGGAGTAACTTCTTTCGCAGCGTGGCCGGAATCATCCGTCTTTTTCTCCGGCCGACTTCTTTAACCGACCCTGCCCCTGCCAGTTCCTTCTTGCTGGCGGCTGGCTGGCTCATCGGTCTGGTTGATACCTGGCGCTCTTTCCCTGGCCGGCGGTACCTTCTCCTGCTGCCTCTTTTAATGCTGCTGCTCTACGCTGCGGTCATTCCGCCAGTTTACCATCAGTTAAGACATCTCCTGCCCATCTACGGTCTTTTTGTCTTCGGGCTGATGGCGCCCCTGGATCACTGGCCTATCGCGAAAGTCCTTCTCCTGCCTGTTTTTCTGGCTTTCACCAGATATACTGTCCCGGTGGCTGCCTGGACCAAACTGGCCGTTTTTTTCCTGCTGGCCGCTTCACCGGTGCTGGCTCCCGACAGAAAGAAAAGGCTGGCCGCCTTCTTTCTGGCCAGTCTGCTAATCATAGCCTACTTTGCCTACTGGCGTTTCCCGCTGGTAAAGCACAAGTACAAGCAAATCCGGCAGTTTACCTGGGCTCAGTTCTATCCGGACCAGGCTGAACTCTGGGCTTTTGTTAGCCAGAACTGTGGCCAGGGAAAAACCATCGCTTACGCTGGCCAGTTCCTTCTTTACCCGCTTTACGGCCAGGGCCTTACCAATCGGGTCTACTACCAGTCGGTCAACAGTCTTCAGACCCGGTTGATTCACGAGTATCCACGGCATCGCCTCCTTTTTCCCGCACAGTTTGACCAGATCCAGCAGATATACAGGGAAAATCCAGACTTTGCTACCTGGCTGGAAGGTCTCAACCAGCATCAGACCGACTGGGTGATTCTGAGAAAGGATGCCGGGCTGATTGAATCTGCCTGGATTTTAGAGCACCCTGACTGTTTCCACCTGCTGTGGGAAAATCAGTATGTGGCTGTCTATCGGTTTTCGCCGGCCCGGATGATTCGGACTGCCAGAAAGGAAAAACCAGGCCGTCAGTTTTCCCTGCTAAGTCCTGTATTTTGGGGAAAAGTTGCTTCCTCCAGCCCCGAATGCGTCTCACTTTTTTTAGAAAACCACGGCAGTTAAAAGTACGGGCTCACCTGAAAGTTATCATAACTGTTATCCGACATTTCCCCATGTACTGCTTTGTTTTTCAATGTGTTATAAAAAACAGGCAACAGGAAAATCAAGGCAGAAAGTTACGCTCTCACCATGACTTAGATGTTCATTTTTAAAGGGATAACCGCTGCGGTCTGTTTTCTTGTGCAAAACATGTGGAAAACTCAACCATCTGGCTGTTGTTGCTTTCGGTTTTTCACCTTGCTTTAATCTTCCTGACCACGTTCCACCGCGGAGATAAATTTTTTCCGGATGCTGGCAGCGGGTGCCATGGCATGGTCTGGATTGTTAGAGCAACGGCAACAATTTAGAAAACGACCAGGAAGAATATTTGCCAATCAGGTTTCTTCCAGGTAAACTCTACCGGCTAAAGGAGGCGGACACCATGAAAGTTTTTCCGGCCATCCCTTTTTCCGTGGATCGGCCAGCCCTGTTGAAGAAGGTGCGCCTGGAACCAGAAAGTGAACTGTCCAGCGAGGTTTTAATTCTGGCGGAAGCCGTGGAAAAGGTTGCCCGACCAAAAGCGCTTTACACGGTAGCCTATGTGGAAGAAAAGACTGCTGACAGCGTCCGGATAGGCCAGGTCACTTTTACCAGCCGGGTACTCCGCGTCAATCTGGAAAAAGTTGGCCGGGTCTTTCCTTATATCTGCACCTGCGGTCCGGAGATTGACCGGGCCGGGCTGGCTGGTGATGATGTGCTTAAGAAGTTCTGTGTGGAAGCCCTGAAGGAAATGGCTCTTGCTACGGCCAGGAAGTTTCTGATAGAAACCCTGAAAAAAAGTTATGCCCTGGGTCAGCTGGCTTCCATGAACCCTGGCCACAGCGCCGCGGATGTCTGGCCCATCCAGCAACAAAAACTACTGTTTTCCCTGCTGGGAGATGTCAAAGACTTGATTGGCGTACAACTTACTCCTTCCTGCCTGATGCTACCGACCAAGACGATTTCAGGGATTTTCTTTCCCACCCGGAAAGATTACCAGGCCTGCCGTCTCTGTCAGCGGCAAAACTGCCCTGGCCGGACTGCTGCCTACGACGCTTCCTTTGCCCGCAGTTATCACCGGGAATGAAGCTAATACCGGCCAAACTCCTGGATCGCCGCCATAATCAGCCTCATCCCGGTCAGCCGCGACCCGTTATTGATGCTGCCTGCGGTAGAAAAGACCAGACCCCGGTCTTCCCGGGCCATCTCAAAATCTCGCAGAAACTCTGCCACGATGTTGGTTTCCTCGTTGCGGCTGAAGGTGAAAGGGGCCAGCTGTCCGTAGATAATAGCCCGGGGTAGATACTTTCTGATTTCGCTCACCTTTACACCGGGGCCAAAATTCACTCCGGTAAGGTTCAGTTTACCTAAAACCGGCAGCAGGTGGCCCATCTCCGAGTCGGAATGCTGGAAGCGGCCGTCCCGCGGTCCAGGCGCGTACTCATCAAACACCGCCTTCAAAATTGGGTAGCCAAAAAACTCATACATCTCGCGATTGAGCAGGGCACAATTATCATCACACCAGGACCATCCCCGGGGAAGTTTTTCCGGCGGCAGACCGGATTCTTCGTCCAGCAAGCGGGCTCTTTTCAGGATGGCTTTAAGAATTAAGTCCCGGAACCTGGCCGCCAGCTGCGGTCTGTCCAGGATGAGGTAAATTAAGTTCTCCGGCCCGTAAAGAGACATCGCCAGCGTCACCGGACCACGCTGGGCCCGGTAGAAAGGGAAAGGAAGGCCGGCTCTCTGACAGGCAAGTTTACCCTCTTCCCAGTTTTCCGGAAAAAGAAAGGAGCGCAGGTTTTCCAGCCTGGTTTCCACCCGGTCCAGCAGCCTGGCTAACTGGTCAGGGTGATGGGCTGCCGGGTGTAACCAGTAAGACATAGCCTCTGGCCTCCATTCGTTCCGCCCCTCAAAAATGTCATGGAGAGCCTTCACCTCTGGCCAGCGTGGACTTTCCGGCCAGGCTAACTTTTCCGGAAGAAGGGGCCGGCCAACAATCTCCTTCGCTTTTCGGTTATACTCTTTCGCCAGGGCCAACCTCCACCTCTGGTCATGATAAAGCCTGGTCCAGTCTTCCTCTATCCCCAGTTCAGCAAAGACACACTCCACCGACATCCGGATACCCAGCGGCACCTGCGGGCATGCCGGAGAAAAGGGGTCAACCTGCGCTCTTTCCTCATCCTGCCAGAAACGATTAAGGTCCAGCGGCGCCAGCCCACCCAGCCGTCGGGTTTTCTCTACCAGGGTTTCCGCCATCTTTAAATGGTGCTCCTTCAGGTAATAACTCATCTTTCATTTCTCCACAGGGTATCTGACTACTGGTGAAAATAGATTTCCACCACATCTCCATCGCTGAAAATTGAATGTGGCCCGAGAAATTTCAGCACTCCAAGGTTTTTCGCCTTCTGCCAGGAGCCTATTTCCAGCAAATCTTTGTAGGGTAAGACCGCAGCCTTGATAAAACCTGTCTCCATATCCCGGTGAATTTTACCCGCGGCGGCTTTCGCTTCCAGCCCTGCCGGAACCAGCCAGCCCTGCGCTGTTTCTCCTTTGACGGTGTAGAACTCTATCAAACCCAGCCTCTCCTTGAGTGCGAGAAAAAACTCCTCCTGGTTCAAAGAGTTAGCCTCAGCCTGAAAAAAGGGCTCTGCCAGCTTAACTGGCCGGGTCTGTCCGTTGACAAAAACCAGCCGGGGCTTAAGGGAAATAAATTCCAGTCCGGAAAGCAGCCGGCGCTCTTCCTGCGGCAGGGAAGAAAGGGGGGTCTCTTTTTCCAGCAACTGCTGACACCTCAGGAGAAGCGCCTGGTCAGCCGGGAGGACTTTTCCGGCCGCAGCTTCTGCCTGCCGGCGTTCCAGTATTTTACTCAGTTTTTCCTGGTCGCTGAAAACCAGTTCCAGGCTTAACGAGGCTGCCTGTTCTTCCGGGTCAGCATTGCCGGAAAAATTGTCCACCACCAGTACCAGAAGCTCCACCTCAGAAAAATTCTTGAAAAACTCTGGAGGGAAACCCTGACCTTCAGGAAACCCCTTCCAGTCAAGGAATTCTATCTCCGGGAAAACTGTTTTTCTGGATTTCAATATCTCCGCTATTCTGGAAAGACGGCTATCTGGTAATCTGGCTATACCTAAATTCGGCGTGAAGGGGTCATAAACTTCTTCTTTCTTCCCGGTCAGGGCCTGAAACAGGGTGGTCTTACCGGCTCCGCTATAGCCAAACAGCGCTACTCTTATCATATCCGCCTCCACCGGTTGGTCAAAAAAACCTTAATTGAACTTCCACCTCAGCCGCCAGTTCCAGCAACCTTTCAGTTCTTTCCGTTTCTGTTTCCGCCAGAGAAACAAACAGCACCCTGTTTTTCACGGCCGGCCAGTAACTGGCCTTCTCCAGAAGCAAACCAGACAGGCCCGGTCCACACGGAAACTGGTTGAGACGACTGAACCTTTCCCGGGCTTCGGCTTCACCTGCCGGCAGGAAGACGACCGGCCGCTGGAGGGTGCGGCTTTCCTCCTGGCAGATTTTCTCCGCCGTGTCAATGATTTTAAGACTGAGGCTTACCATCTCCTCTTCCGAGACTGCGCCCAGACAGCGGGCGGCCTCCTCTATCCCGACCAGACTGATCAGAAAAGCTGCCCCTGGTTCCAGAGAAGAAGAAACGGTTCTTTTTTTCCAGAAAGCGGCTTTCTCCTGCAAAGCCTGCAGGGCCAGAAAAATTCTTTTCTCCAGAAGAGTCGGAAACGCCTCCTCTTTCCCGGCCAGCATCGCGATCCGCGGACCATTCAGGCTGACCTGACCGAAAACAGCCGCCTGAGCCTTTTCCTGGAGAAAAAAACGCGGCAGGTAACGTCCGACCAGACCGGAGGGGCCTAACTCTGTGGTAAAAATGGTCCGCTGGTCTCTGGCCGGAAACTGACTCAAGACTTTCAGGATGTCCGCGGTCAGAATTTTCCGGTCGTAAGCCAGCAGGAAACAGGGCCGCTGCTGCGGCCAGATGGAGAATACACCGGCCAGCCCCTCCAGCAACTCCACCGTTTCCTCACCGGTGCGTTCGGTTCCGGCCAGATAAAGCCCGAAGCGAATTTCCTGTCTTCCCGCAAAGCGGACCGGCCGGCCAGCGGTGAGATATTCCTGCCAGGGATACTCGCCTTCCTGCTTTTCCCCGGCCTTCTGCCAGCGACCGTCCCAGTATATTTCCCCGCTGACCAGTCTGGCCCACTCTCCAGAAGCGGCAAAAAGTTCCTGGCTGGCCGGCAGCGGTAGCACCACGGTTAGAAACTGGTCCACGGCATCCAGGTGGTGCAGGTGCATCTCTCCGGAAAGATGGCTGTCCACCACCTGCCCGGAATAGACATCACTCAAAGCGTACTCCTTCTTGATATGACTGCCCAACCGCCAGGAAAGTTCATCAGGGTCAGTCAAACCTTCCAGCATCAACTGGCGCACATCGTAGAAAGGTACGCCCAACCGGGCATGCCTGTTCCTCACTTCCTCCAGGCCGTAACTGACAAGTTTAGCATTCACCAGTTCCCGGATCAGCGAGGAGGAAAGCTGTTTCACCCTGGCGGTCAATAGTTCCTTCTCCACTTCCAGCACAATCACTTCGGCCACTGCCGGAGAAAGTCCGGTTTCTCTAACCAGGGCTTCCACGATCCGCTGGTTATCCCAGCCAGCCAGCTGCTCGTCGCTGCGTCGTACTGACCAGCGGATGTCCCGCAGCAGCCTCACTTCTCTGAGCGTTTCCTGCTCTTCCAGAAAACCGGGCGGCAACCTTCCTTCTTTTACCTGCCGGATTCTGGCGCGCTGCTGGCGATAAAGAATGTAGGCTTTGGCTGTTCTGGCATGGCCGCTCTTGATGAGAACTCGTTCCACGCAATCCTGAATTTCTTCCACGGACGGGATTTTCCCGCAGAAATTCTTGTTGAGGTAAACCGTCACCGCTTCGGCCAGGTCTTCCGCCAGATACCTGTCCTGACCGCCAACTGCCTGGGCCGCTTTGAAAATCGCGTCGGCAATTTTCCCTTTGTCAAAAGGGACAACCCGGCCGTCCCTTTTTCGCACCATGGTTACCGGTTCCGCCATGTTTTCCCGGGGAAGTTGGAAAAATATCTGACTCTTCTCAGTGGTAGTCGCCGGAAAGACTTTATCCTTTTCCGGCCAGCCAGTCAAATTTACGAGCACAGTCGGTGATGATTGACGTCGGAGCTCACCCGGGATAAAATGGTTGAGGAAATGAAACTGCTCATCAGCCAGGGACACCTTCTGGACCCTGCCACCGGCCGGGACGGCACCTGCGATATTCTTATTGAAGATGGCCGCATCAGCCGCATCAAAAAATCCCTCTCCGTTAGAAAAGCCCAGGTTCTTCCAGCCAGAGGACTGCTGGTTTTCCCCGGGCTGATTGACCTTCACTGCCACCTGCGGGAACCAGGGCGGGAAGATGAAGAAACGATTGAAAGCGGGGCGGCAGCCGCGGTCGCTGGCGGTTTCACCACCATCTGCTGTATGCCCAACACCGAGCCTCCGCTGGACAACAAGGTAGCCATCCGGTTTGTGAAGGACAGGGCCCGGCAGGCTGCCTGCCGGGTTCTTCCTATCGGTTGCCTTTCCGTAAGAAGGGAAGGGACGTTGCTGGCTCCCTACGGAGAGATGGCGGCTGAAGGTGCCGTGGCTTTTTCTGACGATGGTAGCTGTGTCATGGATAGCCTGCTGATGCGGCGAGCCTTAGAGTACACCCTGTTACATCAAAGACCGGTGATTTCCCACGCCGAAGATTTTTCTCTGGCCAGAAATGGGGTCATGAACGAAGGGGCTCTTTCCGTGAAACTGGGGCTGCCAGGCATTCCCCGACAGGCAGAAGAAATTATGGTGGCCAGAGACGTGGCTTTATCGGCCCTCACCGGCGGCCGGCTCCACCTGGCTCACCTTACCACCCAGGAAGCAGTGGAGATTGTACGCGCAGCAAAAAAACGGCGTCTGCCGGTAACCGCGGAAGTGACGGTTCATCACCTGACTTTGACCGAGGAGGCGGTGCTCGGATATAACACCCAGGCCAAGGTTTCCCCGCCCTTACGCACCAGACGGGATGTTGAGGTTTTAGTCAAAGCACTAAAGGATGGCACCATAGACTGCCTGGTAACCGACCACGCGCCCCACTCTGATGAGGAGAAGGAAACAGGTTTTGAAAATGCGCCTTCGGGCATGATCGGCCTGGAGACCGCTTTGCCCTTAGCCTGGAGATTAACTCTGAAGGATGTGAAACCCATGGAGGTAATCGCGGCGTTTACCACCAGGCCAGCCATGGTCCTGGGCCTACCTCCGGTCGGGATTGAGGAAGGCCAGACGGCAGACCTGGTGGTTTTTGACCCGCAAAAAGAATGGGTTTACCGGAGAGAAAAGGTTATCTCCAGGAGCAAGAACTCACCCTTCCTTGGCTGGACACTGAAAGGCAGGGTAGTTTACACGCTGGTTGGCGGACAAATCGCTTATCGTTCTCCGGATTGACCTGACCGCCGCATGAAACCAGAACTACCGGAGGTTGTCTGGCACTGCCCGGGAAGGCCTCCGTTTCGCCTTTCCGGTTTTCCCTGGTTTGAGCAGGACAGGGTTTACCGGCGGCTTCCCCTCAAGCCGGCCTGGCAATTACCTGCCCCGGTCAGTTCCCTGGCTGACTGCACCGCTGGTGGCCAGGTTCGTTTTCGCACGGATTCCGAAAAAATTTTTCTGAAAGTAGTCCTCTCAGGTCCTTCCGGGATGCACCATATGCCAGCCACCGGTCAGAGTGGTTTTGACGTCTACGTTGGTCCGGTGGGGAAGGCGAAGTACTGCGGTACGCTCGCCGGTTCCCCGGCAGACACCACCTACCAGGGCCAACTCCTTGAGCTGCCAGGGAAAGTCCTGCGGGTAATTACTATCAACTTTCCCCTTTATCAGGGGGTGAAAGAACTGTCCCTGGGGCTACTGGCCGGAGCAAGGTTACTTCCGCCACCGGCCTACGAGGGGTCTGGCCGCATCATCGTTTACGGCACTTCCATTACCCAGGGCGGATGCGCCAGCCGTCCGGGCATGGCCTATACCAATATCCTGAGTCGCCGCTTCAACTACGAATTTATTAATTTAGGCTTTTCCGGCAGCGGCCGCGGGGAGCCGGAAATGGCCTGTCTCCTGGCCGAGATTCCCCGACCGGCGGCCTACCTGCTGGACTACCAGGCTAATGCTCAGGGGCTGGCCGGGCTGCGTCAGACTTTACCGGAGTTTATCCGTCTTCTCCGGGAAAAACATCCGCGGGTGCCGATCCTGGTCATCTCCCGGCTACCATACGCCAGAATCGGTTATGACCAGGCCGCCAGACAGGAATATTTGCGCAGCCGAGACTTCCAGGCAAGCCTGGTGAAGAAACTGCGACGGCAGGGTGAGCGGTTGACTTTTTTCCACGACGGCCAGACCCTCCTCGGGAAAAAGGATTGGTGGGAAGCTACCGTAGACGGCGTTCATCCGACCGACCTTGGTTTTCTCAGGATGGCTGACGGCTTAACGCCGGTTTTGAAAAGAATTTTACCCGGGACGCGCCGGTAACTTCCTCCCGCAAAATACTTTTTTCCCGGCCAGTTTCAAAATCTCCCCGGCCAGGTACAAAGACCCGCAAACCACCCAGTTTTCGCGGCTGTCTCTGACCATCTTCCAGGCAGCCGCGGTATCCGGAAGAGCTGTTACCTTTAACCCTGGCCGGTACCGTAAGGCATACTCAGCCAGAACTCCGGGTGGCAAGGCCCGCGGCGTCTTCAGCCCGGTAAAGACTACCTTCTGGCTCCAGGGCAGTAACATCCGCACCATCTCTGGCCACTCCTTGTCCTTTAACATCCCGGACAGAAGGGAAAACTTCAGGTCGGGAAACAGATCCTTCAGAGCAAAGGAGAGCGACTGCAGGCCACCCGGGTTGTGGGCACCGTCCAGAAGAATAAGGGGCTGGCGTCTGATAATCTGGAGTCTGGCTGGCCAGACGACAGTCTTGAGACCAACACGCAGCGCTTTCTCTGGAATCTGCAGACCCATCCGGCGCAGCGAAAGACACGCCTGAACAACCAGGGCCATATTTTCCACCTGGTGCCGCCCCAGCAAGCGGCTGGTTAAACCGGGCAGCGCCTCTTCTCCAAAAAAGTCAAAAATTAGTCTTTCCGGGTCCATCCCTTTTAAGACTGCGGAAAAATCACGGCCGTGAATTAACAGCGCCGCGGCGTTATCCCTGGCCACCTTTCTGACCACGCTGATCACCTCTGGTCGCTGCCTGGCCGAAATCACCGGCCGGCCCGTTTTGATAATCCCGGCCTTCTCTCTGGCGATATCTCTGAGGGTTGGACCCAGATACTGAACGTGGTCAAGACTGACGGAGGTGATTACGGATAGACTGGCCGGCAGGACATTGGTGGCGTCAAAACGGCCGCCCATACCCACTTCTACCACAGCCACCTCCACCTTTTTTTCTGCAAAGATGGTGAAGGCCATCACGGTAAGCGCTTCAAAAAAGGTCGGCGTCAGGTGGCAGGGAGAAGCCTCCACTAAGTTTCGTAATCTCCTCAGGGTCTGCCGGAAAACGTCTCTGGAGACAGGCCGCTGGTTGATGACGATGCGTTCTCTCAGGTCTATCAGATGGGGACTGGTGTAAAGTCCAACCCGATAACCGGCCAGCGTAAGAACCTGGGCCAGGGTTCTGGCTACCGAACCCTTGCCGTTGGTGCCGGCCACCAGGATGGAGAGGTACTTTTTCTGGGGCTGGCCAAAGGCTTCCAGTAGGCTAAAGGTTTTGTCCAGACCCAGTTTGATACCAAAATCATTTAACTTTCTTAGAAAGAGCCTGTCGCTGGCTGTCCTGGGGAGCAAAGTACCTGACATGGCAATGGTTACTGGAAGCAGGCAGGAGCCTCAGTGAATAATGTTCAACAGCCGGGTGATGGTCTGTTTTAAATCCTTTCTTTCCACAATCAGGTCAATCATGCCTCGCTGATAAAGAAATTCTGACGTCTGGAATCCTGGCGGCAGCTTCTGGCGGATGGTTTGCTCAATCACCCTCGGCCCGGCAAATCCAATGAGCGCGCCGGGCTCAGCCAGAATGATATCCCCCAGGAAGGCAAAACTGGCGGCCACCCCGCCCATGGTGGGATCGGTCAGTACCGAGATATAGAAGAGACCGTTCCGGTGTAAACGTTCAACGGCGGCTGAGGTTTTCGCCATCTGCATCAGGGAAAGCGCTCCTTCGTACATTCTGGCTCCGCCGCCACCGCCGGAAACCGAGACCAGAGGCCATTTCTTTTCCAGACACAACTCGCAGATGCGAACGAACTTCTCGCCCACCACCGAACCCATGCTTCCCATGATAAAATGCGGGTCAAGAATCGCCAGAGCCACCGGAAATCCGCCGATTTTAGCTTCCCCGGTTACCAGGGCTTCTTTCAAACCAGTTTTCAGCATATCCTCTTTAAGTTTATCAACATAAGACCTTGCCCCGACAAACTCTAAGGGGTCGGCAGAAATTAGGTTGGACCACCGTTCCTGGAAGGTTCCCGGGTCTGTTAGCAGCTCAATTCGTTCCAGGGCGGTCAGCCGGCTGTAACTGCCGCAGTAATGACAAACCTTCCACATCTCCTTCCATTTCTTTTCGTAAACAATCCTGCCACAGCGTTCACACTTAACCCAGAGTTCCTTCTTAGCCTCCGGTGTTTCCCGGGGAGTAATGCGAGCGTAGCGTTTTCGGAAAATCACACGGTCACCCCTGCCTGATTCAATGCCTGGCGTAGTTTTTCCATGGTTGTCCGCTGGGGAGAAGTTAGCGGCAACCTCAGTTCTAACTCTATCATACCCATCAGAGCCAGAGCACCCTTCACCGGGATGGGATTGGTTTCCAGAAAAAGGGCTTTGAAAAGAGGAAAGAGTTTCTTATGAAGAGCGCGTGCGGCCACCCAGTCTCCCTGGCTGGCCGCGCCGGTCATTTCTGCCATCAGGCCCGGCACCACATTGGCCGCCACCGAAATAACTCCCCGGCCGCCAACCGCCATGATAGGCAATGTCATGGAGTCATCGCCGGAATAAACCTCAAAAGAGTCAGGACACAGGGTCAGAATCTGGCTTACCTGGTCCATGCTGCCGCTGGCTTCTTTAATGCCGACGATATTTTTAACGGCCGCTAACTCCGCCACAGTTTCCGGAAGAATGGAGATACCTGTTCTTGATGGCACATTGTAGAGAATAATTGGCAGAGAAACACTTTCCGCGACGGTCTTATAGTGCTGGTAGAGACCGGCGGGAACAGGTTTGTTGTAGTAAGGGGTAATGAGCAAAGCCGCGTCAGCACCGGCTTTTTCCGCAAACTGGGTCAGTTCCACTGCCTCCCTGGTATTATTGGAGCCGGTGCCGGCAATCACGGGAAGACGCCGGTTAACAACTTCCACAGCGAATTTAATAATGTCGCAATGTTCCTGATGGGACATTGTGGCTGGTTCACCGGTACAGCCACAGACCAGGAGCGCTGAAGTCCCATGACTGATTTGAAATTCAATCAGACGCTCATAAGCTTGCGCGTCAAATTTCCCATTTTTAAAAGGCGTTACCAGCGCGGTAATGGAATTTTGAAACATAACCACCCCTTTTTTAAAGAAGAAAGTTAACCTGGCAGTAGCGTCCCCCGCTCACTTCTCTCAGTCTCTTTTCAATCTCTCTTTTTCTCATTCTTAATTCCTGAAGATAGCTGGAGCTGTCAACCCTGACCAGGAGAAGTTTTCCCTTGACCCTGTCCACATAAGAGTGCGCCGCCAGATAATCGTTGACCACCTTACGCCAGAGGCTATCCGGCTCCACCCTCAAGGGTGATGGAGTTTCCCTGCCGTTTTCCACGTCAGACATAACCCTGGCAATAATTGTCTCAATCCGTTCTGCCGGCACGCTCCAGTTCCTGTCAGTCAAGTTTTAGAGGCATGGCCACATAGAGATATTCCTGACTGTCCTGCGGCCTCATCAACACCGGCTTTTTTTCACCGGAAAAGGCGATAATGACCTTTTCCGCGGTGATACACTGCAGGAATTGAAGAAGATAATCAGGATTGAAAGCAATCGGCTGCTCAGCCCCGGTGTAGTCTATGGCTATTTTTTCCTGGGCTTCACCCACTTCGGGATTGCTCACTGAAAGGGAAAGTTTCTCCGGGGAAAAAATAAACTTTACCTTGTTGTACCGTTCTGAAGTGAAGAGTGTAATTCTTTTAAGCACTGATTCAAA
Source organism: bacterium (assembly GCA_029551285.1). Taxonomy (GTDB): domain Bacteria; phylum Ratteibacteria; class UBA8468; order B48-G9; family DSTR01; genus JAMWDF01. The sequence continues at coordinate 10,068 of JAKPFT010000033.1, read as the reverse complement.
GAGTTCTCTGGAGACGGTAGCAATCTGCTGTTTTTTCTCATCAGGAATGACCTTCCAGTAGTCGGGAAAATCTTCGCTTCCTTCAAGCAGCTGGGAGATAATATAGGTACCGTTAACCTTCAAAAAAATCTGGTTTTTCCCAATGCTGACTTCCGCACTTCCTTCCTTTAAGAGAGAGGAAAGATAGTTCATCACCCGGTAAGGAAGAAGGCATTTCACGTTCTGACCGACTTTAGTCTCAAGATTTGTCTGCACCAGGGCCAGCCGGCGCGTGTCAGTAGCCACAAAGTTCCATTTATCTTCTTTGATATCCAGAAGAGCGCCGCGGAAGTGTGGTCTTGGCTCTTCCGGATAGATACAGAACTTTGTTTTTTGAATGGAGTCCCTGAGGAGAGAGGAAGAGATGGAAAAAGAAATGCCACCAGAAAATTTTGGCAACTTCGGGAAATCTTCCACATTCATAGGAAAAAAATTGTAGGTGGATGAAGAGGTTTGAAGATTGACCTGGCTTTCAGCAAGGGAAAGCTTTAATTCTTTATCGTCAAGTTGCTTAACCAGAGAAAGTATTTTCCTGGCCGGAAGAAGGATTTGACCCTTTTTACTGACAGTTGCCGGTAAGGAAGTTTTGATGGTTGTTTCCAGGTCAGTCGCCGTAAGAGAGACTTCCGCATCTTTAGTTTCGACTAAAACACAGGAAAGAGAAGCAATGGCTGGTTTAGACGGAACGACCGAAGTAACAGTTTCCAGAGAATCCGTTAACTGTTTTCTATCTACTGTTAGTTCCATTTTTTCCTCCTTCAGTCATAACAGTAAAGAGCCGGCATTTTGTGGATAAGATGTCCAAATCTTTTTTCCTGACAACCTTAGTCTAACAGATGTCTGTGGAAAAATCAACCCTGTAACGAGCGTTTAATCTGCTCAATCACACCGGTCAGATACTGGTCGGCGCCGATTTTGGACTTTATCTTCCTGTAGGCGTGAATGACGGTGGTATGGTCCTTGCCACCTAACTCTTCCGCGATGGCCACCAGGGAATATTCCGTCATTTCCCTGGCCAGGTACATGGCAATCTGCCGCGGGATGAGAATATCCCTTCTTCTTTTCCGGCTGGTAAGGTCATGGGGGGAAATATGAAAAAAGTCACTCACTTTTTCCATAATCAACGGCAGGGTGATAGCCTTCTTCTCCTTCTGGTAAATTCCGGCCACCACCTCCTGAGTGAGTGCCAGATTAACCTGGCGGTTCAGCAGCGAGGACAAGGCAAAAATTCGGTTCAGGGCGCCTTCCAGCATCCGGATGTTTTCTCTGATCTGCTCGGCTAAGTAAAAGACAATCTCGTCGGAAAGGTTCAGAGAACGCAGTTGACACTTCTTTTTCAGAATAGCCACCCTGGTTTCGAAATCAGGCGGCTGAATGTCTACCACCAGACCCCATTCAAACCGGGAAACCAGTCTTTTCTCCAACTGGGCAATTTCTTTCGGTGGCCGGTCGCTGGAAAGAATAATCTGCTTTCTGGCATCGTAGAGAGCGTTGAAGGTGTGAAAGAATTCTTCCTGGGTCCCTTCTTTCCCGGCAATGAAGTGAATATCGTCAATGAGCAGGATATCCAGACTGCGAAACTTGTTTCGGAACTGCACGGTGCTTTTGTTTTGAATCGCCTGGATAAAGGCATTAACGAACACTTCACAGGGAAGGTAAACCGAATGAATACTTCTTTGCTGCTCTGTAAAATGGCCGATAGCCTGCATGAGATGGGTCTTACCCAGGCCGACCCCGCCGTAGATAAACAACGGGTTGTAAGCCGTACCGGGTGTCTGCGCCACCGCCAGAGCCGCCGCGTGGGCCAGACGATTGGAAGGGCCGACCACGAAGTTTTCAAAGGTGTAGTCCGGATTAAGATTGATGCTGGAAATCCGGGGAGAATGGCCCTCATCGTCAAAGCAAAATTGCAGCAGCGGTCGGTAGCCCAGCACTTCCGCACAGGCTTCCAGAACAGGTTCCGTGAAGGCGCTAAACCCCTTCTGAAAGGTGCGGTTTGGTAGAATAAGCGTCAGCGTTTGGCCTTCCAGAGACCGGGGTAGCACCGGTTTAATCCACACCTCCACCGCCCGGGTATTACCGATCCGGCTACCTACCCTGGCGATGACCTTCTGCCAGATTTCCAGCAGTTGCTCATTATCCATCAGTTTTCCACCGGTGTCAGACAGATTTTCCACAGCATTTCTTATACTTCTTACCGCTGCCGCAGGGGCACGGGTCGTTACGTCCCACCTTCTTTACTTTTACCGGGGAGGGCTGCTGCGGCAGAGACTGTCCCGGGCTAACAGCAGGCTGTGTCACAGGGGAAGGTTCGGAAGGCGTTTGACTTTCAGCGGCTGGAAACTGGCTCAGGGACGGATGGACATAAGCCGCAGGCCTTGGTCCAGAAGCCCGCGGTCTTTCCATGGCCAGGGCTCTTTCCGTAACCTGAACCCGTAACAGACCGGAGAGAATTTCCTCTCTGGCGGAGGCAAGCAGTTCCTGGAAGAGGGCATAGCCTTCGTGTTTGTAAGCCACCAGCGGGTCCCGCTGGGCGTAGGCCCGCAGGCTGATACCCTCGCGCAGTTCATCCAGATTGCGTAAATGGGTGCGCCACTTAGCGTCAATCACCTGAAGCATGATAATCTTCTGGATTTCCTGAAACAGCGGTCCCATATTGTTTTTCTTCTCCTGGTAGGCTGCCAGCAGTTTCTCCCTGATTTGCTCCTGAAGCCGTTCCCGCCACAGGGGGTACTCCGCCGGGACCTCCGGTCTGGTGACATCGAAGGCCAGTCCGAAAAGGCCACTCAGATAGGTCAGCAGACCGTCAACATTCCAGGAGTCTACCGGCACCTTCTCATTGAGGTACTGCTCAAAAGTATTCTCCAGGACCTCGCCGATGAATTCTTCCACATACTCCTCTAAATGGCGTCCTTCCAGAATGTCCTGTCTCAGGCTGTAAATAATTTTTCGCTGGTCATTGAGAACATTGTCAAACTCCAGAAGTTGCTTCCGAATTTCAAAGTTTCTGGCTTCCACCTTTTTCTGGGCGTTGTTGATGGTTTTCGTGATGAGCGGATGCGTTATCTTGTCACCCTCTGGCAGAGAAGCCATAATACCGGTGAGCCGTTCCGCCCCAAAAATACGCAGCAGGTCGTCTTCAATGGAGAGATAGAACCGGGAAGAACCAGGGTCTCCCTGACGGCCAGCCCGACCTTTCAACTGGTTATCAATCCTTCTGGACTCATACCGCTCTGTCCCGATAATGTGCAAGCCGCCAGCCTGAACTACCTGCTGGTGGTCCTTGAGCCAGGGTTGCCGGTATTTCTCCAGGATAGACTCAAAAAGCTCTCTAAATTCTCTGGGGCTTTTTTCCAGTTCTTCCTTGGCCTTCTGCCATTCCTGTTCATGCTGACTGCGCGCCGTTTCATATTTTTCTCTGGCCGCCGCCAGAGCCTGGTCATGTTGGGCCACCAGTTTTTCGTAGTTCTGGAGAGCCTGCTGGTAGGCTTTTTCGGCCTCCACATATTCCTGACCACCCAGGGAAGACAGGATTGCCTTTTCTAAGTTTTCCAGGCTATCCATAAAGGGCCGGTAACTAACTGCTTCCTGGGCCAGGTGCTGGCGCATGATTTCTTTGAGAGCGGCTTCAGTTTTCACCTGCCCGAGCGATGTTTGCAGCTGCTGGAGGGCGCCCCGGTAGTGGCTGGCCTGCTGCTGAAAGGAGCGGCCGGGTTTGCTGGTCAGCATTTTTTCGTCCAGGAGCGGCTGGATTGTTTCCTGGTAACACTGGAGGGTCTCAAGATACTCCTGAAGTTCCCTGAGCACCGTCTTCAGAGCCACTTCAAACTTTTCCGGCGGCTTCTCTAAGGTCTGGACGAATAACCCGGCCTTATCCTGAACCTGGTTGCGGGTGACAAGATTGAATCGCCGCCGCAGCGCCTCACGAAAGCCGTCCCAGTCGCGATAGGCCCGGTTCATACTCTCCTTGAACTCTTTCAACCTTTCCGGCCGGTCTTTAAACTCAAGTTGAGCCTCGTTATGCACCCTCTCGGCTTCCCGGTATTTTTCCAGAAGTTTAGCCAGTCGCGGCTCGGCCCGCTCAAATTCAAACCCGCCCCGGTGCAGGAAAAGCGTCCGCTCAAAAGTCTCCCGGGCCTTCTGATCAAGGGTGGAGAAATGGTTCTCGGCCTGAAGCATCGCTTTTTTCAATTCCTCCAGGCTGGGTCGGAACCGGGCCTCAATCTGTTCCAGTTCCTGTTTGTAGTTAGCCTCCAGTTCGTTGAGGAGGTCAACAAACGCTCGGGGATTAACCTGGCGGCGGTCGCTGGCCAGCCTGGCCCGAATGTTCTGGATGGTCTCTTCCCTGGCCAGAATTTCCGGATTTCCGCCAAGAATAATGTCCACCCCGCGACCGGCCATCTGGGTGGCGATGGTGATCGCACCAGGCCGACCGGCCTGGGCGATGATGGCGGCTTCAGCCTCGTGATTTTTCCCGTGGAGCACATGGTGGGCCAGGTTTCGCTGGGAAAGCAGGCGGCTTAACTTCTCTGCTTTTTCAATGGAGACGGTTCCGACCAGCACCGGACGCTTCTGCCGGTGCATTTCCTCAATCTCCGCCAGCACCGCATTAAACTTTTCCTTTTCGCTGCGGTAGATTTCATCGTCAAACTCTGTCCGCCGCAGGGGTTTATTGGTGGGAATAGCGATGACATCTAACTTGTAAATCTCTTTGAACTCAGACGCTTCCGTAAGAGCGGTACCGGTCATACCGGCAATCTTCCGATAGAGGCGAAAGTAGTTCTGAAAGGAAATGGTGGCCAGCGTCTGGTTCTCGCTTTCAATGGCAACACCCTCTTTGGCTTCCACCGCCTGATGCAGCCCGTCGCTCCAGCGCCGTCCAGGCATCAGCCGGCCGGTAAACTCATCCACAATGATTACCTGGCCATTCTTCACCACATATTCCTTATCCCGTTTGAAAAAGGAGTGAGCCCGGAGCGCCTGATGGATGTGGTGAACCAGTTCGGTGTGCAAGCCATCGTAAAGATTCTGAATACCCAGCAGCCGTTCGCACTTCCGCAGGCCTTCGTCAGTAAGGGTCACGGTCTGGGCTTCTTCGTCAATCAGATAGTCGGTGTCCCGCACCAATTTTCTTACCAGCCGGTCCATCTGGTAGTAGATCTGGGGCGACTCTTCTGAAGGACCGGAGATGATGAGCGGTGTACGGGCTTCGTCAATCAGGATGCTGTCAACCTCATCAATGATGGCGTAGTTGAGCTGTCTCTGAACCTGGTTTTCCTTCTGGACCGCCATGTTGTCGCGGAGATAATCAAAACCGAATTCACTGCCCACCCCGTAGGTGATGTCGCACTGGTAAGCCTCCCGGCGGGTGACCGGCCGCAGATAAAGGAAGCGGGAGTCAGCCGGCATATAGGTGGGGTCAAAGATGAAACCCGGTGTACCATAGGGAGTTTTTTCGTCCCGGTAAGCGATAATGCAGCCGACAGAAAGACCTAACAGGTGAAAAATCGGACCCATCCACTGGGTATCTCTCTTGGCCAGATAGTCGTTTACAGTCACCAGGTGGACGCCCTCGCCGGTGAGGGCGTTAAGATAAAGGGGAAGGGTGGCTACCAGAGTTTTTCCTTCGCCGGTGGCCATCTCTGCCACCTTGCCGTGGTGCAGCACCATGCCGCCGATCATCTGGACATCAAAATGGCGCAGTCTGATGGTGCGTCTGGCGGCTTCCCGAACCAGGGCAAAGGCCTCCACCAAAAGGTCTTCTAAGGTAGCACCATCGTTCAGGCGCTGTTTTAACTGCTGGGTTCGTTGTGCCAGTTGTTCCTCGGTCAGTTCCTGGAGGGATGGTTCCAGCTCGTTGATGAGCCGTAAGTTAGCCACACACTTTTCTAGGAAGGCGAACTTTTCCGCGTTGAAAAGCCGGTTGATAAAGTATCTGGTGCCCGGATTCAGGCTTCTCAAACGAGTTAAAAGTTCAGCGTAGTAGTCCATCTTCGCAGGTCCAGGTTTTGGGCAATCTTCCCGGGGGAAACGTTGGTGCTGGCGTTTTTTCTGGTGGCTTCAGGAAAGACTGACTTCAGATTAATGCCGGCATCAACCATGGTGTTTTCGCTTCGGGTGCCGGGGGGCAGAATCGAACTGCCCACGCCAGCCTTTTCAGGGCTGCGCTCTACCACTGAGCTACCCCGGCCCTCTTCTTGAGTGTACCTTAAGATAACAGAGTACCCAGCCGGTGTCAAGCCGCCTTTCATCTCTTGCCAGGAGAAGCCAGGCGTGGTAGGCTATTATTGTGGAAATTGTGGAAATACTGTGAAAGCAGTTCCACTCCAGAATGGAAAGCAAAGACATTGAGCGCTGGGTCAAGGCAGTAGCGCTGTTCCTTTTCGGAATCTTCATCTTTCTCTGTCTGTGGACGTACAGTCCGTATGATTTGACCTTCGGCTTTTGCCAGTTAGGTTATCCGCCACAGAAACCGGCCAATTTCGGAGGTCCGTTTGGCGCCAGGATTTCCGGGCTGCTGGTTTTTCTGCTGGGGTCCAGTGCCTACCTGTTTGTTTTTCTGCTGATTGTTCTGGGCTGGAGCAGCCTCTGGGGGGACCTTCGTTCCTGGAAACGGGAAGTTGCCAGCCTGGCCGGACTGCTGCTGGTCTCCGCAACCCTGTTTTCCCTGGGAGGAAACGGCGGTCTTTCTGGGAAAGGCGGGCTCATCGGTCTGCTGATGAGTTATCACCTTACCCGGTGGTTTGGTTCCAAAGGTGTTTATCCTGTTCTGGGTCTGGTGGCTCTGGGTCTGGTCGGTCTTGGCCATCGCGTTCTTATCACCCCCTTTGTGGAACTGATAAGCCAGGCCTGTCAGTGGCGCCGCACCCGGCTGGTTCTGCCGCCGGTGGCCCAGGTGGTCCGGCGGAGCAACCAGGAGGATCTTTCTGCCAGGCCGGAACCGTCTGTGCCGGTACCGACCACGCCGGTGGTCGTCACCGGCGCTGAGAGCACTCCTTCCGGAGGCACTGTCCCGGAGAAGCCGGAACGCAAGCCAGTCATCCGGACAGTTAAAACGACGAGGACGGCCTCCGGTTTTAAACTGCCGCCCCTGGACCTGCTGAAGATTGGCAGTCCCACGCAGAAGGAAACCAGAGAAGACCTTGACCGCTGCGTCCAGGTGATTGAGGAAACGATTTCTGAGTTCGGGATTGAAGGAGAGATTGTCCAGATTAACCAGGGTCCCCGGGTAACGATGTACGAACTGCAACTGGCTCCAGGCATCCAGGTTTCCAGGCTGCACAGCATTCAGGACAACATTGCCATGAGTTTGAAGACCACCACCATCAGAGTGGTGGCGCCGCTACCTGGAAAATCTACTGTGGGGATTGAAGTGCCCAACCGGGACATCTCCATCATCTATCTCCGGGAAATTCTTTCCTGTAAAGAGTTTGCTAATAGCCGCTCCAGGTTGACGGTGGCTATCGGCAAGGATGTCATGGGCCGGCCGATCGTCTCTGACCTGAAACTGATGCCCCACCTTTTAATCGCTGGCGCCACCGGTTCCGGCAAGACCGTCTGCATTAACTCGCTGATCGCCTCCATTCTTTACAAGGCTTCTCCGGAGGAGGTGCGTTTTCTCATGATTGACCCCAAGATGGTGGAGTTGACCTTCTACGACGGGTTACCCCATCTGATGGTGCCGGTGGTCACCAAAATCCGGCAGGCCGTGGTGGCGCTGAAGTGGCTCATCAGCGAGATGGAAAGACGCTACAGCCTCTTCAACGAGAAAAAGGTGAGAAACATTGAAAGTTACAACGCCCAGTTTAAGGAGCAACCCCTGCCGTTTATTGTAGTGGTCATTGACGAACTGGCGGATCTGATGATTATTGCCCGGAACGAGATTGAAAACAGTATCATCCGACTGGCCCAGCTCTCCCGGGCAGCGGGTATCCACCTGATTCTGGCGACCCAGCGGCCCTCGGTCAATGTCATCACCGGCGTCATCAAGGCGAATCTGCCCTGCCGGATTGCCTTTCAGGTTCCCTCCCGTTTTGATTCCAAGACCATCATGGACAATATTGGTGCGGAAAAACTCCTGGGCCGTGGTGATATGCTGTTCACTCCGCCAGGCAGTTCCCGACCCCTGCGGATTCAGGGATGCTATATCTCGGACGAGGAGATAGAAAATCTGTGTGCTTTCCTGAAGGAGCAGAAAGATGTGGAATATCAGATGGAAATTCTGGAATCGCCGGAGGAAGAGGAAGAAGTAGTGTCTGGAGCCGGACCCGGCCAGGAAGAAGCGGATCTATACAACCAGGCCAAACGCATCGTCCTGGACACAAAGATTGCCTCCATTTCCATGCTCCAGCGGCGGCTGAAAATCGGATTTAACAAGGCGGCTGGCCTGATTGAAAAGATGGAACAAGAAGGTATCGTTGGTCCTTACCGGGAAGGCAAACCCAGGGAAGTGCTCAAGAAAAGCGCTGACTGACCCCATCCCTGATTTTCTCCTTCGGAAATGAAAACGATTTGCGTCATCAGCCTGGGCTGTCCCAAAAACCTGGTCGACTCTGAGAAAATACTGGCGCTGACCGCAGAGAAAGGTCTGGCTGTGGTGGCAGAGCCAGAACAGGCCGATGTCGTTGTGCTTAACACCTGCGCCTTTCTTCAGAAGGCGGTGGCTGAATCCCGGCAGTACCTGCGCCAACTGGTAAAGTTAAAAAAAAGAAAAAAGCAGAAGTTGTTGGTGGTAGGCTGTCTGGTTCAGCGAGAAGGCCGCCGGTTACTTCTCCAGAAGGAAATAGACGCTCTGGTAGGCACTGGTGACCCCGCAGAGGTAGCCAGGGCGCTGGAGGATGTGTTTTCCGGAAAGAGACCCTTTCGCTGTGTGCCAGGCACTTTCCTCAGTAACAAGGCCTATCCCCGTCTGGTGACGACAGCCCCGTACGCTTACCTCAAAATAGCCGAAGGCTGCAGCAACTTTTGCCGCTACTGCCTTATTCCTGCTTTGCGGGGGCCGTTGCGCAGTTTTCCCTTAACGGTGCTGCTTTCCGAGGCTAAGGCGCTGCGGCGTCAGGGCCTTAAGGAACTGATACTCGTGGCCCAGGACACGGCTGCTTACGGCCGGGAAACTGGCCGGAAGGGCCAGCTGGCCTTTCTTCTGAAGAAACTGTGTCAGCTTGGTTTTCCCTGGGTGCGGCTTCTCTACGCTCACCCGGCCCACCTGAAAGACGATGTTCTGGAAGTAATGCTCAATCACCGCTGCTTCTGCCGGTACCTGGACCTGCCCTTTCAGCACGCCCATCCGGAGATGCTGGCTAAGATGGGCCGGCCGGTGATTGACGCCAGGGCTACGGTGGAGTGGTTAAGAAAGACTGTTCCAGGGCTTCGTCTGCGCAGTAGTTTCCTGGTCGGTTTCCCCGGAGAAAAAGAAAAACATTTCCAGTTTCTGGTGGACTTCCTGCGTCAGGCGCGGCTGGACCGGGTTGGGGTTTTCGGTTACTCCCGGGAAAAGGGGACTGCCGCCTACCATGACCGGGACCAGTTGCCAGGCCAGGTCATCCGGGAAAGAAGGAAGTACCTCCTTCAGGTGCAAAGGGAAATTTCCCGGGAGAAGATGAAAGAACTGGTCGGCCAGACTCTGCCGGTGTTGGTGGAAAAGAAAGCGAGGCAGTTCTGGCTGGGAAGAACCGAGTTTGACGCGCCGGAGATTGACGGTCTGGTAAAAATCAGAGCGGAGAAACTTACCGTGGGCGAATTTGTCCCGGTAAAAATTACCGGTAGCGATGACTATGACCTGGAAGGGCAGGTCTGCCTGAAAATGAGTCCGAAGGAAGGAGCCTGGACTGCCTGAAGGCTCTGGCGGCCGGTGGCAAGCGCCATAGCGCTCACAGAAGAAAGGGTTTATTGTTGACTAACGATAGGTTAAGTTGTAAAATACCCGACATGGAAATAAGATTACACAGAAATGCAACCACGACAATAGCGATAAGGCAAGCGATAAAGGAGAGTAATCTTTCGGCGTATGCGCTGGCAAAGAAGTATGGG
>JAKPFT010000021.1 GCA_029551285.1 bacterium | reverse complement strand
GAAAGAAGGATGAAAAGAAAGGGAACAAACTGGCTCACTCAAAGTGCTCCGGCACAGACAAGGACTACGCCGAAATCGGTTGCTCGGCGAACTCGCTCGCCATCTGGCGAGCTCAGACACCGCCGGGTAAGGTATTGCGTCCCGGATGGAATTGCCCGGTCCGCTTACCGAACGCTGCCGCTTTTCGTCTTGTCTTGTCGCTGTGCCTGCGCAAATCGTTCGCCAGTTATTCCCTTCCTTTTTTGACACTGGGGGGAGAGAGATAAGGACTGGAAAAACTATTGACAGAATTAGAAAAGACCAAAAAACCAATATGAAGCCTTTGACAGAACCATCTGAGAGATGAGGAGACCATAGATGGAAGAAGCCAAGGAGAAAATTCAACCCATCAGCGTTCATGAAGAGATGCGGAGCTCCTACTTAGATTACGCCATGAGCGTAATCGTGGGTAGAGCGTTGCCTGATGTGCGTGACGGCCTCAAGCCAGTCCACCGCCGGATACTTTACGGGATGCTGGAGTTAGGCCTGGAACCCGGACGACCTTACAAGAAATCAGCCAGAATCGTCGGCGAGGTGATGGGCAAATACCACCCGCACGGTGATGCTCCCATTTACGAAGCCATCGCCAGGATGGTTCAGGACTTTTCCCTGCGTTACCCGTTAGTGGACGGACAGGGAAATTTTGGTTCCATTGATGGCGACCCACCTGCGGCCATGCGGTATACCGAAGCCAGATTAACCCCTCTGGCTATGGAGATGCTAACTGACCTGGAAAAAGATACCGTGGATTACATGCCCAACTTTGATGAATCCCTGGCCGAACCGGTGGTGCTGCCCAGCAAGGTGCCCAACCTTCTCATCAATGGTTCCTCAGGTATTGCCGTGGGTATGGCCACCAACATTCCCCCGCATAACCTGGCCGAAGTGGTGGACGGACTGCTTCTTGTTCTGGATAAACCTGAAGTTAGCGTGGAAGAGATTATGAAGGTTCTGCCAGGGCCGGATTTTCCCACCGGCGGTTTCATCTGCGGCCAGGAGGGAATTATCCAGGCTTACCGGACAGGAAAAGGCATTATCACCCTGCGCGGTCGGATGGAGGTGGAGACAGTTAAAGACAGGGAAAACATTATCATCAAGGAAATTCCCTACGAGGTCAACAAAGCCTCGCTGGTGGAAAGAATCGCCTCCCTGGTGGAGGAGAAAAAGATTGGCGGAATCCAGGAGGTGCGGGACGAGTCGGACAAGGAAGGCACGCGCATTGTGCTGGAAGTGCGCCGCGGGGAAAATGTTGACATTATCACCAACCAGTTGTACAAACACACTCCGCTCCAGATAACCTACGGAATCATCAATCTGGCTCTGGTTAACCAGCAACCGCGGCTGTTGAATATCCGGGAACTCCTCCAGTTGTTTCTTGAGCACCGCCGCGAAATTATTTTAAGACGAACACGGTATGATTTGCGTAAAGCGCAGGAACGGCACCATATCGTCTGCGGGTTAATCATCGCCCTGGACCATCTGGACCTGGTGATCAAGCTGATCCGGGCTTCCCGGACCGTGGAAGAGGCCAGAGACGGCCTGATGAAGAAGTTCAAACTTTCCCAGCGGCAGGCGGAAGCAGTTCTGAGCATGCCCTTATCCCGGCTGACCGGTCTGGAAAGAGAGAAGATTCTGCAGGAAAAAGCCGACCTGGAAGCAAGAATAAAGGAGTACTCGGAAATTCTGGCCAGACCCGAGAAGGTCAAAAAAATCATCAAGGATGAACTGCTGCTTCTGAAAAAGAAATTCGGGGACAAACGGCGGACGATGATTGTGGAGCCAATCCAGGAGTTTGACGACATTGACCTGGTAAGACCTGAAGATATCGTGGTCACTGTCTCCCATCAGGGATATGTTAAACGGGTTCCCCTGGAAACTTACCGCAGGCAGCGCCGGGGCGGAAAAGGCATGGTCGGGGCTCAGACCAAGGAAGAAGATTTTATCAAACACCTCTTCATCTGTTCCACGGTGGACACCGTCCTGTTTTTCACCGACACTGGCCATGTCCACTGGTTGCACGGTTATCTTATTCCCGAGGCCGGCCGCAACGCTAAAGGTAAACCCATCGTTAATCTGCTGCGTCTGGCGGAAGGGGAAAAAATCGCCGCGGTTATACCCATTAAAGAATTTGACGAAAAAAAGTTCCTGCTGATGGTTACCAGAAACGGGCTGGTGAAGAAGACCGCCCTTTCTGCTTACAGCCGACCGCGACAGGGAGGCATTATCGCGCTAACCCTGAGAGAGAACGACCGGTTGATTGAGGTCAAAATCACCGATGGCACCCGAGATGTCTTCCTCAGCACCAGATGTGGCTTGAGTATTCGCTTCCCGGAAAAGGAAGTCCATCCCATCGGCCGCACCGGTATGGGTGTCATTGGCATTCGCTTTAAGAAACCGGACGATGAGGTCGTGGGAGCAGAAATCGTCAGCCCGGAAGAAAAAGAACGAAGTCTCATCACGGTCTGCAGCAAAGGTTACGGCAAGAGAACCCGCATCAGTCTTTATCGCAACCAGCATCGTGGCGGAAAGGGTATTATTGACATTAAAGGTGGGGAACGAAACGGTGCGGTGGTGGGCATCCGCAGCGTCACTGAGACCGACGAATTAATTCTGGCCACTCAGGCCGGTATGATTATCCGCATGCCGATTAAGGATATCCGGCTGGTGGGCAGAAATACCTTTGGCGTCAGGTTGATTAATCTGGAGCCAGGGGATTCAATTACGGACCTGGCGCTGGTACCACAGGGAAACGGCAGCGATGTTTAAGTTGCTGGAACATCCGGCTGATGTCAGGGTGAAGGTGACCGGGCGAAGTCTTGAGGAACTTTTCCTTTCGGCCAGCCAGGCCCTGATAAGTTTGCTCAAGCCAGTGAAACAGGAGCCAGCCGGAAAAACAGTCCTGAAGTTAAAAGCGTCCTCCATAGAGGAATTGCTGGTCCGTTTCCTGGGAGAACTGATTTACCTGGTGGAGGTGCACCAGAAAATTCCTGCTGAAGCCACGGCGAAGATTAAAAAAAAGTCTGCCCTTTATCATCTTGAAGCCACCATAGAGTTGGTCAGAGGCCAGGCGAGCAGGGAAATCAAGGCGGCCACCTACCACGGATTGAAGGTTGTTCAGGAGCGAGGCAGGTACAGTTGCTTTATCATCTTTGATGTTTGAGCCGGCCAGGAGGCAAGGTGAACGAGAAACAGAGAAAAGCCTATCTTAAGAAGTTGTTGAAAGAGAAGGAACGAATCTTGCAGACGCTGGGGCATCTTCAGGAAGACGGCAAGACAGCCAGCGCTAAAGAAGTTGGCGGCGTACCCACCCACATTGCTGATTTGGGCACCGATGTCTTTGAAAAGGCTCTTGAACTGGACCTTTCCAATTCTGAAGGCCGGCTGCTGGCCGATATTAACGAGGCCATTGAAAAGATAAACAAAGGCACCTATGGCCGCTGTGAGGAGTGCGGCCGACCCATTCCCAGGTCCAGATTGGATGCCCTGCCCTATGCTAAGTACTGCATTGCCTGTCAGCGAGAAAAAGAGAGAAAGCCAGGTGAGAGCCGGTAACAGACTTTTCTGGGGTGCGGTGCTGGCCGGTCTGGTCCTGGACCAGTTTTCCAAACTGGCTGTGCTTGCCTGGCTTGGGCCAGAAAAAAATCTTCGCCTCTTTCGGTATTTTTCCCTGACCTGCGTTCAAAACAAGGGCATCTGTTTTGGCTGGTTTGGCTCCGGTGAGGCTCTAATACCGGTGATGATTGTTTCCGCCGGGTTCATCACCGGGATAGCCTTCTACGCCCACGCCAGAAAAAATCTCAGCCGGCTGGAGCAGACCAGTCTGGGCATTATTACTGCCGGCATCACCGGCAATCTCATTGACCGGCTGCGGCTGGGCGCGGTAGTTGATTTCCTCAATTTTCATGTCTGGCCGGTTTTTAATCTGGCTGACACCATGATTGTCACCGGTGTTGGCCTTTTCATCCTCTGGCAGGTAAAGGGCAACTGTGTCACCCATCTTTCTGAAAATCGGTAGTTTTGTCATTTACTGGTACGGCGTGATGGCCGCGCTGGGCATCCTCATCGCTGGCTCAATTTTCCAGCGACTGGCCGGACGCGCCGGACTCAGTCAGAAAGTGGCTTCTGAGATTCTGGTCTGGCTGGTAGTTTCCGGTCTGGCCGGCGCCCGGACCGTTCACGTGATGACCCATTTCTGGTACTACTACCGGCACCCCCTGGAAATTCTGGCCCTGCGTAACGGCGGGCTGGCGATTCAGGGAGGCATCATCGGAGCCACTATTTTTCTTTCTCTTTACGCGTTAGCCCGCCGCCTTCCTTTTTTTAAGATTGTTGACCTGGTGAGTACGGCAGCGCCACTGGGACAGGCTATTGGCCGGCTGGGTTGTTTTCTCCACGGATGTTGCTACGGGAAAGAAACAGACAGTTTCGCCGGCGTTCATTTTCCCGCGGTAGAAGGCAGAATCCATCCTACCCAGCTCTACTATTTTGCTGCAGACATGGCTGTCTTCTGCTGTCTCTGGTGGCTGCTCCGCCAGCGACTCCGGGAAGGAACAGTGTTTTGCCTCTATCTGATGGCGATGGGTTTGATTCGCTACAACCTTGACTTCCTCAGGGGTGACCTGGTAAGCACCAGCCTGGGTCTTTACCCCACCCAGTGGTTTGGAATAATACTTTTTCTAACAGGAGCCACTTTACTGCTCCGACTGATGAGCCGGCCCGGGGAAATGCCGGAACCTGCGGAGCAAGTTTGCTCTTCGCCACCGGATGAGCAGAAAAAGGAGGTTTCTGACCATGGCTAAACTTATTTTCAATTATCCTTTTATGATGAGGGAATATCCCCTGACTAAGGACAGGATTACTGTGGGAAGGCTGAAAGAACACGACATCATCATCCCTGATTACCGGGTCTTCCGCAGTCTTAATGTGGAGATCCAGCGGCAGCTGGTTAAAACTCTGGCCAAGGTCTCTCGTTTCCACGCCAGGCTGGACCGCATCAACGGAATTTATCATGTCGTTGATGTGGGCACCGGAGGAGCCGGCAGCAGTTATGGCACCTATGTCAATGGACTACGGCTGGAAACAGGCAAACCCTATCTCTTAAAAAGTGGCGATAGAATTCGTTTCGGTCCGATAGAATGCACCTTTGAGGAGGAAAAAGATGAAAAAAGTTAAGGTGGCCTTGATTGGGGCCGGGGCGATGGCCAACAATGTCCATTACCCTTCCCTGGTCCAATTTCCTGATGTAGAACTGGTCGGTCTGTGTGATCTGGTGGAGGCCAAACTGAAAGCCACAGCGGAAAAGTTTCGCATCAGCCGCACCTATACTGACTATCACCACCTGCTGGAAGAAACAGACCCGGAAGCCGTTTACATTTTGATGCCGCCCTACCAGCTGTTTGATATTGTCATTGACTGCCTGGAAAGGGGACTCCATGTCTTCATTGAAAAACCGCCCGGGATTACCCGGGAACAGACAAGGCAGATGGCGCGCCTGGCTGAAAAAAAAGGGTGTCTGACGATGACCGGGTTTCAGCGCCGTTTCGCGCCACTGGTGACCAGAGTCAGAGAGGAGCTTCACCGCCGCGGTCCGCTCCATCAGTGCCAGGTGAATTTCTTCAAGCATATGCTGGGTGCACCACCTTACTATCGGGGAGCCGTTGACATTCTGACCTGCGATGCCATTCATGCGGTAGATCTCTTGCGTTTTCTCGGGGGAGAAGTGAAAAAGGTGGCCAGCAGTGTCCGGAGTCTCTACGCGGATTATGACAACAGTTTCAATGCCCTGTTAATTTTTGAAAGCGGTTCCGTCGGGTTTCTTTCCACCAGTTGGGTCTCCGGCAAACGCATCTTCTCTGTGGAAATGCACGGGAAAGGTATTTCCGCCTTCGTTGACCCGGAAAAGCAGGCGCTCATTTACCAGGATAACCAGGAGGAAGGCACGCTCCTTCAGGCAACCGAGGTGGCTGGAAGTACCGGAATCTACAAAATTGGCGGGTTTTTCGCGGAAAACCGGCATTTCATTGATTGTCTGAAAGAGAAACAACTCCCCCTGACCCACTTTGGCGATGCCGTTAAAACGATGGAACTGGTGGAAGCCATCTATCACCACTGTCTTTAAGCCACAGCGTGATTTCGGCTACGCTGGCTGCGTCTATCCCTGATGGCCTGAAACCTTTTCTCTGTGTTTCAATCTAACTCTATGCAGATGTTTGACAGAGAAGAAACGTAGTGTAAAAAAGGAAGAAACAAGAATGAAAAGAAAGGGAACAAACTGGCTCACTCAGAATGCTCCGGCACAGACAAGGACTACGCCGAAATCGCTGCTGGTGCGAACTCATTCGCCAGGTGGCGAATTCAGACACCGCCGAGTAAGGTATTGCGTCCCGGATGGAATTGCCCGGTCCGCTTACCGAACGCTGCCGCTTTTCGTCTTGTCCTGTAACTGTGCCTTCGCAACTGGTTCGCCAGCTGTCCCCTTCCTTTTTTGACAGTATGGGTGAGGGAGATAAGGACACTCAAAGCCATTGACAGACACAAGAAAAGACTAATTAAACTCTTTGAAGGAACCAGAAGGAAAAAATGAGGTGAAAAAATGAACTGGGAAAAACTCACCGTTAAGGCTCAGGAATCGCTGGTGACCGCCCAGAGTCTGGCTCAGGAGAGAAACCACCAGAGTGTGGATACGTTGCACCTTCTGCTGGCTCTTCTCCGGCAGGATGAACTGACCGCTGACCTGCTCCAGCAGGCGCAGTTGAAACCAGAAGACCTGGCTGGCGAAGTAGAAAAAGAACTGGAGAAACTTCCCCGGGTCACCGGGGCTGGCCAGATGTATCTGAGCGGCTCGTTGCAGCAGGTCCTGACCCGAGCCCAGCAGGAAGCTAAAGAGATGGACGATGAGTACATCAGTGTGGAACATTTGCTGTTGGGCCTAAGCCAGGTTCCTTCGCCGGCCAGGGATATCCTGCAGCGCCACGACCTTTTCCGGGAGCGTCTGCTGAAGTTCATCCAGCAAAACCGCGGTGGAAGCAAGGTTACCGACCGGGAAGCAGAGACCAAGTACCGGGCACTGGAAAAATACACCCGGGATTTTACCGACCTGGCTGCCAAGGGCAAACTGGACCCGGTCATTGGCCGTGATGAAGAAATCCGTCGCGTCATCCAGGTCCTTTCCCGGAGAACCAAGAACAATCCGGTACTGATCGGTGAAGCCGGAGTGGGTAAAACAGCCATCGTGGAAGGCCTGGCCCGCCGGATTGTTTCCGGAGATGTCCCTGAACCCCTCAAAAACAAACGCATCCTGGGTCTGGATTTAGGGGCTCTGGTGGCCGGAACAAAGTTCCGGGGCGAGTTTGAAGACCGGCTCAAGGCCCTGCTGCGTGAAATTGAAAAGGAGGAAGACCGCATCATCCTGTTTATTGATGAACTCCACACACTGGTCGGCGCTGGCGCGGCAGAAGGAGCCGTGGACGCTTCCAATATGCTCAAACCTTCCCTGGCCAGAGGTACCCTGCGCTGTATCGGTGCCACCACCCTGGATGAATATAGAAAGTACGTGGAAAAAGACCGGGCCTTAGAGAGACGCTTTCAGCCGATTCTGGTGAAGGAACCCAGTGTGGAGGACACTATTTCCATCCTGCGCGGGCTGAAGGAGAGGTACGAAGTTCACCACGGCGTCAGAATCACCGACAGTGCCATTGTGGCCGCGGCCACCCTTTCCCACCGGTACATCACCGGCCGATTTTTGCCGGACAAAGCCATTGATCTGGTGGACGAAGCCGCCAGCAAAATCAGGATGGAAAATGATAGCATGCCGGTGGAGCTTGACGAAGTGGAACGACGCCTCAGACAACTTGAGATTGAACGGCAGGCTTTGAAAAAAGAAACCGGCGAGGAAACAAAGGAAAAGTTGACGCGTCTGGAGAAGGAACTGGAAAGGTTGAAAAAGGAAGCCGAGAAACTTCGTTCCCGCTGGCTGGCGGAAAAAGAGGTGGTGGAAAAAGTCCGGCGGATTAAGGAGCAGATTGAGACGACCAGGACCCTGATGGAAAAAGCGGAACGGGAGGGAGCCCTGGATAAAGCCGCCGAGTATAAATACGGAAGGTTGACCGTCCTGAACAGAGAGTTAGAACAGGAGACCAGGAAACTGAAGGAACTTCAGAAGAAGGGCGGTCTGCTGAAGGAAGAAGTTACCGAGGAAGATATTGCTGAGGTCGTTTCCAAATGGACCGGGATTCCGGTTTCCAGGATGCTGGAAGGAGAAATTCAGAAACTTCTCCACATGGAAGAACGGCTCAGCCGCCGCGTGGTGGGACAGAACGAGGCTATTACTGCGGTCGCCAACTGTATCCGGCGTAGCCGTTCCGGTCTGGCAGACCCTAACCGTCCGATTGGCTCCTTCATTTTCTTAGGGCCAACCGGCGTGGGCAAGACAGAACTGGCTAAAGCGCTGGCTGAGTTTCTCTTTGATGATGAGAATGCTTTAGTGCGGATTGATATGAGCGAGTACATGGAAAAGTTTTCTGTCTCCAGACTGATTGGCGCGCCGCCGGGATATGTGGGCTACGAGGAAGGTGGACAACTGACGGAAAAAGTTCGGCGTCGGCCTTACAGCGTGATTCTCCTGGATGAGGTGGAAAAGGCGCACCAGGATGTCTTCAATGTTCTCCTGCAACTGCTGGACGACGGCCGTCTGACTGACGGCCAGGGCCGAACGGTTGATTTTCGCAACACCGTGGTGATTATGACTTCCAATGTCGGCAGTCAGTATCTGACGATGTTCAAGGACGAGGAGGAGATGAAAAGTAAGGTTCTGGAAGTGTTGAGAGCCAAATTCAGACCGGAGTTTCTCAACCGGGTGGATGAGATTATCATTTTCCACAAGTTGAAATTAGACGACCTGGTTAAAATCGTGGAAATTCAACTGGGGCACCTGCGGCGCCGCCTGGAAGAAAGGAAAATAAATCTGAAGGTGACTGAGGCTGCGAGGAAATATCTGGCGGAAAAAGGGTACGACCAGAACTACGGCGCCAGGCCGCTGAAAAGACTCATTCAGCGGGAAGTGGAAAATGCCGTCGCCCTGAAGGTCTTAGCCGGAGAATTCCGGGAAGGGGATACTATCCTCATTGATAGCGTTGACAACCACCTGAAGATAGAAAAAGAGGGTTAAATCTCAGGACTGGCCAGGATTCAAACATCAATCTGCCGTACCTTTCCATAAGAAAAAGAGCGGGTCTCCGCTATAACCCGCTCTTCTTCCGCGAAAATCAGGTCGGGTTCACTTGACGGCAATCTGTACTTCCTTAGCTTTGGCTTCCTCGGCCTTGGGCAGTGTCACCTCAAGAATTCCATCCTTGTAAACAGCAGATACCTTAGCGCGGTCAACCGGGCAGGGCAGCGCAAAACTTCTGGTGAAACCGCCTGTGCGAATCTCCTTCCGGTAGTAGTTGTCCCTCTTAACCTCTTTAGCCTCTTCCGTCTTGCCCGAGAGGGTCACTGTATCCCCGGTCAGGGTAATCTTGATGTCCTCTTTCTTGACACCAGGGATACTGGCCCGAAGGACAATGTTGTCATCATCTTCGTAAATATCTACTGCCGGATGCCACTCTGCCAGGTCCCAGCCAAGGTTCCGGCCAAGGAAGTTGTCAATGAACCGGTCGAAGCTGTCCCGCACATCCATGATCTCGCGGAACGGATCCACTTTGACCATCTTCATAGACATCACCTCCTTTTTTTGTTTTCGTTTATTTAGATGCTGGAGTTGCAAACAGGTTTCGCTACTTCCTGATACTTTCCACCAGTTTCATCAACTTCCGGCCATAGGTGAGATAGGTCTGATAGGCAACCTCTTCTTTACCCACCTTACCTTCATGAACCACACTGGCTAAGTGGGGCTCAATGGAGATTGCTCCCTGGTAACCGGAAGCCAGCAGGTCAGACAGTATCTCTCTGAGCATCCCCTGACCTTCTCCGGGAAAAGTGGCCACAAACTTTTCACCTTCCCGGCGATAATCCTTAATGTGCACGTAAACCGTGTAGGGTCTGGTTCGGGTGTAAAATTCCCAGGGGTCCTGACCGTGGGGAACAACATTTCCGGTATCGTAAAGGAGTTTGAAGGCTGGCGAGTTGATTTCTTCCACCAGGAGCAGAGAGTTTTCCACTGACTCTCCCCCCCAGCCACTGCAGTTTTCATGGGCTAAAACCACCCCACCATCTTCCGCCATCTTGCTCAGCACTTTAAGCCGGCGGATAACTTCTCTGGCCCAGTCAGCCTCTGACCAGGGTTGCGCCGTGTCGTTTGGCCAGGACATGATGCGAAGATACCTGGTGCCAAAACGGTGCATTCTGGGGATAGCGGTTTTCAGTTCGTTGAAGTCTGAAGAAAAATCACCGGAGATCTGTTTGGCCCAGTTGCCGATACAGCCGGCAAAACAGGAAACCTTGAGCCCGGCGGCCGTCACCTTCTCATAAACCTGCTCAAACTTCTTCTCCGGCATCAGCGCCAGGTTCTCTCCGTCAACATTCCTGACTTCCAGATAAGCCCAGCCTAATTCCTGGTGAGCCTTAATCTGCGTCTCAATAGCCTGTCCGGCTTCATCGCTAATTCCTGAGAAAAACATTTCTGCCTCCTTGTGACGTTGGGTTATAATTCCTTACCATTTTTTCTCTCCGGCAGCAAAATCAACCTCTTTTCATCCCGGGGAGAATTTCATTCTGTCCGGGGAAAGCAGTCGCACTCTGTCCTTTAAGGCGAAGACCTGCCTTCTGGAAGGCATACTGGTACCGGCACAGGTAACCTTGGCTGTCCCACAGGCTACCGCTAACTTCAAAGATTCTTTTAACGACTGCGTCTGTCTCCACCCGTGAAGGAAACCGGCCAGAAAGGCATCACCACAGCCAATTTCACTCACCGGTTTTATCCGGGGAGGTCTGGCCCAGACGGTTTCCTCCGGCGAAACCGCTACCGCACCCTGGTTGCCCAGGGTCAGCAAAATCAACCTCAGCCCGTTTCGGTTGAGCAGGCCGTGGCAGAGACGGATAAGTCCGGCCGGCGAGGTGACCTTCTGACCGAGCAGACGCTGCAATTCCCAGAGATTGGGTTTGATGAGCCACGGTCCAGCCTTCACCCCTTCTTTCAGGACCATGCCGTCAGCATCCAGGGTAATCCAGGAAGTTCTGGGTTTAAGAAGGTTGATGATCTCCCGGTAGGTGGCGACTGGCAGACCCGGAGGCAAGCTCCCGGAGAGAACGACCATATCTTCAGACTGAAGCCTCAGCCGGGAGAGATATTGAAAAAGGGCCTGCCGCTCTTTTTCCGAAAAGGCCGGTCCGGGTTCATTAATTCTCAGCACGCGACCGGTAGTTTTTTCGATAAAATTAAAGATGTTGCGGGTTTCACCGGAAGTCTTAATCATCCGAATGGCTACACCCTCGGCCCGGACCAGTGCCCGGACAAGCAGACCGTTGTGTCCGCCCAGGCAGGCTACAGCACAGACCCGGTCATTTAGAAGATGCAACATCCGGGCCACATTCAGTCCCTTTCCGCCAGCATCCAGCCGGCTGTTTCTGACACGGTTGATGTCTCCGAAGACGAGCCGATCCAGACAAAAAGTCCGGTCAAGGCTGGTGTTGAGAGAAACAGTGAAAACGCGGGAGGAGTTTTCCAAGGGTTAAACAGAGTATTGACTTTGCGGCCGGTACTTTCTGACCTTTTTCCGCCGTCGCAACTGACTTGGTTTCTCGTAAAATTCCCTGGCTTTGATTTCCTTGATGATACCTTCGCGTTCTACTTCCCGCTTGAATTGTTTGAAGATTTTCTCAAACTCCACATTCCTGGCCAAATAAACTCACCCCCTCTCCGGGGCCTGTTAACCGCCTTCTTCCGGTTCCTAACTGAGAGCAGTCGTTAAACCTCGTCAATCAGAAAAAGTCTGGCTCCGCAATGACGACACCTGTCTTCCTGTCTGGTGTATCCGTCCACGATGAAACAATGGCGGCACCTGATGTTAATCCTGACCTCGGTCGGTTTAAGACTTTCCGGGCGGCCTTTCTCTTCAGCCTGACGGCTCTCCTTCGCCCCCTTTTCTGTCTTCTTCCTGACTGTCATTTCCAAACAGTATAGTCTGCCACGGAAACTGTGTCAAATCCCCCGGTAAACCCGGAAATTTCGCCGTAACACCTTTCCTTGCCACCTTTGTTATCCCCGAGACCTCAACGCAAACCCATCCAGAAACCCTGAAAACAGCCTGTCCATTGCTCCATGCCCGGATATACTTACTCCAGCCGGAAAGTGCAAAAGAGGATGGAGGAGAAGAGACAACTTTCTCCCGTTAAAGTTTATACCCAATTTTCCTCAGGAGTTCCTTTCTCCAGAGGATGCCCTTTTCGTCCTCAATCCCTCTGGGTGAAAATCCATCCACCACACCCAGGATAGCCCGGCCCTGCTCTGTTTGAGTTAGAATCACCTGGGTGGGATTGGCCGTGGCGCAGAAAATCCGGCAGACCTCAGGCACAGACTTCACCGCGTTAAGCACATTCACCGGGTAAAAACCTTCGCCCAGGAAAATAATGAAAGCATGTCCTGCTCCGATGGCCAGAGCATTTTTCTGAGCCAGGGAAATCAAACTCTCTTCTGTCCCGGAGTAGCGCACCAGACACTGACCGGAAGCCTCACAGAAAGCCAGTCCAAACTTAATGCCCGCCACGGCGTTGACCAGCGCCTCATGAAGGTCTTCCACTGACTTGATGAAGTGGGTCTGGCCCAGGATAAAGTTGATGTTTTCCGGCTTCTCAATCGTTACCGCAATCAGTTCCATGCTGCCTCCCTGTTAAAAAGAGTTTAACCCCTGAAGATAAAAACTGGCAAGAAGGAGAAACACTGAGAACCGCTACAGAATTTTTTCCAGGGCTTCCATGAAAAAACAGAAATTAGCGTAGGAGACATCCGGCGGGAAGGAATGGTCCGGTCCGGGAATATAGCCGCCTTCCCTGACCAGCGGGGCCACCCGGGCCATCTCGGCCTCAATCGCTTTCTTGCCGTGGATAGCCGCGCGTTTGTCCAGGCCAAACCACATCCTTAAGTTTTTCCCGTATTTCTTCCTGACGCTGACCACGTCCATTCCGGCCTGGACTTCAAAGGGATAAAGAATGTTGATGCCAGCATCCAGCCACACCGGAATCAGGCTGGAGATATCCCCGTCACTGTCAAGGCAGAAAAACTTTACTCCTTTTCTCCTGAGGTGCTCCACCACCTGACGGTAGCGGGGCAGCAGATACTTCCTGGTCAGAGCCGGTCCCAGCAGTGGACCTGACCGGTAAGCCATATCCTCCCAGAAACCGAAAACATCAATATCGGTATATGCTAAGACCTGGTCCGTTATTTCAACAATGAACTGGACTTCTGCCTCCATCATTTCTTCCAGAAAAGCCGGGTCATCGTAAAAAAGTAGGCAGAGTTTTTCCAGACCTAACAGGTTGCGCAGGGGCCCAAAAAAACCTCCCCAGCGGTCAGCCACAATGAGAAGCGGAACTGTTCTGTGACGGTAAGCCGACAGTTTCTCCTTCCAGTCGGGCCCGATGCGGCTGGTCAGATCTGGCTGCATCCTTTCCTTCCAGAATCTGCGGAAATCCTGCCTGGTTTCCACCGGAAAGCGGACAAACTGGGGCATGGAAGAACGCGGCTGGTCTTTTCTTTCTCTCAGCAGGATACCTTCATGGTTGACATAGAGAATGGTTTTTTCCGTTTGTTCCACCACTGTACGGGTAAAGGGAGGCTGCGGGAAAAACCAGTTGCCATACCAGTCCCAGCGGTCAAGAGTAAACGGAGGTTTTTCCGGGTCATAACCTTCTTTTTTCCAGCGCTCTACTGTCTCCGGCCAGGCGCCAAAGTGACGCAACGGCGCCCTGTCAAAATTTTGATAATTCAAACAGGCTAAGAATCTTTCCCGCTCATTCATCTTTTTTCTCCAGTACCCGGTCGGTTCTGCCGAAGACTTTAACTTGCAAGTGTTATCTCCCTTCTTCCCCCTCCACTGTGTCAAAAAAGGAAGGGGACAGCTGGCGAACCAGTTGCGAAGGCACAGATACAAGACAAGACGAAAAGCGGCAGCGTTCGGTAAGCGGCCCGGGCAATTCCATCCGGGACGCAATACCTTACTCGGCGGTGTCTGAGCTCGCCAGATGGCGAGCGAGTTCGCCGAGCTACCGATTTCGGCGTAGTCCTTGTCTGTGCCGAAGCACTTTGAGTGAGCCAGTTTGTTCCCTTTCTTTTCATTCTTCTTTTGTACCTTTTTTGACACTACCAAAAGCCCACCTTTTCCCTGGCCAGATGAAAGAAATTGCGCAGGATTTGAGTTCCGTGCGGGTAGGCCTCATTAGCATTTTCCGGATGAAACTGAGTTCCATAGATAGGTCTGGTGCGATGACGGAAGGCCTGGACCCGGCAATCTTTAGAGGAAGCTAACAACACCAGTTCTGCTCCTAACTTTTTCACTTCGCAGAAGTGAGCCTGGGGCACTCTGAAGGTGCGGGGGCAGCCTGCGAATAAGGGGTCTCTCCTCACAACCGTTACCGGCCAGAAGCCCCACTCTTTGAAGTAACCCGGTCGGTAAGAGGAAAGGTCAGGCTCAGTTGGCCGCAGTTTCCTGATGGGACCCAAACTGCTACCGAAAAATTTAGCGATGACCTGATGACCTCCACAGAAACCAATCTGGGGCACACAGCAAGTTCTTACCACCTGACGGTAGGCCGAGTTTTTCAAGACATCGTACTCCTCAAAAAGGGTGGCGCTACCGCTGTGGCAAATGGCCCAGGGCTGAATCCTTTTGATAGTTTTTAGGCTTACCCGGGAATAGTGAAGTATCAGGCAGGCATCTTGCGCCAGTTCTTCCAGACGATTGCGCACGGTGATTACACCGGTGGCTTCCTGATAGCGCTGGTAGGTGTCGGTGAAGATGTAAAGTATCACTTCTTCCCCCTTTTGTGTGTTTGCCCTAAAAAGCGACGTGGGCGTCCGGGTCCCAGTCCAGGCCGGGTTCTGGATAGAAAGGGCTCTCCTTCACCCTCGGTGCTTTCTTCGGCACTCTTTCGGCGTATCCTGGCAGCCATTCTTCAACCTGTCCCCAGCCGCCGATGGCTGCCCAGTCAGGGATGATGCGACTGCTTGCGCCAAGGTTACTCAGCACAGTAGCATAAAGACGACGGACCTTCGGCCGGCTCCAGCCCTCTGGCGTGCTTTTGCCTTTGTCCGGCGGTACCTGAAGAATAACGACCAGGCCTTTCCCGGCCTGACAGACGGCAGCCAGTCCTGAAGAAGAGGAAACAACCCTGGTGTCTTCGGCGCCGGTGATGGCCTGCATCTGGTGAGGTTCTCTGAGAAAGACCTCACTTCGGCCCAGCCCGGAAAAAACTGGATGCTCAGGCAGGTCAGGATTGAAAATTTTTCTTGGTTCGTACTTTAACTTCACCGGTAGTTTGGCCGCCTGCTCCGGTGTCTCAAAATAGGTGAGAAGACTGCCGCCAGCAGTAACAAACTGTTTCACGCTGTTGACCTGCTGGTGGGAAAGTTTTTTTAGGTCATCGGCAGAAAGATAAGCCACGGCCGTATTTAAACCCTCGCTCGTTTCCAGACCAAAGTCTTCCATGACCTTAAGAGAGGGCTCACTCAAAACACCCACCGGTGTTCTGACCCCTGATTTCAAAGAAGTGTATTCCGAAAGGAGGCGCTGGAACCACCGGGTTGCTACCGGGTCCTTGCCGTAACGGTCGGTCAGGTCTAACTGAGAAAGCAGCAGCCTGCCTCTGCCCACGGAGAATTCCACGGCGGCAGCGTAAAGCAGGTCAAAGCCAGCGTCGGCCAGCACCCGAAAATTTCCCTGCTGTGGCTTTTCAAAGCAAAAGGTAGCCACGGTACCTTTATTGGACCAGTGCCAGGCTCTGCGCTGTCTCCAGGCATTCATCTGTCCCTGGTAGGAATAAGAGGCGTACCACCAAAGGCTTTCCGAATCAAAGGAAGGGTAGGCAGGCAGCAGGGTACTTTCTCCCCGCCAGTTGGAGAAATCATGGTTGTCCAGACCGGCGAAGAGCGGTGAGTCCTTGGCCCTGATAAAAACCTCCCGGGAACCAGTATTTTCTAACTTGAGACCACAGACGTAACGATTCAACTGCTCCAGCACCACCACATTCAACCCCTCTCTGAGGGCTGACATCATCGCCTCAGGGTTTATAATCTGTACGGCCAGAGGATAGGACTGTCGGCCGACCACCAGCAGGCGAACCCTCTTTAAGAGGGAAAGGTTCTGCTCGGCTTTATCTCTGGTGAGGCTGACTGCTGGAATCTTCATCTCCTGGAGGATTTTCAGGGTAGCGCCGGTAGCATCAACGACGGCTATTTCTCCCTCTCTCCAGACAAAGTTTTCTCGGGGATAAACCCTGAGCAAGAGTGGTTCTGCTTGATGCTCCTGGCCGGTCGGTTCCTTCCAGGAAGCCATCAGTTTCAATTCTGTTTTTTCTTTTACCTCTGGCGCCTGAAAAGTGATCGGGAGAAACCCTGTTTTTCCCTGGGGCACGCTCAGTTTTTCCGTTCTGAAACAAAACGTTTTACCTTTTTCGTCCTGCAGCCACCAGGAGACAGCCACGGTCACATCCCCCGGGGAATCGTTGACCAGGATGGCGCTCTTGTTGATGGTCTCGCCAGCGTAAAAGATGTGGCCCTTGCAGACATAGTCATTCTCAGGACCACCAAGGAAGAAGTAAAGTTCCGCACTGATTTTGGCCAGGGTCTTCGCCAGAGGGGAAACCTGGCCATCAAGCACCAGGTTCTGGGGATGGCCATCAACATGGAGCAAGGCGCCAGCAAACCCGGCCACCCGCCAGGCAGGGAATACCCTGGTGTAAAGATAGTCCTTCACCATGTAAAAGAAAGTACTGTTGGGTTCGTTCTGGAAGCCGCGTTTGGTCCAGACCTGTTTGGCGTCAGGAGCATAACTTTCGGCCATTGTTTCCGGGTCAAAACGACGATAGGCTTCCTCCCCTGCGTACCTGGCCATCTGTTCCACAATGGCCGAACCGCCGAACTTCCTGTCCATTCTGACCATATTGGCGCCCAATCTTACCAGGGCAAACTCCTGAGGAAAAAAAGGCTCCACCTTTTCCCTGTTTTTTGACCAGTAACTCAGCCACTCTTCCTGGGACTGAACCGGTACCCCCCAGCCTAAATCCCACATCAGGGAGCGGAAATTGCCACCCAGACCCACCACATAGTAGCCGTAGATGCGACCGGGGTCTATCTGGTTCAGCCGGCGGATGAGTTGTATCGGTGGTTTGTCCTTATCTTGTTCGGGAATAACCGCGCCGATACCCATGGGGTGACCATGGGGACCCAGCATGTACACTGGTTCCGGACTGGAAATAGCGTAACCGATCAGCGAAGGATGATTGCCGTGGGCGTAAAGCCAGCCGCGGCTGTCAGCGTTCACCGGCGCCCAGGACCAGACCAGGTAGTGACCGTAGCGGTCAGCCAGGTCCAGCACTGTCTGATTAACCCTGGAAGATAAATCATCAGGAATAGTGTCAGCGTTAAAACCAGCCAGTTTGGCAAACTTCATTTCAGTTTCGTTGCGCCGGCCGGCGTGGTTGCCACCCAGGAGAAACACTTTTTTCCCGTTGACATAGATATTGCCCTTTTCCGTCCAGACTTCGCGATAGCCAAAACGGACTCTTTCGGCTTTCAATTCCGGGGAGCCACCCGGCTTCAGTAAAAGGTCAAGGTAGTACAACTGGGGGTCCCAGTGAGACCATGGCTTCAGGTTACTGGCCGGAAGAGAAAAGCTTATTTCACCGTTATAGCCAGCCGCCACAGTAAGGCTGACCGGGGTTAAACCGGGCACAGGCTGATTGGTTTTAAAATCAGTGATGAGCGGCTGCACCGTAAGCACCACCGGCTGCTGGCTCTTATTTTCAATCTGCAGAAAAACCTCCAATTTCTGCTGCCGGAAGGAAGGGACAACCAGTGGATTGCTTTTCAATACCAGTTCTGCTGAAGAAGTTATCCCGGAAAGAGACAGACCAAAAAGTATCACTGCCAGGCCTTTTGCTTTCATTTTCCCCCTTGAAGTTTACCCGCGTTACCCGGGTTCAGACCCTGATTTTTTCTTTGCGGGAAAAGCTATCATGTCGGCCTTTGTCTGTCAATTTCAGTTGGGGTTTTTCCAGGTAAACTGTCGCGTTACTTAGCCTGGATTAAGATGATTTTGAAGTCTCTAACTGGAACCGTAACAGTCAGGCGATTGCTGCGTTCGGTTTTCGGGTCAGCGCCGGCGGTTTTTGTCTCCAGGCTGGCTCCGGGAAGGGTTAAAGCCTGCATTGTTTCCAGGTCACAGGCGGTCACTGCCCGCTGGTCGCTGGCTTTCTTTCCGAGAAGTCTGGGCAGGTCCAGCCAGACCGTTACACTTTCTAACTGGCGGTGGTAGTTCATTATCCAGAGAGCCAGCCGGTCAGGTTTGACAAAGAGGGAAGCCAGGCAGTGGGCATTAAAAACCTGGAAAAGACCCTGGTTTTCCCAATAGGGAAGAAAGACTTCCTGGCCTGGAAAACTCCGGAAGGCGGTATCGTATTTGCGGACCAGGGTCAGATACTCCTGTCCTGCGGGACGTGGAAAGAGATTTCCATGAAGGGCCAGATGACCTATGCCGGTGCGCTGGGCTTTCCAGAAAGCATCCGGCCCAAGAGACTTGAAGAGTTCCTCTCTGGTGTAGAACATCCAGTGGTGAACAGAATTAATTCCCCAGAGGTAAGGATTGTTCATAATCGCGACAAAGCCCGGTGGGTAAAGGTCAGCGAAGTCTTTCTTCCCCTTATCGGCTTCCACCGGGTTTTCCCCTTCTCGCATGCAGTCAGCCCAGGCGTAGACCGGAATGACCATGGTACAGGTCATGTGAACCTCAATCCCATGTGGTTCTCTTTTCATGTCCTGAAGCAAGGTGCGCAGTCTCCGGACATATTCCCTTGTCTCCCAAAGGTCAAAGCCTGGTTGAATCCGTCCGTCAGGCAACCGGTAGGCAGAGCCGGCTTCTGCATTCCAGGTCGTTCGGGGATAGATGTTATCAATGTAAAACCCATGAATTATGGGACAGGCCTCAAGGAGTTTCTTTGCATAGTATAGGCAGCAATCAGAGAGACTCCTGGTGCGACCTCCGTTCCACTCATCCGCAAAGTATTCAGCGTCTTCAGCCGGAACATCAGTCGGGGCGTTCTCCGTGTAAATACCCATCGGTTTTCCGCCGAATTTTGCGGTGTAATAGGCATTGAATTTTTCTGGATGCGCCGGATACAGGTAAAAACCTCTTTTCTGGGTCTTGCGGTCAAAGCGGCCATCGTACTCGTAAAGCCCGCAGATGCCGGAGCCAGGCGTCCAGCTCTCCGGGACCAGTGGTCTGACCGGGCTGGGCTGTAGCCCGAAAACGATCGTCCGGCTTTCGGAAAAGCGGACTGGTTCGCCGGCCAGGTTAAACCGGAGAATTACCTCCTGGCCGGTGCGAAAAATTTCTGCGGCTGGAGCGGCGTTGGTAGGCCACCAGTTTTCATCCGAGTCGGCAAACCAGGTCAGTCCGGCCGAAGGTGTTCCCAGGAAAATCAAGGGGACGAAAGAACCGACAGTCATTTGATTGGCCGGGACTCTGGTGGTATCCCAGACTTTGTCTTCGCCAGGAGGTAAAAGACCAGCATAGCAGGAAACCCGCATGTCCTGACGGAAACTGTGGAGATGGGTGGCCTGGTCAGCAGGCAAGGGTATCTCCAGCCAGAGCTTTTCTATTTCGGCTACCTGTCCGGAAGGTTTCAGGGTTAACTCTACCCGGCAGCAACCGTCATATTCTGCCCGGAGCCTATTTTCCACGACGAGAGGACCTCCCGCGCCACTACCAGAGAATTCGGCCGTGGTGCGACTACTCTTCAGTCGCTTTAGGGGGCCCTTAGCCACCACCTGAAAAGACTTCCCTTCAGCCTGACCCATCAGCGTAATCGGTCGGGCAAGTAAAACATGGTTTTTGCTGGTGATGGCTGCCGGCAGGGCTAAGTCGTTCAGGATTACTTCTCGTTCAGAGAAGCGGATGCTTCTGCCTTCAGCGGTTAGTGGCAGGAATGGCCAGAGAACCCGGTCGCTCATCCCGATATTGTTGCCCACCCAGGGAAATTCTTTGAGGTCTTTCTTTGTAAACGTGGTGGTCAACTTCTCCAGGGGTTTCCTGCTGGGGTCCAGCAGGGTAATCTCCACTTTATACTCTCCTGGTGGCAGCTCAGCCGGTAACGGAACGAGCGTCTCTGCCAGGTCATAGGAAAACCTTTCAGCCATAGCCGTGGCCAGCGGTTTCGTCTGTGTTCTGTCTTTTACCTGGATGGAGGCCGCGACCACCTTTTCTTTATTGGGGAACTCAAAGCGGTCCACCTTTACCCGGAGAAAGTGACGAGCCGGATTGAAAACTACCGAAGCGTCAAAGGGCTGGGCAGGCGCCGGTTCCAGCCAGCGCTGTTTCGTGTGAAGGTCGTCAAAGAGGATCGGTTTTGACCAGCGAAAAATAATCTCTCCTTCAGAGGAGACCTGGACAAAAAAGTCGGCTTTCTGACCCTCTTTTAGGCCGGCTGGTCTGTCCACCTTGATGGTAACTTCCTGGCCCGGCGCCAGGACAATCTCTCTGTTTTCTTCCGGCTGGTTTCCCCCTTCCACTTTTGCCTGCAACTGGCCGCGGAAGGGCTGCTGGTTGATATTTTTCACCCTGAGACTGAAAGCCATTCTGTTGTTAATACTTTCTTCCACTCCGGAGAGCTGAACCACCACTGTTTTCTCGCGGAAAGTAACCGGAGCCACACACCCGAAAATGCCGTTTGGTTCCCGGCCGCCATCCCGACCAAAACCCATGCGCCAGCTGACGCCATCTTTAAGCGGGTTCAGATAATAGATTGTCTGGCGGGGTATGGCCAGTTCAGCCGTCCAGTATTTCCTGTCAGGACTGGTTTTCTGGGCATAAATCCAGTTACCATTCCAGGAAGTATTGCGCTGGCCAATCGTCCATTGTTGTTCTACATCCCAGAGGTTACCGCAGGCATTGGCAATCAACTGGTAGGTACAGGGCATACCATTGGAGCCGTCAGTGCCGGCGTCAATGAAAATTTCCATCTCTGTTTCCATGGCACTGGCCACGTCGGGTTTTGGTTCCCGGCCAATCCTTTTAATGGTCTCTCCAGGAAGCAGGGTTGCCTGCTGGCCAACATAGACAAAGTCTTCATCCCAGAGGAGAAAAAACTGAACTTTTCTGGCGTCAAGGAAATGCCAGCCGCCGGCTGACCAGGAAACAGCCTGGTCCCATTCCCCTGACTGGAGAACACCGTCAATCTTTGGTGCCTGTCTGGCTCTGGGCACACATAGTTGCAGGGCAGGCAGAACTTTCTTCTCCTGACCACTGGAAAAGCCGGCCAGAACCAGTAACAGGAAGAGAATTTTTCTCCACAGGTTCATTGTGGTTCCTTCCCGGCTAACTTTTGGTGCGCCGGGCAGACTCTTAAACATTCCTCAGCAATGTTAAGCAACCTCTTTTGCACACCCCAGTTTACCGAAGATAACCCGGCGGCAATTGCCCGGGCCGACCTTTCTACTGGCAGCGGCACATTAACCTGCAGGCCAACCGATTCCGGCCCTTCTTTTCCCGCCAGGCAATATCTCCTGGCCCAGTCGCAGGCAAACTCATCCACCTGTGGAAGCAGAAATTCTTTCCCCTCAATGGTGATGGTCTTCCGGGGAGAGGCAATCGCCTGGGTAGGACAGGCCTTCAGGCAGGGATGGTTACACTCAGCGCAGGGGCTCCCGGAAAGAAGGGGTGGTTCCGGGAGAACCATATCCGTGACCACTGCCACAAATCTCTGTCTGACTCCGTACCGGGGTGAAAGCGGGTGGCCATGCCAGCCAGGGTAAGCCAGACCAGCCAGTACGGCTGGCCACAGGTTGGCGCGCATGTCTGGCAGAAGGTAGCGCGGGTTCTGGACCCGGGAAGCCAGCCCGGTTAAGTCAAAGGTGACCGCGGCCTGGTAACCTGCCTGCAGGAGTCTGTCAGCCACCCTCGCGGCCAGATCGCCCAGTTGCAGCAGCGTTTCGCACTGAACAAAAGCGAAGGGGCCGGTAGTTTCCGCCGGAGTGGTCTTGCAGAAATTTAGAGTGCTGTGGGGAAAGTGAAGACCGAGAACAATCACGCTTTTACCTTCAGGAAGCCAGTCCTTGATAGTTTTCAGTGCAACCTTTTCTGTCACCAGTTCCGGGCTGTAAGGACAGTAGAGGAAGGCCCGGTCCACCACGGCCGGCCTTTCTCCGGGTACCATCTCTGATTTCCTGAAGGCCTGGTAAAACTTCTCATACCGGGCTGCGCTGAAAAAGCCGACCAGGTCCGCGCCGGATTTCCGACAGAAATTTCGCAACAACTCAGGAGAAATCGGCTTTCCGACTGATTTCTTCCGGGCCACTCCTTCTTTGACTCTGGCGCTGGTCAGCACCGTAAGATACTGGTTTTTTTCCGCTAACAGGCCCAGGACTCGGGCGACCTGCAGGGAGTCTATGCGGGAACTGCTCAAGGCAGAATAGCCGTACCTTTCCAGCAACTGGCTTATCCTGAAACCGGTGTAGGCCAGCCGCCGGTAAAGAGCCGTTTCCCATTCACGACAGTTGATAATTCCTTCAGGCAGGGAAACAGCTAAGGAAATTACTGAAGTCACCTCCGGCAGATGATACTCAGGATGAACCAATTCTTCTTTCCGGAAAAGTTCCAGACCACCCACCGCCATTGCCTTAAGTCCGCTACCCTGGAAAACGGTCTTGATCTCCTGAAAAAGTTCTTCTGGAGTTTTAAGTGCCTTTTCTCGCTTTCTTCTGGGGGCGCGGCTGTATCCGGTATCGTACCAGCGTCGTTCCGGTACCATGCAAAAACGCAGACAGCAGCCTTCTTCACCTGCCCGCCATCCATATTTCTCCAGGTTTCTTAAAATGACTTCTTCAGTAATTTTTTCCGGTAAGGGCAGGGCCAGATTGAGGCAAAAGTTTTCCGCCCAGGCGCATCGCCACTTGTTTGTTTCCGGAAACCGGAACTTCTTCCCGCCGATTTCAATTTCGTTGATGCGGACAACCTCCTTGCGGAAAGCGTCAGTCGGACAATTTTTCACGCAGGCCAAACACCGGTCACAAAGGGCCGGACCGTCATACATGGGCGTGGGAGTTAACCTGGCAGTGGTGATAACAGAAACGACCCTCTGGCGGGGACCAAACTGAGGGGAGAGAAAGAGGCCGCTCCAGCCAATTTCACCCAGGCCGGCCGCCACAGCCGCGTAACGATGAGCCAGGTCAGGAGCGAAGTTAACTTTCAAATCTTTGTACCCTTTGTACCTCCAAATGTTACTGGCGGCGATGGGCAGGGTCGGGTATCCCTTATCTTCCAGAAAACGAGCCAGGGAAAAGGAAATGTCATCCAGCATCCAGTTCATTATTCCCTGGATATTGTACGGCCCGGACTCGTGAGGGGTTGGCTCTCCGCCTAACTCCACGGCGGCGTCTGGATGATGGATGGCGACCACAATTACCGAACGCGCCTCCGGCAGCAAACCCTGAGGACTCATTCTCAAGGGAGCACCCTGAAACCGGTCCACCGGAGCAATTCCCACCAGGTCTGCCCCTGACTGATAAGCTTTCCTGGTCACCTCATCGGTAAGGTCCATGGTCCTCCTTTCTCAGGAACCGACACGGTCTATTTTAGCATCTTTGAGAAAACATTCTGACCGGGGAAGAAAAAATGCTACTGCAGGACAATTTTCACCTCTGCGGCAGAAAACTGGTAAGGGAAAATTCAAAATCCGGTGTCTGACTCCATCTTCTTTTTCATTTCCTCGGAAGACATCTTCAAAAAGCCTTTTTCTTCCGCAGGAACAAACTGCAGACTGATAGAAGTGACAGTTCCTTCCCAGCGCCACTCATTTTCGCTTTTCTGATTGCCAGGGCCAAACCTTTCCTGGGTAGCCACTTTAAGTTTCTCAAAGTTTTCTTTACCCCTGGTCTCTGCGGTGACACTTTCCAGTTGTTCCTTGTAAAAGGAGTAGATAATTCTTTCCAGTTGAGCCTTACCAATCAGCAGACTCTCATTCTCTTTCTGACACTGCTTTATATTGCCTTCATCCTTAACCGGTTTCATTCCAGTGAGACTGGAAAAAGCAGTCCCCCACTTAATTCCCCGGAATCCATCCGGTTCGTTCTTGTAGCCGGTGGCGACAGGTTTACCTGTGTACTTGTAGTAGTCTTCCGGGACCATCCTGACAACTTCTTTCACGGCATTTTCCACCATGATTCCTACGGCCTGGGCTGTTGGCGTGTTCTTGTATTTCTCAAAGCCGCCACCTAAAATCACCGGACCAGCCACCCCCCCTGCGGCTAATCCAAGTTTTGCCTTAGAGGCTTTTCCTTCCACCGTGGTGGAGTTAATTACCCTCCGGGTGCGGACATCAATCAGCCGGAGGGTGGCCTGGATGTAAGCTTCTTCTTTTTTGATCGCCACCCCGGCGCCGAAAGGTAAAGGTATGACGAAACCCCCACCACCCATTCCTTCGGCATGAGGTTCAAATCCGGTGATGGCTCCGGAGACAACAATGTCCGCGGCCTCAAAAGTTCCCTTCTCCGGGGCCTTCCGGCTCCATCCTTCTTCGCCCAGTTTAAATTCTTCTTCCAGGTCTTTCAGGGAATCTTTTTCCAGAACGATAAACCGGCCAGTCTTGAAGAGGGCATCCACCAGCATGTCTCTCAATCCATCGCCCATCTCCCAGATAGCCTTGGGAGATTTAACCTCAAACCTGGCCACGGCAATTCTGGCTTTCGGTCCTTCATACTTGAGAACTTCTTCCACGGTTGGTCCACCGGTTTTCACTTCGGTTTTCACTTCGGATAAAAGCGGCAGGCATAGCAGAAAAAATACGCATCCGTACGGGAAAACTCTCTTCATCTCTCACCTCCTGGAAGGGAAGAAAATTATCCCGTGCCTACGCTTTTGATGATAGCACAGGCAGGGCAACAACTGTCAAGATGAGCGGGTAATTAGCACAGGGGCGTGAAGAGCCGTTTTTTTCCGGAAGAAAAGGACAACTGCTGACTGGCCTTAACAAAGAGAACCTGAAGCGTTTGACACTCCTGGCCTTTACCGGGAAAATAAACCTGCGATGGGCAAATTTCCGCGGATGTTTCGAAGGCGTTCTCTCAGGGAGAGACTGCTCAGAGAACGGGTAGGCCTGGCCCTGGGCGGCGGAGCGGTCCTGGGTGGGGCCCACGTAGGGGTTCTGCGGGCGTTTGAGGAGGAAGGCGT
Organism: bacterium; assembly: GCA_029551285.1. Taxonomy (GTDB): domain Bacteria; phylum Ratteibacteria; class UBA8468; order B48-G9; family DSTR01; genus JAMWDF01. The sequence continues at coordinate 36,603 of JAKPFT010000021.1, read as the reverse complement.
CAGGGTCAGCTGCCTTTCTGGAACCAGTGTTGGCGCTCTGGTGGCTGCCCTTTATGCTTTCGGGGTCAGCGTCAGACACCTGGAAGAGATGGTGAGAAAGTTGAAATGGCTGGATGTTTCCGGCCTGGCTCTTTCCCGCTATGGTTTGCTTTCCAATCGGAAACTGGGCGAGGTAATCCGGGAGATTTTGGGGCCGGTGAAGGTGGAGATGGCTATCTTACCCCTGGCGATTGTGGCGGCGGATATTTCCACCGGCGAGAAGGTGGTTATCCGGGAAGGGGAGTTAGAGACTGCGGTGATGGCCAGCGCGGCGGTTCCAGGAATTTTCGTGCCGGTGGAAAGAGATGGCCGTTTTTTGATGGACGGCGGTCTGGTGGAAAATGTGCCTGTTTCTCCTTTAAGAAGCATGGGAGCCAGCCTGGTAATCGGGGTGAATCTGACGGCGAAAAGGAACTACCGAAAACCCCGCAACATTATTGACCTGCTCACCAATACCTTTGATATTCTGGTAAACACCGCGGTTGCCGGTCAAGTGAGCCAGGCTGATTTGACGATTGAGCCAGACCTGGCAGGTTATGACTATGCCGACATGAACCAGGTACCGTCGTTGATAGAGGAGGGCTATCGGGCCGCCAGGCAGGCTCTTACTTCGGTATGAAACAGGTCTTTCAGCGGCGGTGCCAGCGCGTGCCAGAAGGTGTGTCTTCCAGGACAATGCCCCACTGCAGTATCTGCTGACGGAGGGCGTCCGCCCTTTTGAAATCTTTTGCTTTCCTGGCTTCTTCCCTTTCCCTGATTAACCGGAGAACGGCTTCGTCCAGTGTTTCTTCCTGGACCTCCAGGATGGCAAGAACCTGGTCTATCTCCAGAAGGAAATTCTGTAATTCTCTGATGTTGGCAGCGTCAAAGGAACTGCTATTTAAGGCAATATTGGCTTCCTTTATCAACTCAAAAATAGCCGCCAGTGCTGGTGAAATGTTGAGGTCGTCGTCCAGATGGTTGATAAAAAATTGTCTGGCCTGGCTGACTTTTTCGGAAAGAGAAGCATTGGGTCTGGTCCCTTGAAAGAAGGAGAGATTCCGGAAAAATTCATTATAGCGGCGTACGGTATGGCTGGCCTGCTGGAGAGAAACTTCGGTAAAGTTGAGGGGGTCCCGATAGTGTGTGCTCAGAAGAAGGTAACGAACAGCCACCGGGCTGTAGCCCTTATTCAGCAGGTCCCGCAGGGTGTAAAAATTTCCCCTGGACTTGGACATTTTTTCATTGTTAACCAGCAGATGGGCGCAATGGAGCCAGTATCTCACAAAAGGTTTTCCGGTGGCGGCTTCGCTCTGAGCAATTTCGTTTTCGTGGTGGGGGAAGATGTTATCCACTCCGCCGGTATGGATATCAAAGGTTTCTCCCAGGTATTTCATGGACATCGCCGAGCACTCTATGTGCCATCCTGGCCGACCGCGGCCCAGTTCGGTCTCCCAGGCTACCGGTCCCTGTGGTTCTGCTTTCCAGAGAGCAAAGTCCCGGACATCTTCCTTGCTGTATTCGTCCACTTCCACCCTGGCGCCTGGTTTAATGGCGGAAAGGTCTAAGTGGGAAAGTTTCCCGTATTCCGGGAAGCGGCTGATGCGGAAGTAGATAGAGCCTTCTTTCTCGTAGGCATACCCTTTGGCTAAAAGCGTCTTAATCAGGGAGACCATTTCGGGAATGTGCTGGGTGGCGCGCGGCAGATAGTCAGGTTTTTTCAGCCGCAGAGTGGCCATGTCTTCCAGGAAAAATGCGGTGTAACGAGCAGTGAACTCCTGCAGACTTACTCCCTCCTTCAGGGAACCGGCGATGGTCTTATCGTCTACGTCAGTAATGTTCATTACCCTGGTGACCGAGTAACCGCGATAGAGCAGGTAGCGATGGAGCAGGTCTTCAAAAACATAGGCCCGGAAGTTGCCGATGTGGGCCAGATCATAGACGGTGGGCCCGCAGGTGTAAAGCCCCACCTTTCCTGGCTGCAGCGGTTGAAACTCTTCTTTTTTTTCGGTAAGTGTGTTAAACAGTTTCATCTTTTCGCTAACAGCAACGCTGGAACTGAGTGAAACTCTTTCCTGTCTTTTCCGTCCTTTCTGGACTTCAGAGGTACCGGGAGTTATTATAACACAGCGGGAAAAACAGCACCCGGCCAAACAGGAGACCAGAATGAAAAAGACGGTGAAGAAGATTAAAGGAACCCACGGAATTGTCTGCTCCCTGGGCAGGGAAAGAAATGGTTATTTTGGCTGGCCGACAGTAGCCCGGCTGGACGACGGCCGGCTGGTGGTGGCCAGTTCAGGTCTGAGGCGCTGGCATGTCTGTCCCTTTGGTAAGACGGTGGTCAATTTCAGTGAGGATGATGGCCGGAACTGGTCGCCGCCACTGGTAATTAACAACTCTCCCCTGGATGACCGTGACGCCGGAGTGGTCAACTTAGGTAGCGAGAAAATTATGGTCACCTGGTTTACCTCCAACACCTGGAAGTACCTGAAAGGATGCCGCGAAAAATTAGGCGAGCCGGAAATTGCCTCCTGGTCTGAAGCCCTAAAGGGGCAGTGCCAGGCTAATCTTGCTGCCTGGTTAGATTGCTGGTCGTTGATTTCAGAGGACGGAGGAAAAAGCTGGGTGGGACCTTTTGCCACTCCCTGCAATAGTCCCCATGGCCCCATCCGTCTTTCTTCTGGCGCACTGCTCTATCTCGGAAAGAAGCGGATTGTTCAGGAACCTGCCAGGCCAATTATTTGCGCCCGCAGCCAGGATTACCGAAACTGGGAACTGCTGGGCCAGGTGCCTGTGGCAGAAGGGACAGAACTGAGAAACTACTACGAGCCGGATATCGTGGAACTTCCCTCAGGCCGACTGGTCGGTTTAATCCGGGTGGAACAACTGAAAAGGGAAGAGCCTGACCGGGGTTTGATCAACTTCAGCCTTTTCCAGACAGAATCGGAAGATGGCGGTCAGACCTGGAGTGTCGCCAGGCCCACCGGTGTTTACGGCTCTCCACCCCATCTCTTGCTTCATTCCTCAGGAGTGCTGGTCTGCGTTTATGGTTATCGCCGGCCACCTTATGGCCAGCGGGCCATGTTCAGCCTGGACGAAGGCCAGACCTGGGATGCTGACTGGATTATCAGGGATGATGGACCAGACCATGACCTGGGCTATCCTTCTTCCGTAGAAATGCCTGAGGGCAGTATCATCACTGTCTATTATCAGAAACTTGCCGCTGAGGAAAAATGTTCTTTACTTTATACCCGCTGGCGCCTGCCATCTTTTTAGGACCTCAGCCAAGCGAATTCTACCCGGTCGCAATTTCAGGATTTTTGATTTTCTGATTTGCCTGGTTCCTGCGTTGAAGCCGTTTTCCATCCCGGGAGCCCTGAAACAGTTTTAACGGCCAGGTCCTCAATCCGCTGGTAGGCTGCTTCTAACTGTCGGGAAAGCCTGGCAATCTCTGATTCCTGCTGTTTGACTGTTTTTTCCAGAGATTCAATCCTGGCCTGGGCCAGATTTTTCTCGCCCTGATACTCTCTCTTCACCAGTTCTGCTTGGATTGCGGCTTCTTTTCTCAGCCTCTCGGTGGTTTCCTGCACTGCCTTAGCCACTGCTTTTTCCAGTTCCTCAGGAAAACTGGCTACTTTCTGGTTCAACAAAGCCCACTCCTTTTCCCTGGCCGTCAGAATTTTTTCTCTTTCCGCCAGTTCTTTTTCCTTCTCCTCTTTCCTGGCCTGAAACTCCCGTTCTGCCCTAAGTTTCTCGTCCTCTAACTTATCCCGGGCCAGTTGCTTTTCCCGGTTGAAGGCGTAAAGATATTCTTCCTTTTCCCTTTCCCGTCGTTTCTTTTCCGCTAACTCCTGCTCCTTGATTTCCGCTTCGTGTCTGGCCTTTTCCCTTTCCCATTCCTCGCGGAGTTGTTCTATCTCCAGTAGCAGCGCCGCCTTCCGTTGCTCCATTTCTTCTTCCATCTGTGCCTGTTTGTTGCGCTGGGCTTCAATCAGGGCGGTCAGCGTCTGGGCAGATTTTTCAATCTCGTAGAGTTCTTTAAGTTCCGCCTCTTTCAACCGGATGGCCTCCTGCAGAGACCTGAAGCGGTTGACCTGTTCTTCCAGTCTGTCAGAAAGTTCCGCCAGCATCTTACTGAGTTCGGTGCGCAGATTACCCACTGCCTGGACTACTCCTTCGGTGGAAAGAGAGACCGCAGACTGGATTACCTCTTCCGCCCTCTTTGCTTCCTTCATTTTATCCGCGCTGAGGCCACCGGCTTCCTTTTCCTGGAGTTTTTGAAGTAACTCCTGGTAAGCCTCCAGCATCTCTTTCTTGGTGCTGGCCATACTCAAAGTCCTGCCCGATTCCTTTCTCCGCTCAGCCATACAACCCCTCCTGTGTAAACCGTGTAAAGGTAACCCTTCTCTTTTCAAATCTCCCGTTCGCCTGTAATGTTTGACATCTCAGAGCCGGTCCCGCGACAACACTAACCCAGAAAAAGTCAGGTGTCAAACGAAATTGGTTTCTCTGGCTACCTGACTTTTTCCCGCGGCAGTGGCAATCCCAGCCGGTCCGCCGGCAGTCCATTGAATTTTTCAAAATTAAGGCCGGTAATTGTACGGCTACCGCCCTGACCATCTTTTTTCTTTCACGCTTTTCCAGTAAACCCGAGGTGATTTCTTTATCTTCAATGACTTCCCCGCAGCCGTTTAAGAGCAAGTTCCACGAAAGCCGTCTCTAATTCGCAACCAACAAATCTGCGACTCAGGTTTATCGCCGCTACTGCCCTGGTGCCGCTGCCGGAAAAAGGGTCAGAAATCAGGTCGTTCTCATGGGTGCTGGCCAGAATGGTTCTTTCCAGAAGTTTAACGGGTTTTTGCGTTGGGTGTTTCCCGAACTGTTTTTCGTCCGGCCCGGGCGGCGGTGAGGTCCAGACTGTTTTCATCTGTCGTCCGTGATTAGAACTTCGCATCAACTCATAGTTGAAGGTATGTTTGCCCGCTGGTCCCTGGCTGCCCAGATTATCGTTTCTGTGGCGTGGGTAAAGTAGCGACAGGAGAGATTCGGCGGTGGTAGTAACTTGTCTTTTTCCTGTTCATGGCAGAAGCGGGCGTTGCTGTTTAATAATACATCTTGATACCTGTGCTGTAAAGGCTCTCGCCCGGAGGGGTGAAGTCTCACACCAGGCTGTGTTCGGTTCTGGCAATGATTTCTGCCTGAAGTTCTGGTGTCAGGTGGACGAAGTAGTCGGAATAGCCGGCTACCCGAACCAGAAGGTCCCGGTGTCTCTCGGGATGTCTCTGGGCCTCCCGGAGCGTCCCGGCGTTAACCACATTCACCTGGATTTCAAACCCGCCCCGGCACAGATAGGTTTCTATTACTTTGCCGACCGCAGCCCGACCTTTCTCGGTGGAAAGAAGGTTGGCTGAGAACTTCAGGTTCTGCACCAGACCGCCAATAACCTTGTGGTGGTCCCACTTCGTGGTGGATAAGACCGAAGCGGTCGGTCCCTTTGTCTCCCGACCCTGGCTGCCGCCAGCGCCATCACTTAGCGGCCAACCGGCTAATCGGCCATCAGGGGTGGCGCCAGTTTCCCGACCAAAACGTTCGTGTATAACCCAGCAGAAAAAACCAGGCACATAGCGATGCGGGCCGACACGGCATTTCTCTGTGGTTGAGACCAAAAAATTTGCCCATTCAACTGCCAGGCGATCCGCGGTTTCATTATCCGTGCCGTAATGGGGTAGATGGTTGAGCAGATATCGCCTCAAAGGTTCCCGGCCCTGGAAGTTGTTTTCCAAAAGACGGGCAAACTCCCTGCGACTAATGGTTTTTTTCTCGTAAATCAGGTGCTTGACGGCCAGCAGACCATCCACCAGATTGGCCAGGCCAACAAAAGAATTTTCTACCCACTGGTATCTGGCGCCACCTCGGTCGAAGTCCAGCCCTCGTTTCAGACAGTCAGCTATAAAGCAACTGGCTAAGGGAAAACAACCTGTCAGCGCGCGTTTCTGCCAGACTGCGTCCAGGTCAGCGGCGGCTTTAATAATTTTTTCCGCGAGGTTTCTTCGCAGATATCGGCAGAATTCCGGAAAGGTTGCCGGTTTTATTTTTTCATCGGCGAGCACCTCCAGCAGGGCTTTCGGCAGATTAAAGTAAGGCGCTGTCACCCAGATGTTGGAGGCGCCGCAGACCTTTATTTCTACACAGGTGGAGTTCATGTAGTTGAAAGAATCAGACCTGCTGACGCCGTGGTCGCGCAAGCCTTTCACAATCACCTCGTCATTGAAAAACGCCGGGTCTCCGTTGCCCGTGCTTAGCAGCCGGAGTGAAAAATCCATCAAGTCTCCGCGGATTTTTTTGTGCCAGGCCAGACCAACCGTGGGATAAATCAGTCCGGTGGCTCGTCTGGCCGCCAGAGAAAGAAAGGTGAGGTCGTTGCAGATAGGTTTTCCCTGGCTATCCCGGCCGGCTACCATGGCGCTGACTGCGGAACCAGGACCAAGAATGCAGTTGTACTGAATGAAGAGGGCACAGAGTAGTTGGAAGGCCCGGCGAGGGGTTAACCGGCCTGCCCGGAGGTCCTTCCGGTAAAAGGGGTACAGCGTCCGGTCCAGTCTGCCCGGCGAAGTTAGACCGTGGTCATCCCCGAACCACAGGCCGATGGTTACCAGAAAAAGAAGTTGCACAGCTTCGTGGAATGTTTGCGGCGGCCTCCGGGCCAGACAGCAGCACATCCGACCAAGGCGACGCCAGTGAGGGGCATTCTTCCTGTCTCTGCCGGCCATCTCCAGACACGCATCTCCGGTACGATGGACATAAGCCATCAACCCCTTCAAAGCGATATGGCAAGCCTGATAGAAAATTTTTTTGTCTGCTGGCAGAGAAGTTTTTCCAAGATGAAAAAGAATCTCCCTTTCCAGACCACCTAAACCAATCTGGAAGACTTTCTCGTAATCAGGATGGAAATGACCAGCGTCGCCTCCGGGAAAGGGCGGTATGGTGGCCAGGATTTTTTCGGCTTCCTTCAACTTTTTTTCGTACCTGGCGGGAGGTGAAAAAAGAGGCTTACCGACAATCAGTTCTCCTGGTTCCAGATAAATTGGCAAAACTTTCAACCGGGCTGCGGTGCGTCTGGCCCGCCAGATAAGCCAGTCTTCCTCCGGTGGATGAGCCAGCCAGGCCTGAGCATCGCTTATGCGAGTCTCAGGCACGATGAGATAATGACTGCCGACTATTCTGGCCTGAAACTCCCTGGCTTTTTCCCGGAGACGACGCAGATCTCCGGTCAATTCCCAGGAAAGAATCTTCTGTCTTTCCTTCAGGTTCATGGTGAAGAAAAATAAAATTTTTCCCGATAATCTTAGCGCAAAAGTTTTCTTCTGGCAATTGCCAACCTTATTTTTTCACTAAAATTGCGACATAATGGGGATGGGGAAGAATGTGTCTGACTTCGGAAAGATTTCTGCTCACACGGTCTCGTTGCAGACAAGACTACGCACCCAATCGGTCGCGGGAGCGAACTCATTCGCCTCCTGACGAGCTGGAGACACCGCGGGGTAAGGTGGTCGTCCCGGATTGACTTTTGCGGGCCGCTTACCGAACACTGCCACTTTTGGTGCTTGCCTTGTAACTCTGTCTGGTGACGACAGGGATTGCCAGAGAAACCGCTTGCGAAAAGCCAGGATAAGGGCCAGATGACATCCTGATAGGTCAGGCTCCAGCCATCTTTTTCGTCAGGGAACTTAGTGTCCGCCGGAGAATTTTTTCTGCTTCTTCTCTGGCGTTCATAACTTCAGCAGTTTAACCGCATTCTTCCAGGCAATTTTTTCCCAGGCCTCTGGAGAAATGAGTTTTTTCGCTCTCAAGGTTTTGAAAAAACCAATAATCTTCACTTCTCTGTCAGTGTGCCGGCGCAAACAGTAGTCGGTCCCGAAGAGAAGTTTATCCTGGAAGGTCTCCAGAAACTCCAGACCAGCAGCAGGGTCTCTGGTTAGAGCGTTGTAGCCGCTGCCAGCAGAAAGGTCTGCCCAGAGGTTCGGATAGGTTTTCAGCAGTCGGGGTACGGCCCCGCCGGGCTTGATTGGTCCTCTGGGATAACTACCTCTTTCCGAAGGGGAAACACTTCCGGAGATCTCCGCCCAGAAGGTGGGACCATGTCCCACAATGATGGTTTCCGGACATGACTGGAGAACCTTTTCCAGACCCGGCAGGCCGGGTGCGTCTTCCAGACCATAAGAAAGCGGTCGGCTGTGCAGGTCAATAACCACGGGCAAGTTAAAACGAGCCGCCTGCTGGAAAAGGTTGAGGCAGCGGCAGTCATCAATAGCCATCTTCGGTAGCAGCTCGCCCATTCCCCGGCAGCCTCTGGCCACATATTCTTCCATCAGCGGGGCAAAATTCATGGAGGGATGGTTAAGTCCAAACCGGGGGTCAATCAGGCAGAAGGGAATTAACCGACCGGGAAAATGGGAGCATTCCCGGAGAACATCCTCGGTATCGGCTTCCAGGTAATCTCCTTCCGGCGTTTCGCTTAACGCTAACACGCATGCTTTCTCTATCCCCCATTCCTCCATTCTGGTCATCAGCTGGCTGGCATCAAGCAGTTCTTTCCTTTCCGGATGGATGCGGCCGATGTGAGCGTGAAAATCAATAATCATTTCTTCACCATAGTTCAAGATACTGAAGGCTTTCTTTCAAGTAATTTCCTCTTTTCTTCAGGACAGGGTTAAAGTTTATCAGAACCTGTCACGGCGTCGCTTTTGCTTTCCCCTGCGCGGCAAGGACGGACTGGCATTCCTTTAGTTTAGCGTTTGCCCCGGTCTTCAGGAAGTAAACGTCAATGCCGGCTACCACCAGCTGAGCTCCTGATTTCACCACCAGTTGGAAGTCATCCGGATGTATGGCCGGGCAGCCCCAGAATTTGCCGTTCTTTCGCGCCGCTTCAGCCACGGTGTGCATAATTTCCTTTATCTGCGGACTGGCATGGGCAGGTGTGTCAATCGGCAGGCCTAACTGGACCTTCAGGTCATCAGGACCAACGAAGAGCACATCCACACCTTCCACCGCAGCAATTTTATCCGCGTTTTCAACCGCCTCCATTGTTTCTATCTGCACCACCAGAAGGAGGCGATCATCCAGATAGTATCTGCGGCCAAGCCTGTCTACTACCCGGCGGCCACCATAGGAACGGTAACCCAGGGGAGGGAAAGAAACTGCTTCCACAATCGCCTGGGCCTGCTCAGCCTTGTTGACAAAGGGCAGCATTAACCCATCAGGAGCCAGATCCGCGTATTGACCCAGCACTTCCCAGGAGTGAGCCGGCACCCGGACGATGGTGGCCAGGGGCAATGTTTCGGCTGTACGAACAGCGTGAAGCAGAGACTGATAGGTATGCTGGCCGTGCTGACCATCCAGCCAGACAAAGTCCCAGCCCTGACCCATGCCTTCCAGAAGCCCGGCATCGGAGTAAGTGTGGGCCAGACCCAGAAGGACCCGGCCCTCCTTTAACAACTGCCGCAGCCTGTTAGGTTTCATGACTTTCTCAAGTTTTATGCTACCATTTACTTTGCTGACGGCAAAATTTTTGTGTTGACGGGGAAACATTTCTGGCATAAGATGTAACTATGGGGGAAACAACGATGAAGCAGCAGGTAAAGTATCTTGCGGAACTGGCCCGGATTGCTCTGACGGAGCAGGAACTGGCTGGTCTGGAGCAGGATTTAGAAAAAATTCTTGATTATGTGTCCCAGCTGGAGAAAATAGAGACGACCGGGGTGGAGCCAACCTACCATGTGGTGCCGATGACCAATGTCTGGCGGCAGGATAAGGTGGAGGCTTCTCTTTCCACCGAAAAGGCTCTGGCCAATGCTCCGGAAAGGCACGGTAATTTTTTCAAGGTTCCCCGGGTAATCTGATAAAAATGAACAACACTATGGAACGTAAGTATCTGCCTTTTGAGAAGCCTCTGGAAGCCATGGAAAAAGAACTGGCGCAGCTCCAGGCCAGAAAACAGGAAACCTTTGCGGATAACCAGGCAGAAATTGTGAGACTTCAGCAGAAGCTCTCCGAAACTACCAGGCAGATTTTCTCTTCGCTCACACCCTGGCAGAAGGTGCAACTGGCCAGACATCCGAACCGACCGCATGCCCTTGACTATATCAACGCTATTTTTGAAGAATTCATTGAACTCCACGGTGACCGGGTCGGTGCGGACGACCCGGCTATCATAGCCGGGCTGGCCAAGTTTGAGGGCACCTCTCTGGTAGTTATTGGCCAGCAGAAGGGCAGGGACACCAAAGAAAATCTGACGAGAAAATTCGGTATGGCTCATCCGGAAGGGTATCGCAAAGCAAGAAGACTGATGGCTCTTGGGGAACAACTTCACCTGCCGGTGATTACCCTGATTGATACCCCGGGGGCTAACCCGGATATGGCCGCTGAAGAACGGGGTCAGGCGCTGGCTATTGCCAGCAATCTGCAGCACATGGCTGGACTGCGCACTCCAATTCTGGTGGTCGTCATCGGAGAAGGCGGCAGCGGTGGAGCCTTGGGTATTGGCCTGGGAGACCGGGTGCTGATGCAGGAGTACGCCATTTATTCGGTTATCTCACCTGAAGGTTGCGCCTCAATCCTCTGGAAGAATCAACAGGCCGTGGAAGACGCTGCCCGGGCGTTGAAACTGACGGCGCCAGAACTTTTGCAACTGGGCATCATTGACGAAGTTGTTCCGGAACCTCCCGGTGGTGCTCATCGTGACCCGGCCAAAGCGGCGGAGGTCCTGGCAAAAGCCATGCGCAAACACCTTACTGAACTGAAGACAATCAGTCTGGAGGAACTGGTAGAACTGCGCTATCAAAAATATCGCAAAATGGGGGTCTTTCGTGAAATCAGCACAACAGCAGAAACTTAAACTTGTCTTGCCCAAAGGTTCCTTGCAGGAAGCAACCCTGACTCTTTTTCGGCATGCGGGCTTTGAAATCTCGGCGGTAGCCAGAAGTTACTTTATTTCCATTGATGACCCGGCGATTGAAGCTGTCATGCTGCGGGCTCAGGAGATACCGCGGTATGTAGAAATGGGCGCTTTTGATGTGGGGATTTCTGGCAAAGACTGGATTATGGAGAATAAGGCCAGGGTGGTGGAAGTCTCGGAACTAATTTACGCCAAACAGGGATTGCGGCCGGTTAAGATTGTTCTGGCTGTTCCGGAAAATTCTCCTGTGAAGTCGGTGCGGGACCTTCAGGGAAAACGCATTGCTACGGAACTTGTTACGGTGACCCGCGGCTATCTAAAAAAACACGGTGTGACGGCGGAAGTGGAATTTTCCTACGGCGCCACAGAAATCAAGGCTGGCCAGCTGGTGGACGCGATTGTGGAAATTACCGAGACCGGTTCCACGCTTTTTTCCCACCACCTGCGGATTGTGGATGTGGTGATGGAATCCACACCCAGACTGATCGCCAATCGCCAGGCCTGGCAGAACCGCTGGAAAAGAGAAAAAATAGAAAACTTAGCGTTGCTTCTGGAGGGCGCTCTGGTGGGCGAAAGGAAGGTTGGGCTGAAGATGAATGTCCGCAAGAACGCTCTGGCCGGTCTGCTGGAGATTCTTCCGGCGATGAAGAAACCCACAATTTCCCAGCTGACCGACCCTGACTGGTGTGCCCTGGAAACGATTGTGGACCGGGAGCAGGCCAAGGAACTTATTCCCAGGCTGAAGAAGTTAGGGGCTCAGGGAATTGTGGAGTATCCATTGCACAAGGTGATTTACTAATATCGGGGAAAATAGAAGGAGAGACTATGCCCTGTGGAAGAAAGCGTAAACTGCGCAAGGTGAAAACCCACAAGCGGAAAAAGAGAAGAAAAGCCTTACGCCACAAGAAGAGAAAAAGATAACCGGACCCGGTGGGATGATGAAATTTGTCTGGTTGCTGGCTGGGCTGGTGCTTCTGGCAGGTTGCTGCCAGTTGCCCGTGGCTCAGAGGGATGTGGCTCTAAAACTTTATCTTCAGGGGCTTCTCTATGAGAGCCAGTCCCAGAATGAGCAGGCAACGGCTTCCTTTCAACAGGCCATCAACAGGGGCGCGGATACCGCCTATGTCCATGTCAAACTTGGCCAGTTAGCCCTGAGGAAGAAGGACCTTAAGGGGGCGGAAAATCATTTTTCCAGAGCGCTCCAGATTGACCCGGAAAATGCGCCGGCCCTTTTTGGCCGGGGCATTATTTATTACCATCAGAAGAAAAACGAACTGGCTATTGCCCACCTGGAAAAGGGGCTTCAGTACAGCCCCGGTGCCACCGCGATGCGGATGATTCTCTGTGACCTGCTGGTGGCGGCCGGCCAGTATCAGCAGGCAGGCCGGCATTATGAACTTTTGCTGGAAGAAAACAGCCGGAATCCCCTGTTTCATTTCAACTACGCAACGGTTCTGGAAAAACTCGGTCAGGAAGAACAGGCTGAGAAGGAGTTCCGGCGTGCCCTGGAACTCTCGCCGGGTTTCCATCAGGCCGCCATGGCTCTGGGATTGCTTTATGAACGGACCAACCGCGTTTCCCGGGCAGAAGCCCTTTACCGGCAGTTGATTCAACTGAATCCTAAGAATCACCTGCCTTACCTTCTTCTTCAGGGAATATACGCCAGGAAAAACGACCTGGCTGCGGTCAAGCGGATTCTGGAGGAAGGGCTGAACAATGGTATCAGGCGGCTGGAGTTCTACCAGGCCCTGGCTTCCCTGGCGCTGGAAGAGAAAGAATACCAGAAGGCCGAGGAGTACCTGAAAAAAAGCCTGGAGATAGAGGAAACCAGTCAGGCTTACTTTTCTCTCGGGGTCATCTATGACCGGAGAAAAGAGCCGGAACGGATGGAAGCCGCCATGAAAAAAGCCATTGAGTTAAAGCCAGATAACGCCATGGCCCTGAACTATCTCGGCTACTCGTTTCTTCTGAAAAAAGACCTGACCGCGGAGAAACTGAAAGAAGCCTTCGCGCTAATCAGCAAGGCCTGTGAGATTGAACCGGACAACGGTGCCTTCCTTGACAGTCTGGGCTGGGCTTACTACCTGAGGGGAGAGTATCGCCAGGCAGAAAAATTGCTTCTCCGGGCAGCCTCCCTGGAAGAAGACCCGGAAATTTATGAACACTTGGGCTACCTTTATGCCCGGAAAAAAGATTTCAACCGGGCGGTTTTGTGGTGGTCAAAGTCGCTGGAACTGAAATATAATCCTGAGGTGGACAACCAACTTCAGGAAATCATCCGGACCCTGAGAAAATAGCAAGAGTCAAAGCGCTGATGTCCCTCCTTGACCAGGTTTCTGAAAATCCGCAGAGGCTGCGGCAACTTTCGCTCAACCAGTTAGAGGAACTGGCTGAAGAAATCCGGCAGTTAATCCTTCAGGTGGTGGCGAAAAACGGCGGCCACTTGGCTTCCAATCTGGGGGTGGTAGAACTGACGGTGGCACTTCACCGGGTCTTCAGTTTCCCACCCGATAAACTTATCTTTGATGTGGGGCATCAGTGTTACACCCATAAAATTCTCACCGGTCGCAAGGACCTCTTCCGAACATTGCGCCAGGCAGGTGGCTTAAGCGGTTTCCCGTCTCCCGAAGAAAGTCCGGCCGATATTTTCTGCACCGGCCACGCCGGCACCGCTATTTCTCAGGCAACCGGTCTGAGCCTGGGGGAAGTTGCTAATGGAGCCAGGGCTCGGGTTGTGGCCGTCATTGGAGACGGTTCTTTAACCAACGGTCTAACCTTTGAGGGGTTAAACTTCCTGGGGGGTCTGAAGAAGCGGCTGCTGGTTATTCTCAACGACAACAAGATGTCCATTTCACCCACCCGGGGTGCGCTGGCCTATTACCTGACCAAACTGGTTACTTCGCCCAGGGTCAGCCGGCAGAAGGAAGAACTCCGGCAGTGGTTACGAAAGATTCCCAGTATCGGGGATGACCTGTTGCGCCTGGCGGAAGAGATGGAAGTAAGAACCAAGGACCTTTTACTGCCAGGAATCTTTTTTGAAAAGTTAGGGCTGCGGTATCTGGGTCCGATTGATGGCCACGACTTCCAGCAGTTGATAGAGATTCTTGCCAACTTGCGGGAAAGTAACGAGCCGGTTCTGCTTCATGTTATCACCAGAAAGGGCAAGGGATACCCTCCGGCTGAGGAACACCCGGAAGATTTTCACGGAGTAGGTCCCTTTGACCTGAAGACCGGTCAGGCCGTTTCCGTAAACGGGCTCACGCCAGCCAGAGTCGCTGCCAGAACACTGGAAGAAATTGCCAGAGAAAATCCGGATGTAGTTGTTCTGACCGCGGCTATGGAAAAAGGACTGGAACTGGAATCTTTTTCTCAGAACTTTCCGCAACGGTTTTTTGATGTGGGCATCGCGGAAAGTCACTGTGTCAGTTTAGCCAGCGGGCTGGCCCGGGCCGGTCGGCGACCGGTGGTGGCCATTTACAGCACCTTCCTTCAGCGAGCCTATGACCAGATCTGGCATGATGTCTGTCTTCAGGCGTTACCGGTGGTTTTCCTGGTGGACCGGGCCGGAGTGGTGGGCGAAGATGGTGCTACCCACCAGGGGATATATGACCTTTCTTATCTGCGCACGATTCCGGACCTGCGTCTGCTGGCGCCTTACAGCCTGGAAAACCTGAAAGACTGCCTGCGTCGCTCTCTCCAGGAGAAGTTTCCGGTGGCTATCCGTTATCCACGTTCCTATCTGGTAGAAACCCTTCCGGACCACCTTGGTTCACCGGAAGAGGCCAGGGTGCTGATTCTGGGATTGGGCAGCCTGGCTGAGGCCTCTTTCGCCGCTGGCAGTTTTCTTCAGCAAAAAGGCCATTCCAGCGCTGTGTTAGCCGTTGACCAGGTGAAACCGCTTCCGGAAAATGTGGTCAACCAGCTGGAGAAACCCAGGCAACTGGTGGTGACCGTGGAAGAAAATTCCCGCGTGGGCGGTTTCGGTTCCGCGGTCCTGGAACATCTGGCCGCCAGGCAGAAGAATCAGCCAGTACTGATTTTAGGGTTGCCGGATAGCTTTCTCAACCACGGGCCGAGACAGGAAATTCTGGAGAATTTTGGCCTTTCCGGTGCGGGTATTGCCGCCGCGATAGAAAAGGCGCTGTTTGCCTCAGGAAAAGTTTGATGTCAGAGGCTCTCAGAATACACCACTGGGTACCTTTCAGCCGTTCCAACGGTCCTGGGTGCCGGGCCGTCGTCTGGGTGCAGGGCTGTACCCTTGGTTGTCCTGGTTGTTACAATCCCGGCACTCACTCGCGAAAAGGTGGCTACTCGGTCCTGCCAGAATTCCTGGCCCGCCAGTTTCTTAGACTTTCTGGAAAAATTGAAGGAGTGACCATCAGTGGCGGAGAGCCGCTTCAGCAGATGAAACCGCTGCTGAGTTTGCTCTTTCTGTTGCGGAACTGGAGTAACTTTTCCCTCATTGTTTTCACCGGTTATACCTGGTCAGAGATTGGGTGGATGGGACAGAGCCGGCGGCTGCTGTCACTGGTGGATGTGGTTATTGCTGGCCGTTATGAGCGCCGCCAGCGGCTGGCCAGAAGTCTTCAGGGTTCAGCCAACAAGACCTTTCATTTTCTGACCCGACGGTATCAACCGGCAGACTTCCAGAAGATTCCAGAAGCGGAAATCATTATTACTTCAGAAGGGGAAGTCGTTTCCACAGGTATTGACCCTGTTTTCATCCGAGACTGACGATATGGAAGGCAGACTGAAGATTGAGTCAGGGAAAACAAAGGAGAAAGTCCGGCTGGCCGGCGGCCTTCTGAAAACCAAACTTTATACTCAGCGAGAACAAGAAACAGGTCGCCTTCGCAAAAGAGTGTTAATTTTTCTGGCGCTTTTTGGTGCGACTCTGGTGGCCTGGGCAGCCTGGAGTATCGCCACAACTATGAAGTGGCTCTTCTTTCCGCCAGGTGTAATTTTTCTCTTTTTCTTCATTTTGGGAATGGTAATGCTGGGTTGTTTTTTTGTTTTCCTGGTCAGCCATCTGAGGAATTAAACCGTGAACGTTCTTCTGGCTACCGTCGGTTCCTTAGGAGACCTTCATCCGGTCCTGGGTATCGGTCAGGCCCTGTCTACCGCAGGAGTAAGGGTTTTTCTGATCAGCCATCCTCACTACCGGGAGAGGACAATTTCCGCCGGTCTAAAATTTATTGGCGCCGGGCCGAAAGTTCATCTCTTTGAAGAAATCAGGAAGAATCCCCAGTTTCTTGACCCTCAATCAGCGCCGCTGGCCGTCTGGAATGAGTTTGTCCTGCCAGCGGTGAAAGATTTTTACCAGGTTACCAGGGACGCAATTGACCGGTACCAGCCGGTTTTCGTTGCCAGCCATTTTCTAACTGTAGGCACACTTCTGGCTGCTTCTCAGGCTGGTTTGCCCCGCGCGGTGCTGATGACTACCCCTACCGGCTGGCTTTCCAGCGCTGACATCGTAATAAACGGATGGTCCTGGCCGGTTTTCTCCCGTCCCGTTTTCAGGTTATTGCGAGAGAAAATTTTTCTTTATTGCAGTCGTTCGTTAAAAAAAGTCTGTGAGGACCTGGAAATCCCCTGGTATCCCCGGATAGCCGAAGCGACCCTGCGGGAAGTGGAATTAAATCTCGGGCTGTGGTCGCCTTACTTTCGGCCAGCCACCGCTGATGACCCACCCCGGGCCATCATCTGCGGTTTTTGCCGTCAGATCTTCCCTGCGGAAAGGCCCGCCAGCCTCAAAGGTTTTTTCCGTGAGGACCAGCCGCCGGTGGTTGTCACCTTCGGGTCGGCTGCCTGTCTGCACGCTTCTGACCTCTATCCTCTGATCGCCAGCGCCTGTCGTTATCTTAAGTGGCGCTGCCTTCTGCTGGGGCCTGGTCTGGAAAAACTGACGGAAGCCCCAAACATTCTTACCGCAGACTATCTTCCTTACGAATCTATCTTCAGCCAGGCCAGACTGATTATCCACCATGGCGGCATCAATACCGTGGCCGCAGCGTTGCAGGCCGGTCAGCCACAGTTAATCCTGCCTTTCTGTCACGACCAGTTTGACAATGCCGCCAGGTGCGTTCGGCTGGGTGTGGCTTTAAAACTGGACCGGTACCGGCTCAGTCAGGAGTTACTGGTGAGCGCCCTGAAAAAGATCGTGGAGAACAAGGCTCTTTACCAGGCTGCCCGGAAAGTGAGCGAGATTATCAACCGGGAAGCATCAGGTGCCAGGGTGGCGGCTTTTCACCTTCTCGCTCTTGCCCGTTCGGTTGATGCTTAAAGGTATTTTTAGAACATCTGTCCGGAGAAAATTGCTCGGCCGAATCAGGACTTTGCTGGGAGAAACAGGTATCAGGTTTGAACCGGATGGCCGCGTGGAGTTTTTGATTAGAGAGGCCGATGATGGAAGTGTTATCCTCTATCTGGCCAACTGGGAATACAGAGTGGCCAGTCCAGTTTTGGGTCTGGACCTGCTGGCTGGACACTACCGGACGACCCTGTGCGGAGGAGATAGCTTTGTGCTGAAGCAGGGGCTGCTTAACGGCCAGGCGGAAGTAGAAGCCAATCTGTTCCGGAGATTTGGCCTGACCCTGGCGCCCCGAGAAGTAGTTTTGCTCCGTCTGGAAGCGGTGGCCGGTGGTAGTGTCAAAAAGGAATAAAAGAGTGATGAAAGAAAGGGAACAAACTGGCTCACTCAGGGTGCTCCGGCACAGACAAGGACTACGCCGAAATCGGCCGCTCGGCGAACTCGCCCACTACCCGTGGGCTCAGACACCGCCGAGTAAGGTATGGCGTCCCGATTGAACTTTGTCGGTCCGCCTACCGAGCGCTACCGCTTTTCGTCTTGTCTTGTAGCTGTGCCTTCGCCAATCGTTCGCCAGTTGTTCCCTTGCTTTTTTGACACAGTGGGGAAGAGGATAAAGACTAAAGACATAGCTAAAGAACAGAACCTGGCTGGGAAATAGGAGGCCTTTATGGCAGAATTTCGCTGGCGAATGGTTCAGCTTGACCTGGCTCGCCAGAAAGAGACGGTTGGATTTATTCAGGACTTTATCAGTTTTGCGGCTGACAGCGGCTACAATGCTGTGTTGCTTTATCTGGAAGGCCGGGTCCGAACGAAGAGTTTTCCCTATCCAGCGGCCGAAGACAGCTACTCAGAAGGAGAAATGGGAGAAATCGTTGAGTATGCCTCTAAGAAAAGACTGGAGATAATTCCGGCCACTCAAACACTGGCTCATGCGGAACAATTCCTTCGTTATGCCCTGCTTCAGCCGCTTTCTGAATTACGCGAAACAAATCTTTCTGGCCGGTGGGACACACCAGCCAGGCATCACGATACCTTCTGCCCTTCTCTTCGGGGCACACGAGAATTTCTGGCCGCTTACCTGGAAGAATTAGCCACTATTTTCCCTGCGCCGTTGATGCACGTCGGGCTTGATGAGGCCTGGCACATCGGTATCTGTAATCTCTGCCAGCAGCATCCCGAAGGACAGGCAGGAATTTTCCTTCAGCACATCAACTGGTTGTATTCCGTGGTCGCTGGAAAACTGGGCAAAAGAATGATGCTCTGGGATGATATGTTCCAGCATTATCCGGAAGTTCTCCCGGCCCTGCCTAAAGATATTCTTCTTTGTTGCTGGGAGTACGGAGTGATAGGGGAGACGCTCCGCTGGCATTTCGGCGACCAGCCGCCGGTGGACAAACTCAAAGAATTTTCTTCCCTCGGGTTTGAATGCCTGACCGCGCCGGCTGACATGACCTGGCTGAATCCGGTTTCCTTCACGCGCTACGCGGAGAAACGGCCCTGCCTTGGAGGTCTGCTCACCATGTGGGAAAAATACAGTTGTTTCTACCACGCCAGTCTGCCGGTGGTGGCTGCTACCGGACGTCTCTGGTCCGGCTCTTCCCCGGAAGAAGCCTTTCCAGCAGGGGTCAGGGCTCTCTTCGGCGTGGCAGAACCTGTTTTCCTTGAGGCTATCCGCTCGTTTGCGGAACTTTCTCTGGTGTCAGAAGGACTTTCCGGCAGTCCAGAAAATTATCTTCAGGGAGGGTTAACCCAACAGCAGGCCCATCGCCGGGCGGCCCTGCGCTTGCTTTCCCACATTTGGAAGGAAAAAGAAAGCAGGATAACTACGGAACAGGGTAGAACTGTTCTTCAGGATATCCTGGGGCTAATGGAGCAGGTTCTGTTGCGTTATCAACTGGTAGAGGTTCTGCCTGCCTTTTACCAGGCAGGGTCACCAGCGGGAAAGAGAGAAAGGCAGTCGCTGGCTAACCTTTGCCGGCTCCTGGAAAAATTGCGGGAGCAGCGGCGAACTTTCTGGAAAAAGGTACGACCGGGTATTCCGGAGACCAGCCTGGTGAACATGTTTGACTGTCTTCTGGCCAATCTAACAGCGCTGCTGGAAAAACCGGTACCGGGTGTCATCAAACTCAAACTGTTTCTCACAGGGATTGCCCAGGACACCGAGGTTCTGGTTAAACTGGCCGGAACAGATAGCTACCAGCGCGTTCTTGATGGCCGGCTTACTTCACTGACGGGCGAGGCGTTTTACCAGCGATGGTTTGTTTTCCCTTTTTCCGCGGCACCGGAGCAACTGCGTCTGGAAACAAGAGGTTATGGCACCCAGGGGTTTTGCTATGTGGAGATCATCAACCAGGCTGGCCACTTTGTTCCTGATGCCCTGGTTTCTGTTAAAGGTCAGGTGCTGGCCCCCTGGAATATTCTTAAGGATTCCAACTCCTGGGTTCTGGCCGGGGAAGGCTATACCCGCGAAAATTTCCTTCATCATCAGAGTTTTGCCAGCAAACGGCGCCACGGGTTAGAAATTAAGTTGAGGGAAGACGGTTCCTTTTGACGCACCAGCACCGAATGGCCGTGCTGAAGGAGAAAGATGAAAGGCTATCTCAGACCAGCGGTGGCTTGCTTCTGGCTGTGCTGTTTTCAGGCGATGGCCGGTCCGGAAAGGCTGAAGCCCATGGTAGATTTCCGGGAGAAACTGGGTGACCCAACTAAAGCGCTTACTCCGGAAATTTTTAAGGCAGAAGGAACCCTCTGGCTGGACCACACCTCTGGGTACCTGGTGCCGAAATATCTCTATTACGACCAGCATCCGGAATATTTCGCTCTGAGGACGAGCGGCCAGCGGATTCCAAAGACAACACGAGATTCATACATCCACCTGTGTCTTTCCCATCCCGACGTGGTGCGAATCGCCACAGAAAGGATGCTGGGGTGGATTCGTTTGCAGCCTGATAAGACTTATTTTTGTGTAACCCAGGGCGATGGTCTGGACTGGTGTCAGTGTGAGAACTGCCGGGCGATGGATGTCCAGCCCGGGAATTATTCCGACAGGCTTCTGAAGTTTGTCAATAAACTGGCCCGGGCCGTTCAGGCGGAATTCCCTGAGAAAATTCTGCTTACTGCCGCCTATTGTGGTACTGATGTGGCGCCTCTGAAGGAAAAGCCAGAACGCAACGTCTGGGTGATGTACGCGCCTTACTGGGGACTGGCTCTTTCCGAGGTGCATCCGCTCACTCATCCAGCCAATGCCGAGGCCTTATCTCAACTCAACGGCTGGCTGAAGGTGGCTCCAGAAAATATGGCCATCTATGACTATAACATGTACTACTGCCCCTCATGGGACGCGATGGCTGAAAAACTCAAGTACTACGCGGCCAGGGGTATCCGGGGAGTATGGTTTTGCGGGGAGCCGATGAATTTTCGAGACCTGTTCCACCAGGTGGTGCGGGTAGAGATGATGAAGGACCCCAACCAGGACCCGGAGAAATTGAAACGGGATTTTGTTCAGGCCAGTTATGGTCCGGCGGCCCCCTATGTCATGGAATATCTTAATCTGGTGAAAGAACGGCTTCAGAAAGGCTATCCGCGAGGAATTCACAATCGTCATATGCCGTTAGAGTTTTACACCGATGAAAATGTGGGGGAACGTTGCCGTTTGCTTTTTGAAAAAATGATTGCTGCTTGCGACGGCCTGCCTGCTCTAAAAAAGAAATTTGTGGCCGAACGGGATATGTTTGTTAACGACTGGGCAGCAGCCGAGGCCACGCGGAAAGCCCGGGCTGAGTACCGGCCGACTGAACCGGAAACAATTCCTGGTGGTTTAAGATTTCCCGCCACCGCCTTTTCCGGAGGTAAAGGGCCGGAAAAGCAATCCTGGTATTGTGAGCCGCGGATTGCCATGACCATCTATGCCGTTAAAGGACCATACCCGAACCGAATGGAAACCAGTTTTTCTCTGAAGAAGAAGTTTGCTGGTCAGCCAGCGAAACTAAAAATTGAAGGCCAGGACGCCGACAAAGACCTGCCGCCCTCAACCCCCATCCGGATTAGCCTGAACGGAAAATCTGTCTTTGAAGGACCGTGCGGTTTTGTCCGGCGAGGATGGTCCTGGCGAACCTTTGAACTTCCTGCAGGACTGCTGCGCGAAGGGGGTAATGTACTGGAGATTATCAACACTATGCCCAGTGCCCGTTTAGACCACTACTGGTTTTCGCTGGCTGAGGCGCTGCTTCTCTTTGAATAAACAATGGAGAAACAGGGGATGTTGACACCGGAAAAGTTAACCGCGCTTGCTGGTTCGGTTTTGCCACCGGCTGAGACAGAAAAAAGCCGGCGCTACCTCAATCTTTTTCAGGGGTGGATACCAGCGCCTTAACCTATTACTCAGACTGGAACGGCTGGCCAGAAACAGGCCATTTTTTTGGCGGGGCTCACTTTTCTGCTCTGGAAACAGCACTGCCAAGTCTTCTCTGTGGGGTGACCCTTTCTTCTCCGGAGTACGACCCGGCCGTCACCGGCCTGGGCCGGAAGGAAAGCTGGGAACGAAATGGGGAAAGCGGGGCCGCGGTTTTTCCCGGAAAGCCAGTGCGGCCGAACTTACCGCAGAAGTCACGGAAAACAATCTTTACCTGAACAGCGGCCGCACTTAAAGCGGCTGTGGCCGGGGGCAGCAAACTGGTGCTGCTGGATGGCCAGAGCGGACAGACTGATGAATGGGAAAATTCTACCAGCGGCCTGTCGTGCAGGAACTGGTGGATTCCGGTGCGGCCGTGGTTCTGCCTGAGGATATCTTCCAGTGGGGTGGTAGTGATGTCTTTGGTGAGAAGTTGATGAAAACCGTAAAGGAACTGCTGGCTGAACCATGGCCCTGTGAAGTTAGCCCCTATGGCCAGCGCGTTGACGCCGGCTGGCTGGAGAAAAATTTGGCTGAATACTTCCTTTTCCTGATTAACCGGGAGAAGGCCGGTACCACACCGGTAGATATATCTCTTCACCTGCCTGAAGGCAGATATGAACTCTATGTGAGAGATGCTGATTTCTGGTATCGGGGGTGTCTCTCCGGGAAAAAAGAATTATCCGCGCAGGACCTGATAAGTTTTCGCGACCTGATGATTCCGGAAACAGCCTGTGTTTTCTATTTGCGGAAGGCAGGTTAAAATCATTGAAGAAAAAACCGTAACTACCTATCAACAGGAGGAAAAAGTGAAAGATCTTTATGATGTGATCGTCGTTGGAGGCGGTACCGCGGGAATTGTCGCTGCTTTGCAGTCCGCCAGAGCCGGGGCCCGAACCCTAGTGGTGGAAAAACAGGGAATTCCTGGCGGGACCATGGTGACCGCAGGTATTCCTTATCCGGCCAGTTTCCACGCTTACGGGAAACAGATTATTGCTGGTATAGGCTGGGAGTTATGCCTGCAAACAAAAAAGGAAACTGGTGAACCCCTGCCGGAAATCAATCCGGAAAATCCGCGGTCAGGCATGGCCGTGAACCCGGCTGTTTTCGCCGCGCTGGCTGAGGAAAAACTGCTTGAGGCTGGAGCCGACATTCTCTACCATGTGATGCCGGCTTCGGTCGCGCGCAAGAATGACCTCTGGCAGGTGACGCTGACCACCAAAACCGGTCTGAAACCGGTGGCAGGGAAAATACTGGTGGACTGTACTGGCGATGCCAATGTTGTCTCTCTGGCCGGTTTTCCAGTTCATGTCAACCCGGAACTTCAGGCGGCAACGCTGGTGGTCAAGGTCAGCGGCTATGACAGTGAGAGGTTAGACTATCAGGCTATCCAGGAAGCCTTTGAAAAGGAAGTGGCGGCTGGCCGCATGAGACGGGAAGACCCTGGCTGGTCGCGGGGCAAGTTTGAATTTTTCCTGAGGTGGTACGGCGGCAATCGCATTCATTTGCCGGATGTCAATGGCCGGACCAGTGAAGGTAAAACCGTGGCCGAGATTGAAGGGAGAAAAGCCATGCTGCGCATTTTGCGCTTCTGCCGCAAGCAGCCTGGACTGGAAAACTTCAGAATAGACTGGTGCGCTCCGGAATGCGGAATAAGAGAAACCGCCACTATTGTTGGAAAAAAGTTTATCACCCTGACTGACTACGAAAGCGGTCGGGTCTGGGAAGATGCTGTCTGCTATTCCTGTTACGCGGTGGATATCCATCGCCGCGACCATACTGTCTTTCGCGACTTTAAGCCGGGGGTCTATCCCACCATTCCGTTAGGGGCGATGCTGCCAGCAGGTAGTACTGGGATTATCGCCGCTGGCCGCTGTATCTCTGGAGACTGGGAAGCCTCTTCCTCCTATCGGGTGGAAGCCAGTTGCATGGCTATGGGCCAGGCCGCAGGCGCCGCGGCGGCTTTAGCAGCCCGGAGAGGAGTAGATCTGGAACAGGTGCCGCTTTCCGAACTTCATCGTCTTTTGAGAAAGCACCAGGCAATCGTACCGGGAGATATTTAAACCTGGAGGAATGATGGACCTGATTAACCTTGAATTTCTGGAGCGTTTTCTCAACACTCCCAGTCCTTCCGGTTTTGAACAGCCAGCCCAGCAACTTTTTGCTGAGTATGTGGCGCCTTACGCTGACCGGGTGGAAAAGGATGTTCATGGCAATGTCATCGCGGCCAGGCATCCTGAAGGAAGGCCGCGGCTTTTGCTGGCCGCTCATGGCGATGAGATTGGGCTGATGATTAACTATATCACGGAAGAAGGCTTTCTTTACTTTGTGCCCATCGGCGGGACTTCTTCTTACCGGCTGGAGGGAATGCGGGTTTTAATCCACGGGGCCAAGGGTCCTGTCTCAGGGGTCATTGCCAGAAAGCCTTTAGCCCAGCGGCTGGAAAACAACCAGGACAAACCAGCGCGGTTTCAGGATTTGTGGATTGATATTGGTGCCAAAGACAGGCAGGATGCTGCCTCCGTAGTTAAAGTAGGCGACCCGGCTACCCTGAATAGCAGTTTTCAAAGGCTGCGGCATCAGTTTGTTGTCGCCAGGGGATTTGATGACCGGCTGGGGGTTTTCGTTCTGGCCGAGACTTTCCGTTACCTTCAGGCCGAGAAGGTCGCTCCGGCTGTGTTCGCGGTTTCCACTGTCCAGGAGGAAGTGGGTTCCCGCGGGGTCTGGGGTGTGGCCTACCGGTTGCAGCCTGACCTGGCTCTTGTGGTGGAAGTGGAAGGCGCCTCTGACTTCCCCGAAGCGGATAAAAGACTAACTGGCGAAGTCCATCTGGGCCAGGGCGTCGGCTTTAACCGGGGCTCAAACATTAACCCCCGGATAAACGAACTGTTGATGAAGACCGCGGATGAAGAGAAAATTCCCTGGCATGTTACCGCGGTCGCCGGGCCAACGCCGACGGATGCCAGTGTGATTCACATTATCCGGGAAGGCATCCCCTGCGGCCTGGTGCGGATACCTCTCCGGTACATGCATACGCCGTCTGAGATTGTTTCCCTGGACGATGTGGTCTCAGCCATCAGGCTGCTGACAGCCTTCATCCGGCGGCTGGGAAAAGAAAACTTTCCTCAGGGGTAACTTCTACGAAAAAGATTGTACTTGAGTTTGTGTAGATAGTTGACGGTAGCGGAAGTCATCGTGGAGAAAGCAATAGCCGGTAATCAACGGGAAGTAGATTGAAGATGTCGGAACCTGAAAAGGAATTAGTCCCGGCCAGGACTGCCTTGCGACTGACGCCTGTGGAAGCCGTTGTAGCGGCTACGAAAAAGACGGTTGAAACTCTGGAGACAAAGGGTTCTCTCGCCCTGGCAAACAGTCAGAAACCTGAAAAATAAAAAAGGTTCGGGGTGAATTCCCTTTGGCCGACATTATAAAAAACTGGTTGTCTGGCCCCCACTTTCAGACAAAGTTTTACCCTCCGAGAAAAGATGCTCTCTACCAGCCAGCCATCTTTTCCTTTCCTTATGCCGGCCAGTTCAGGAATCAGGGAAAACGGGTTCTTTCTTTTTCCAGTGGGAGCCACTTCCAGACAGAAGCCACAGCAGGTTGCTGTCTCCAGTTCGTTAAGTTTAATTCCGACTCCAGCAGAATTCACCTTCAGCCAGAGGTTTTCTGCCTGGTCCCGGTATAACTTCAAAGCTGGTCTGTCTGTACCTGCGGCGAAGAACCTTATCCCGGCGAAAACGCTTTCCGTCTCCAACAGCACAGCCGAGGAAAGCATTTGTTCTCCAGGCTTTAGCAGGTGGTCTCTTTGGCCCTCAGCGTGCACCTTCACATCAGCAGTTTTGCCCAGGAGAATTTTATAGCTGGGAGAAAAGTCCGCTGGCGTCAGAGAATGGGGCAGACCGGTGTTCAGCCGGGTAAACCTTCCCCGGTGGCTGGCTGGAATCCTGCATCTCTGATCATTTGACACCAGCCACACTGCGGCGGCGATCAGCCTGGTTTTTTTCTGAACGGAAAAGTGGCTGGCATAGTTTCCTTCAGGGATGAAAGCCAGACCACAGTTAACTTTCCGGGAGGAATAAGCCAGAAAAACAGGTGTGTCTGCATGGGCAATTCTGAGCCGGGAAGTGACACTACCCAGGGCGAAGTTCTGGCCGAGATAGTTTGTGTTTACATAACCGGCCGGCGAATAACTAAAATTTTCTCTGGGCAGCGTGCGCGTTCTTACCCGGGGCAGCAAATCATCCGGGGACAGCGGCACACCCAGCCAGAGATAACAGCCTTCAGAGGGCTCAGGTGTGCCCAGCACAAAGTGGAAAATGGTGTCCATAATGCTGCTGCCCCTGGTGATATACCAGCCTCTGGAGCGGGCTCCGGTGAGCATCCCTATTTTTTCGTGATAATTGAGAACTGCCCGGGCGATGAGGTGTCTCATAACATTTCTCACTTCCTGATGCAGTGTCGCCGGCGCCTGACAGGCCAGCATAATTGACAGAGCGTGGATTTGCACGCCGGTGTAACCGGGAGCATTATATTCCGGGATGAAACCTGTTCTCAGAATAAAATTTCGCCACTCCTCCCATTCCCAGGCCGCAATGGCTCTGACTCTAAGTAAATCCAGTGCGTCAGCCAGACACAGCCGGGCGGCTAAATTGAGCAGCACAATGTTGGTGTAATAAAGATGGCCTCCCCGATGAGCATTAACGGCTTCGGCAGAAAGCAGAAAGGCTTTCTCCATCTTTTTCCTTAAAGCAGGTGGCATGACTGTGCGGCAGTGTTTATAGACATACCAGAGTGGCGGAATCATGAAAGAAAGAGCGTTGGGGTCCAGGGCCATTTCCCAGCCTGAGTGTGCCCTGAAGTTTCCATAGGTCATGCTCTCCGGATTGGTATCCTGGTAATCAAGAATGGTGTTCAATACCTTCCAGGCAAGTTTTTCCCGGCCGGTCATCGCCCAGGCTGTGGCCAGGTAAGAAGACTCCCAGAGGTTGTATCCGGATGCTTCTGCATGGACCGAATCTTTGTCAGCCAGTCTTTGACTGCGCAGCAGTCCCGTGGAAGGGTCAATTTTTTTCAGCCCTTGCTGCGCCCGGTGGCGAAAAATCTCCATTCTCTTTTTCTCAAAATTCATTTTGCCTCCTGCCAGTGGCGAAATTTCCGCAAATTTCCGTGAGATTATAAAATGGTTTTGCCTCAAAGGCCAAAACAAGTTTTCAAAAAGGAAACGAGGATGAAAAAACCGTCTCTTTCCGGTCCCTGGGTGCGCCTTATCAGTTATCCTGACCATCACCTTAACGATTTCTGCCTTTTTCAGGACAAGGAAGGTTTATGGCACGCTCTGGGCATTATGGGGGAAGGTACCTGGGAAAGCGAGCAGAGTTTTTTCCACGCCACAGGTCACCATCTTCTTGCTCCCTTTCAGAGACAACCGCCAGTATTAATGGTGAGACCGACCGGAAATGTTAGCCCTCAGAAGCACGCACCCTTTGTTGTCTATTATAAGAACCACTACTATCTTTTCTACCGGCGGCCACCCGGGACGATTCTCAGAACTGTTTCCAAAACGCCCTGGTCCTGGCCCGAACCGGGCGAGGTTGTCTTTGAGGAAGTCGATGCCAGAGATGTTTGTATTACCCAGCCCATGGATATGTTTTTCCTGTACTACTGTCAGGCGGTTATCGTGGCCAGAAAATCCCACAGCGGCATACTTCTGCGGCGTTCCACCAACCTGATTGACTGGTCCGAACCGTCGGTCGTCCACCTGGACACTGCGGAAGTGGCCAGCCATTCTTATCTGGAATCACCGTCTGTTCTGGCTGGACCAGACGGATATTATCTTTTTGTCCGACACCGTCTTCTGGATAGACAACCAGCCACAGTCGTTCTTTTCTCCGAAAAACCGGACAGCTTTCCCTGTGGCCGGCAGGCCTGGTTTCATCTTTTACCCGATGTCCATGCTCCAGAAACAGTTACCTGGCAGGGAAAGCATTTCCTGGCCAGGGTAAGTGGCCCGGTCCACGCCAATCCGCGGGCACCTGCCCGTGGCGGCTGGGTGGAAATCGCGCCGTTGTCTTTTCTCTGATTGTCTCCGGCCGCTTCCGTCTTCCGACCTTTGCCGAGTCTTGCTGTTGGTCCATCTTAATTGTAGAATAAACGCGGCATCAAGACCGGTTTCTAAACTGCCAATGGAAGGACCACCTTCTTGTCCGTGGGCGAAGGTTGCAGTTAGTCAGGACAATTCTGTTGTTACCTGGCATCCTCTTCTTGACCACTGTTGCGACGTCGGTGTTTGCCTGGCCACAATTCTGAACAGTCTGCCTGTTCTCAGACAGCGGTTTGCGGCTACCGGTGGTCTTTCAGACCTGGATCAGATTCAAAGGCAAAGGTTAGCACTTCTGGCAGCGCTACACGATATCGGCAAGTGTAACCGGGGTTTTCAAAATCGGTGGCGACCGCACTTATCTGCCCTGGCCGGTCACACTTCCGAGGCGTTGGCCCTTCTGACCGACTCATCTCTCTGGCCCCACGCGAAACATCTTTTCCAGTTTCAACATCTGCAAAGATGGGTGGAACACCCTGTACACATATGTCAATTGCTGGCCGCTTCATTTTCTCATCATGGTAAACCAGTCAGTCCGGCAAACGGTGTGGCCAAATTCTGGCAGCAAGAGGGGGAGAATGCACCACTGAGGGCTGCTGAACAGATTGTTTCGCAATGCTCTGAATGGTTTTCTGCTGCGTTTGAAAACACGGTTGAAATCTTACCTGGAAATCCAGAATTCCAGCATATGTTTTGCGGTTTGGTAACCCTGGCTGACTGGATAGCTTCTGACACAAGGTTTTTCCCATTTGCCCGGTCAGCAACAGAACCGAGAATAGACTTTGCAGTTCAGGCTGCGGCTGAAGCCCTGAAGAAACTTGGTATGGATACGAAAGGAGCAACGACTTTTTTAATGGAAAATATGCCCGGTTTTGAGCAAACTTTTGATGGTCAGCGCCCCTATCCATCCCAGAAACAGATGGAGGCGTTACCTCCACCTTCTTCTGGCAGTGTTATCCTGATTGAGAGCGAAACTGGCTCGGGTAAGACCGAAATGGCTATCCGGCATTTCCTGCGACTGTTCAAGCAAGGTCTGGTTGAGGGGATGTACTTTGCGCTTCCTACCAGAAGCGCTGCCTCCCAGATGCACCGGCGTGTCGTCAAGGCAGTTCAGACTGTTTTCCGGAAGTTATCTCCGCCAGTTGTTCTGGGTGTGCCGGGTTATATCCGAGTGGACGAACAAAGCGCAGAAATGCTGCCGTCCTTTGAAGTACTGTGGCCAGATACGGAGGCAGAACGATATCGCTATCGTGGGTGGGCTGCTGAGCATCCCAAGAGATATTTGGCAGCACCCATTGTCGTTGGCACCATTGACCAGGTACTGCTCTCGTCCTTAATGGTGCGGCATGCCCACCTTCGTGGTTCTGCCTTAGCCAGGCACCTCCTGGTCGTTGACGAAGTGCATGCCAGTGACGCCTACATGACTTGTTTACTCCAGAGGGTTATCCAGCGACACCTCGTTGCCGGTGGTCATGTTCTTTTGATGTCCGCCACGCTGGGTTCTTCTGCCCGGGCTCGTCTGTTTGCAGCAGGCCTTCAGGGGACAACCTCTTCCTTTGAAAGGGCCGTGAGTTTTCCCTATCCTGCACTTTCCTATTATCGGGGTGAGAAGGAGCTTCAGGTGTTTTCTATTCCTTCCTCTACGCCCCCCAAAAAAGTTAATGTTAAACTGTGCCCCTTCGCCGGGGATGCAAAGAAAATCAGTGCCCTGGCGATTCATTACGCCCGGAATGGCGGCCGCGTGGCCGTATTGCGAAATCTGGTTAAGGATGCCATCGCTACCCAGGAAGAGATTGAAAAACAAACTGGCCTGGAAGCGCCGTTTCTCTTCAGATGCCGGGGAGTGGTTACACTTCATCATTCTCGTTTTTCCGCCACAGACCGCAGTTTGCTGGACAACGCTATTGAAAGTACCTTTTCCAGGTCTGTTAGTACCTGCGGGCACCTGATAGTTTGTACTCAAACCGTAGAACAGAGTCTTGATGTTGACTTTGATGTTCTCTTTACAGACCTTTGTCCGATGGATGTCCTCCTTCAGAGAATTGGCCGGTTGCATCGGCATGCAGCAAGACAAAGACCAGACTGTGCGGCCGACCCACTCTGTTATGTTCTCGTCCCGGAACAAAGAGACCTTGGCAGTTATATTCAGGTGAACGGTTCTGAGAAGGGCAGGGCGAGTGGTCCTTTTGGTCTGGGTACAGTTTATGAGGACCTCCGGGTAATTGAAGCCACCTGGCGTCTGCTGGATGAGCACAGTTGTCTAAAGATACCTGAACAGAACCGTTACCTTGTGGAATCTGCCACCCACCCGGAAATTTTGAAGAAAATTACGAGTGAACCTGGCTCGGCCTGGCACCTTCACCAGCAAAAAATAGAAGGAATTTTACTGGCTCACGGGCAGGCAGCAAGACTTAACCTGTTAGATACTTCAGTACCATTCGGCGAAGCGGACTGCCTCTTCCCTGATGCGGAAACGGAAATTATGACCCGTCTGGGAGAAGGAGATAGACTGCTGTGGTTTGAAGAGCCTGTTATCGGGCCATTTGGAGAAAGGGTAAAAACTCTCAGTGTGCCGTGGTGGATGGCGAAGAACTTGACTTCCCCGGATACTAAAGTGCAAAATGTCTCCCAGGAAGACGGCAGAGTCGTATTTACCGCAGACCGAAGTCGCTTTGTATATGACCGTCTTGGTCTGAGGCAATATGTACAATCTTCTTAACGAGAAATTGTTTCAGGTAACCGCGAACAACAGAGAAAAATTTGCCTGTTCCTTACCTGAGGTCTTTGCCTTCCTTTCCACAGGCGAAACGCTTTCCTTCAGCAACCTTTGTTTTCACCAAAAGCAAGCCTGGCACGCCTTCCTGGTGCAACTTGGAGCCATTTCGTTGCACGCAGCAGGAGAACATAAAATACCGCATACTCCTGCTGAATGGATGGAACTTTTGCGGAATCTGACCCGGGGTTTTGCTCAGGATGAACCATGGCAGTTAGTTGTTGAAGACCTGAGCAAGCCAGCCTTCATGCAATCTCCTGTGCCGGAAGGTAACCTGGATGGTTTTGGTGGACCATACTACACCCCAGATGAAAATGACATTCTGGTGACAAGCAAGAACCATGATGTCAAAATAAGGCGAATTCGTTGCCCTCAGCCAGACCACTGGATTTATTCACTGGTAACTTTGCAGACTATGCAGGGTTATCTTGGTCTTGGAAAAGGCGGACGAAACTACGGCATCAGCCGGATGAACGGAGGGTATGGTAGCCGCCCCTGCGTTCGCTACACCTCTGGTCTTCGCTGGACGGACCTGTTCCGGAGAGACCTTTCTATTTTGCTTGAAAAGCGGGAGAGCCTTCTGATGGGCTATCCTTTCTTTCAAAGGCAGGGTGGTTTAGCTCTCCTCTGGTTAGAGCCGTGGGATGGAAATGAATCCCTTTCCGTAGAGTGTCTGGACCCCTTCTACATTGAGGTCTGTCGGCGCCTTCGTCTCACAGTTGATGAAGACAGGATAGTTCTTTTTAACAGAGGTTCTGCCAGTAATAGAGTGAACGCCGGTGAACTGAAAGGTAAGACCGGAGATCCGTGGGCGCCAGTTGACCGGGCTAAAGATAGCGTCCTTACTGTGGGCAAGAACGGATTTGAATATGGACTGCTCCAGAAACTACTCTTTGGCAATGATTACCAGCCTGGCCTATGCCAGGAGTTCTGCTCTGATGATAACCTTGTGCACGCAGTAGTGCTGGCACGGGGGCAGGGCCAAACTCAAGGGTTTCATGAAAGAGTCATCCCGATTGACACTGCGGTTCGTTCGTGGTTTCAGAGGCAGGAAAGCAGAGCCGTCCTGGGACGTCTTGCCGGTGAATTCGTAAGGCTGGCCGGCGTCATCCGGGACAGGGCTTTGAAACAAGCCCTTCTTAAGCTCTTAAAATCAGGCAAGACTAACCACTGGCTGCGTTACTTTGACAGGGAAATTGACGAGATGTTCTTTCCCGTACTCTGGCTGGCTCTCAAAAGTCCGGAACAAGAACGTCTCAGCATCTGGAAAGAGAAAGTGGTTGAAAAGGGAAGGGAAATACTTTCCCGGGCAGAAAAAGCCTTGCCCGTGTCAACAGCGTCGCGCTATAAAGCAGTTGCTCAGGCGCAGGCAGTTTACGAGCGTGGTGTTCGTCGCAGTTTGTGAGGGATATTCTTTACAAGGAGTTAGGATGGCAGAGACCGGTGAAATTTCTTCTCGTCACAAAACTCTTGAAGAAATTATTGAGATGTTAAGTGCCGCGTTGAGGACGGCTGACCGTGGAGAAGTGGCCAGTCTTCGTCGTCTTAGCCCAGAACATCCTGATTCTCCAGCTTTCTGGAGGTATGTCGTCAACCTTATCAGCCCGGAAAGGCCACTAACAGTGCAGGAGGAAAGTTGCTGGGCGGCCATCATTTCCTCAATGGCGCGCATGTTGCCTTTCCCTCATCAAAAAGGGCGGTCCGTCGGAAAGGTTCTTGCGGAGCAAGGCTTTGCTGAGCAGCGGCTGTTGAAGTTGCTGAGAATTGAGGGACCAGGTCTGTGGACAGCGCTTCGTCGTTTGAGCATTTTTCTTGCCTCCAGGGGAGCTTCCATTGATTGGGTAACACTCTCCCGGTTAATCCTTGTCCGTGATGAGGCCAGGAGTGAAGAAATCAGAAGAAGCATTGCCCGTGATTATTACTGGAGTCTTGAACGGCAGGACAAAGGAGGAAAAGGATGAGCGAGCCAAAATTCTTGCAGTTGCATTTTCTTACTTCATATCCGGCAAGTTTACTCAACCGGGACGATGTAGGTCTGGCAAAGCGTGTCCCTTTCGGCGGCACAAGTAGAATTCGTATATCCTCACAATGCTTGAAACGCCACTGGCGGACGGCAGAAGATTCATATGCTCTGAGCAATCTCGGTCTTCCTATGTCGCTGCGTTCCAGGAAAATTTTTGAAAAGGAAATCCTTCCGCCCCTCGTGCGGGAAGGATTTTCGGAAAACGCCGTCAGAATTGTTCTGGACGAGGTCAGCAAACTTCTTCTGGGTAAGAGTGTCGGCAAAAGGAAGCAAGAGGAAGAAGTTGAAGATGCCGGGACAGCGACAGCAGAGACAAACCAGGTTATTGTTCTGGGCCGGCCAGAGATTCAGTATATTCTCAACTGGACGAGAACTCTTCTTCAGCAGTTCAGCGATGACCCCAAAGCATTGAAAAAGCATCTGGATAATCTCGGCGCCAGAGGAAAAGAAATGAGGCAAAATTTTGAAGCTCTGGCAAAAAACTGCAAGGCGCCGCTTGGTCTGGATGCCGCTCTCTTTGGCAGGATGGTCACCAGCGATATTCTGAGCCGGGGCGACGCGGCGGTCCATGTGGCGCACGCTTTCACTGTCCACGGTGAAGAAGTTGAGGCCGACTACTTTACGGCAGTGGATGACCTGGTTGCGGAAACAGAAGAACTTGGTAGTGCTCATCTGGGAGAGACAGAGTTAACCAGCGGTTTGTTCTACGGCTACGTAGTGGTGGATATCCCCCAACTTGTCTCAAACATTGAAGGCTGTGACAGAAAGGAGTGGCAAAGTGCCGACCGGACGCTGGCCGGTCAGGTGGTGGAACATCTTGTCCATCTGATCGCTACTGTTTCTCCAGGTGCAAAACGAGGTTCCACGGCTCCATATAGTTATGCCCATCTCCTGCTGGCTGAGTGCGGCCAGAGGCAGCCACGGACACTGGCAAATGCTTTTCTGAAACCCGTTGACTTGACTAGGGGAGATGTTCTTAAATCAGCAGTGCTGGCTCTTTCCGAATATCTGCAAAACTTTGACCGTATGTACGGAAGGGAAGAAGAACGTCGGGTAGCGGCTATAGTTGACCTTAGCGCTTTCCCGGCTGAAAAAGTAGCATCTCTGAAGGACCTGGCTACCTGGTGCAATTTGATGGTGAAGACATGAATGGCGCCAAAACCTTCATTGTGCTGCGTCTTGAAGCGCCGCTGTTATCCTTTGGGGGCCCGATAGTGGACAATTACGGCCGAAACCGCCGGTTTCCTGCGGCCTCCATGGTCACGGGATTGCTCGGCAACGCTCTTGGGTTAGCGCACGAGGACGCTCTTATCTTGAATGAACTCCAAGAACGACTTTACTTTGGCTCGGTAATTGACAGACCGGGTTTTCTGATAGAAGACTATCAAACAGTGGATTTCAGCCAGGACTTTCTCAATGCCACAGGCTGGACCACTCATGGCTACCGGGAGGACAGGGAAAGCAGTGTGGCTAAAGCAACGCACATAAGGTACCGGCCGTATTATGCGGATTGCTGCTGCACCGTTTTGTTCACTCTTCAGTTACCAGAGAAAACGCCGACACTTGCCGAGGTGGAACACTTTTTAGACCATCCTGTCAGACCACTGTTTATTGGGCGGAAATCCTGCGTGCCTTCCTGTATAATGAAACGGAAGGTGCTTCAGGCTAACTCTTTACTGGCAGCGATAAAACACCTATACATCGGGGGTAAACTTCTGGTGCAACTTCCTGCTGAAGAAGCCGCCAACCTTGATGAGGAACATTTGTTTTCGCTTTTTGATTGTCGGGATTGGCTCAATCAGATTCATAGTGGAGAAAGACTGGTCTGGGAAGGTGAAATTGACTTAGGCTAAAATGATGGAAACCCGGGAGAAACCTCTTTATCTTATTCGTCTTTTTCTTGACAGCCGCTCGCTATTTCGCCTCTCTGAGAGGAAAGAAGTCTTTGCCCGTCAACTTGACCTCGGTTATCTCGTACACTGTCGGTTGGCGGCTCTCTTTGGCCGAGTAAGACCGCAACCCTTTGCTATCACAAGAACTATCGGACCATGGCTGGAAGTACTCGCTTACAGTGAAAGTGACCACAAAACTCTTTTTCGTGAAGTGCCCAGGAGCATGCTGCCCACTATTGGTGCTGGAGTGCGGTGGGAGGACTTTTCGAGCAAGAAAATGCCGGATTTATTCCCTGCAGGTCACAGGGTGAGTTTTCGGTTAAGAGCTTGCCCTGTGGAAAGGAAAGCCCGAGGTAATTCTCGCGTCAGAATGGGCGCCGAGGTGGATGTGTTCCTTGCTGCTTTAGACCGTTGTCCTGACAAAAAACTTGATAGATACCAGGTATACTGTTCCTGGCTAAAGGAAAAGATGGAAACTGACGGTGCGGTTGAGTGCCTTGAGGTTAAAGTTGTGGGTTACCGACGCTCAATGTTTGTTCGGCGCAACAAATCCCGTGATTTTACTACGCTTGAGCGACCTGATGTCACTTACCAGGGTCAGATAGCAATTAGAAATCCGGAAGCATTCAAATATTTGCTGGCTCGTGGGATTGGCCGGCATAGAGCTTTCGGTTTCGGAATGCTTCTTTTAAGCCCGGCTGGAAGGCAAAATGTTGTCAGGACGATTGGGTCTTGAAACAGCGTCCATACCTCATGCCGACAGGCATGGGTTGTTATGGCTATCACGAGGGAACCTCTATGTTGAAGATGGCACCCTGCGTTTCATTGCCTCGGATAACTCAGAACTGAAATCCGGTGATTATGCCATTCCTTTTCAGCGTCTGTCCATGGTTCTTATTGGGCCGGGTACCACCGTTACCCACGATGTTTTTCGTCTTCTTGCCAGACATGGCACAGCCTTGATCGCGGTCGGGGATGATGGCGTCAGATTATATACCGCACCGCCGATCGGACCCGGGGACTCATATCTTGCCAGACGACAGGTGCAACTCTGGAGCAACCCGGAAACGAGGATGCAGGTAATCAGGAAAATGTATGCCTTCAGAATTGGAGAGACTCCGCCACCTAAAACTATTGAGGAGTTGCGAGGTTTGGAAGGAGTCCGCATGCGTGAGATGTACAATCTTCTCGCCCGGAAGTATGGTATTGAATGGCACGGCCGTCGGTACGACCGCTCTCATCCGGAATCCAATGATGACCCAAATCAAGCCATTAATCACGCCGCTACCGCAGTGGAAGCGGCAGCTACCGTGGCCGTGGTGGCCACCGGAACAATTCCTGCTCTTGGTTTTATTCATGAAGATTCCTCTAATGCTTTCTCCCTTGACATCGCTGACCTTTTTCGGGACGAAATTACTATTCCCACTGCTTTTGAAGGCCTACGTTTGATGCGTGAGACAGGCATGATGGACCTTGAACGTCAGATACGCAAACTCTGCGGAGTACGGTTTCGGCAGAAAAAAGTTATTTCAAGAATGATTGATAGAATCAAGGAGCTTATTCCACAATGACCGTTGTAGTTACCAGAGATGTGGCTGATAGGTTTCGCGGTTTTCTTGCTTCCTGCATGCTGGAGATAGCTCCCGGCGTGTACACAGCGCCTGGAATGAATCCAGCCGCAAGAGATCAGGTCTGGAGAGTTCTTGAAGGGTGGTTTCACGAGATCGGCGGCGGTTCCATAGTTATGACCTGGACTGACAAAACGGCAGCAGCCGGTCAGTCTGTTCGCGTACTGGGGTTGCCACCTGTAGAAATAGTTAACTACGATGGTTTTTTCCTTTCATTTCGCCGGAGCACTAACGGAAAAAAAGCCGAAGAGGTTCCGGAAAACAACGGTCTTTGAAAATTTAACTCACGGGATTTCAATGATTAAGAACCGAGAAGAGATTCCCCCGCACACGCGGGGATAGACCCTACAGAAAATTAGTATTGTGAAGGCCTTTTGCGATTCCCCCGCACACGCGGGGATAGACCCTGGTTGGAGCTGGAACAGCGTGAGCTTGAAGAGATTCCCCCGCACACGCGGGGATAGACCTGAAGAAGGAAAGAGATGGGCTTGGAAGAACTGGATTCCCCCGCACAC
>JAKPFT010000023.1 GCA_029551285.1 bacterium | reverse complement strand
GTGAGCCAGTTTGTTCCCTTTCTTTTCATTCCTCTTTTATTCCTTTTTTGACACTACCGTCACCATTATAGCATTTTTCGCGTTGCCCACCCGACTTTGCCTTTGAAGTTTGCTCATGCTAAACTTGCTTGAAAAACAGGCGGACAGGTGGCCGAGAAAAACCGGCCATCATCCGGCAGCCACCTGACCCATAAATCAGGAAAGTCCTGGTCCATGAAGAAAATCCCTGCATTGATTTTTTCCCTTCTGCTAATACTTCTGATAGCACTGCTGCTGACCTTTCCCCGAGTTCCCCAGCAACCTGCTGAGGAAACAATCCGGAAGTCAGCCCGGGGTTCCAATACCAGTGTGGTCTGGGCTGATTTTGAACAGGGGGACCAGCCCTGGCAGACAGAAGCGCCGGCCAGGGTGGAAATATCCGGCCCCCGCGGCTGGCACGGCAAACAGTTCCTGCAACTTTACCCTGGCGACCAGAAGGTTGTTTCCGTCTCCCGAAAAAACTTAGAGAACTGGTCAGACTGGGACCGCCTGGAAGGTCACATCTGGTTACCGCCGGATTATCGGCAGGAACTCCAGTGTTACCTGTTGCTGGCCGACCGGGAACATTTCTGGTATTGCCAGCAGCCGCCGGAGCGGCTCAGACCAGGCTGGAACCTGATTTCCTTCTCCCTGGATGATCCGCAGAACTGGAGTTCTCTAAAGCATGAAAGACCCTGGTCCAGACAGGTGGCTACTAACCTCAGTCAGGTGGTTTTTCGTTTCCAGTCTGCCACCTCGTTGCCGGCAGTGTTCCGCCTGGATTACTTTTGTCTGCTCCGCACCCGGAAAGACACCGTTAAAACACTTCTCTTACAGGATTTTGTGACGGGACCCACCATGGTTGAACGTTACCACCTCTGGGAAGCCAGTTTTCTTCTCTCCAGAGCTTACGCCAATCCTTTTGACCCCACCTGCGTTGATGTCACCGCCACCTTTATCGGTCCGGATGGCTCCAGTACAGTTGTGCCGGCTTTTTACAGCCAGCAGTATCGCCGGCAGTTGATTGAAGGCAAAGAAGTTCTCACTCCTGTGGGTGACAGCCGCTGGACTGTTCGTTTTACTCCGGTGAGAACTGGCCGCTACCTTTACTTTTTCACGGTAAACGATGGCCAGCAGAACAAATTTCCCGGTTCGTCATTTGTTTGCGTTCCCTCCGCGGAAAAGGGTTTCGTCAGGGTGAGCCAGCGCGACCCTCGTTTCTTTGAATACGACGACGGGTCTTTCTACTATCCTGTTGGTTTCAACATTATCTCTCCCTGGGATACCCCTTACGGAGTCAGGTACTTGCCGACCATGCCTGTTGGAAGAGAAACATATGCCTATGACGATTACTTTGAGAAAATGGCTCAGAACCGGATGAATTTCATCCGGATGTGGATGGCTTACTGGTGGCTGGAACTGGAATGGAATCCTGATCGGGGCCCCTTTCAGGGACTGGGTCGCTACAGTCTGTCCAATGCCTGGCGTCTGGACCACATCGTCTCTGCGGCGGAAAGGAAAGGTATAAAAATTCTGCTGACCATCAACAATCACACCCGGCTGACCGGCTGGGGCTGGCCAGACAATCCCTACAATGTGACCAATGGCGGGTTCCTCCGTCATCCCTGGGAAATGTTCACCAGCGAACAGGCCAGGGAGTTGTTTCGCCGAAAAATGAGATACATCCTTGCCCGCTGGGGATACTCGCCCGCCATCTTTGCCTGGAATCTGTGGAGCGAGGTGGACCTTACCGGCGACTACCAGCCGGAACGAGTAAGAAAATGGCATCAGGAAATGGCCAGTTTTATCCGGGAAAACGACCCCTGGAAACACATGATTTCCACCCACTTTTGCCAGCATCCCCGGGCCAGGGACCTGGCTGATTTGCCCGAACTGGATTTTATTCACAGCAATGCCTGGGTTAATGTGGCCGGTCTTTCCGACTCTCAGGTGGAAGCGCTGGAACAGTTTTACCAGGCTCTTTCTCCTTACCGGAAACCAGTCATGGTTTCGGAATTCGGTGGCCACTGGGCAGGCACCCAAATAGAGATTATGACCAGGGACCTGCACACAGGACTGTGGGCCAGCGCCACAATTCCCCTGGCAGGCACTCCGCTTTTCTGGTGGTGGAACCTGGTGCACCAGGATGACCTTTACTTCCACTATCGCAGTCTGGCCGCTTTTCTCAAGGCCGAGGATTACCGGGGAAAAGGGCTGGCTCCAAAGAAAGTTGGGTTTATAAAGGCCCATCCGGCAGCCGATGTGAGATGTCTGGCCGGCCCGGACCTCTGTTTTCTCTGGGTGTACAACTTTTATTCGGCTCTGCGGCTGGTCCAGGAAAAGAATGAAATTCAGGACCTTTGCCTGCTGCTGCCCGGACTGAAACAGGGAAAGTACCGGGTGGAATGGTGGGATACCAGAACCGGCCGGCCCTTTCAGGTTGAAGAAGCCACCTGCGGGGAAACCGG
Organism: bacterium; assembly: GCA_029551285.1. Lineage (GTDB taxonomy): Bacteria > Ratteibacteria > UBA8468 > B48-G9 > DSTR01 > JAMWDF01. The sequence goes on along the minus strand of JAKPFT010000023.1, from coordinate 17,761 downwards.
TTTAGTGTTGAAAGTGCCTGCTTTCACAGAGGACCTTGCCGCAAAGGTCAAATACTGCCATGATTAAAATCTCCAGCAGATACAGTGTCGGGATAGGCTTTTTGCTTTTCCTCACCCGGCTGGCAGCCTGCAGCCAGGCTGGGCCGGAACCGAACTGGTGGCAACCAGCGTGGCGTTTTCGCAGCCTGGTAAAAATTATCACTCCTGCTTTAACGAGCGAGTTAAAAACAGCGGTTTTCCCGTTTACTCTGGTCGGCGACGCCAGGCCTGACCTGACCGATTTGCGGATGGTGACGGAAAAAGGCGACCCGGTGCCCTTTTTGGTCCAGACCAACGCCGGTGCAGAAACGTTAATTTACTTTGAAAGACAGGAGGGCGTTGAAAACTACTACCTGTACTACGGCAATCCTCAGGCCCAGCCACTTCCGCCACACTTCTCACCGCGGCTTTATCCGCTCACGCTGGAAACCAGGGAAAAAGGTATGCGCTTTCATCCCCGTTCACTGAACGAAATGCTCAAACTTTTTCAGGCTTCCCCTAAAGTTTACGGACAGGGAAAACGGCTGACCATTGATGACCTGGAAAATCCCTTCGGCCCTAACAGAAACTTCCTGAGCCATTATCAGGGATACCTTTACTGCCCGGAGGAAGGCCAGTACAGCCTGGCGATAAACTCTGACGACGGCTCTTTCCTGCTTCTTGACGGCGAACTCCTTCTTGCCTGGCCAGGGGCCCACGAAAAAGATGGCGGCGTTAACCGACCTCTGGAGAACGTCTGGTATCACCACCGCAGTCTCCCTTTGAAAAAAGGTCTTCACCGGATTGATTTCTATCACGAACAGGGTGAGGGAGCCACCCTGGCCAGGGTTGGCTGGAAAAAGCCGGGCGAGAATACCTTTTCCGTCATTCCGGAAGAGGCTTATCTTCCCTGTTTGCAGGCGTGTCTGAGCAGCAGGCAGGAGCAAAACAAACCGCTGCAGGTCTTTTTCTCCGTGGAAACGGTAGAAAGTTATCTCTTTTCCAGCCGCCAGCCTGCCCTGGTGAAACTGCGTTTCCACGATTTGAGCCGGAGCGCCAGCCCGGTAAACTGGCGGCAGTGGAAATTCAGTGACACCGGCTCGTCCTGTCAGGACTCTCCCCTTCGGGTAGTGAAAGAAAATAGCCTTCTCCAGGTAGCCCTGACCGTTAGCGACCTCTCCGGGAACAAAGGAATCTGTCGCCAGAGGATTCTGGTCAAACCCTTGAAAAAACCGATGAGGTTTGACTTTGACGCCGGATGGAACACCCTGCCTCACCTGGCGACAGAACCATTTCCTATTCAGCTCTGGGTAGCCAGCTATGCTGATAGTCCCATGCAGATGCGTCTGGTCTGGTCATCTCTGGACAGGGCCGGCAGAATCATCAAAAAGGGAGCGGAAAACTTTTCGCTTTCCCCTCAGGCCAGCCGCAGTTTCACGCTCCCGAATGGTCCTCTGCCCGGGGAAGGGCGGCGGCAGGTTAGTCTTTTTTACGGTGAGGCTATCCTGGTTAGAAAGAACCTCATTTTTCTGACTCCAGAGGCTAACCTTTCTGGTCTGCAACTGAAGGAAAATCAGCTCTATGACTGCTCCGAAGAGTGTGTGGTGTGCTACCTGGCGCCTGGTTCAAACCAGATGGCCTCAGCCGGTAAACTGGCCGGTCGGAGAAAACCCACCCTGGTCCTGCTGGGCTCGGCTCTTGGCCAGCCCGGGGCAGGTTCCTGGATTGATTTCTTCCCGGCAGAACTGAAAAAAAATCTGCCCCGGCTTTCTCCCGAGATAAAGTTTTTCCCCACCGACGACAACCTGGTGCCGCCATCCTTTCTTCAGATCATCTCGCAGTTTCAGCAGGTTCTGAACATCAGACCTGATGTTGTTCTGCTGCTGCCCGGCGTGAACGAGCAGATTTTTCTCTGGCCGGACGGAACGATTAACGCGGAGGTCAGATTCCTGAGCCAGGTTTGCCGGAACCACTCGCTTTTTCCGGTCCTGGTGATACCGCCAGCCCTGCCAGGGAGAGAAAACTACGCCTGCCAGCAAACCCTGAAGTTGAAGGAAGCATGTCTTTCTGAAGGAATCCCGGCCATAGACCTTTTCAGCGCCTTCCGTTTTCCGGGGCCACAAAAGGCTGTCCCGAAGATTTCTTGCCGGTATCCTGACCGGGCAAGTTCAATCCGACTGGCAGCCACCTGTGCCTGGTGGCTTGTGCACCATGAAAAGACCAGAGACCTTTTCCGCTGACTATCTTTTTCTGCCTGGTTTTCTGCCTGAAGAGAGCGCCTGCTTCAGACTGAACAGAAACCAGTTACTCTGCGTTTTTCTGGCTCTAACAGCACTCACCTATGGTCTGACACATTGGCCGCAACCAGCTCTTTTCTGGGTCAACCTGACGGTGACTGTCTTCTACCTTGCTTTCACCATTTACAAGGTGGTCCTCATCTGGCCAGTCTCCGGGAATGAAAACGAAAGGCAAAGAAATTCGTGCCAGAACCAGGTTGCCCTGCTGGAAGATCTGCCTGTTTACACCATCCTGGTACCTCTCTATCAGGAAGCGGAAATGGTCCGGGAGACGATCTCGGCTCTGGACCGGCTGGACTACCCGGCCGAATGTCTGGATATCAAACTCTTGCTGGAAGCAGATGATATCTCCACCATTGAGGCTCTCAGAAAAATCAATCCTGGCCCGTCCTATGAGGTGATGGTTCTGCCACCAGGCCTGCCCCGGACAAAACCCAGGGCCTGTAACGAAGGATTGAAACAGGCCCGCGGAAAGTATCTGGTGATTTATGACGCCGAAGATCGACCAGAACCTGACCAGTTGAAAAAGGCTGTTCTCGCCTTTGAGGAGGCTGCGCCTGAAGTGGCCTGCTTTCAGGCCAGGCTCAATTTCTACAATGCCTCTCAGAATCTCCTCACTACCTGGTTCACAGCCGAATACTCAACCTGGTTTGACCTTTATCTGCCAGGACTGGCCAGGCTGGAGGCGCCGGTTCCGCTGGGTGGCACCTCCAACCACTTTCGGATGGATGTACTGAAGGCCATCGGTGGGTGGGACCCATTCAATGTGGCGGAAGATTGTGACCTGGGCATCAGACTTTACCGGCGAGGCTGGCGCACCAGGATTCTTGAGTCCACCACCTGGGAAGAAGCCTGCAGCCGTCTTTCCGACTGGTGGCGACAGCGTTCTCGCTGGGTTAAGGGTTATCTGCAGACTTACCTGGTTCATCTTCGCCACCCGGGAAAATTGCTCCGGGAATTAGGCTGGCTCAATACCCTGCATTTCCACTTCACGGTGGGCGGTCTCCTGTTCTGTCTGCTGCTCAACCCTGTTTACTGGTCTCTGACCGTTTTCTGGCTGGCCACGCGCAGCCAGTGGCTCTGTTCCTTCTTCCCGCCAGCCGTTTTCTTTCTGAGCGGCTTCTGTCTGTTTGTCGGAAACTTTGTCTTCGTTTACACCAGCGCCCTGGCCGTTTTCCGCCGGGGTCAGGACAGACTGGTTTTTCCGGCTCTTTTTATCCCGGTTTACTGGCTGTTGATGAGTCTGGCTTCCTGGAAAGGCTTCTGGCAATTTTTCTTCCGCCCCTTCCACTGGGAAAAAACCACGCACGGTCTATCCAGGGAAAGGACGAGCCGATGAAATCTTCGCGGTGGGAAAACAGCTTTGTTTTTTTGACGGCCGCCCTGTTTTTTCTTTACTGGGCCAGAGAGTTTGTCTCTCAGACTGGCTTCTTCGCGCCGGAGATTGTGGTACGCAGCGGTCTGGCCTCAGACCTGTGGGCCGACCAAATTAGCGGCCGGCAGGGGTTGCTCTGTTCTTTCTGGTGGCCACCCCTGCCAACCCTGCTCTATCTGCCACCAGGCTGGTTACCTTTCCCGGCAAAGTCTTTTCTTCCGGGGCTGCTCATCACCTGTTTGACCGGAGGTCTGACGGCTTTCTTCATCAATCGGCTGGCAGTGAGAAATGAGGTGCCGTGCTGGTACCGGTGGTTATTTCTGCTTCTTTTCTGTCTCCATCCCTGGTACCGCCAGATTTTTTCCGGAACCAGCAGCCACGGCTTACTTCTTACACTGCTGGCAGCAACCTTCTATGGATTTGCCGGCTGGAGTCAGGAGAGAAAAATTCGCTACTTCCTGCTGCTGAGCATCTCTCCGGCTTTAGCCATCATCAGCAGCCCGGCCGGGATTTTTCTTTCAGTTGGGGTGCTGCTTCTCCTGGCCGTCACCAGCATCAGGGCTGGATATCCCTGGCGGCGGCAGCAGGCCATAATGCTGCTTTACCTGGTACCTGCAGTCTATTGCGGCGGTCTGTGGTTTCTGGGAAACTGGATTGTGATGCAGGATGCCGGTTACTTTCTCAGGTGGGTCCACTGGAAGAATATCTTTCAGGAAATTTTTCTGTCCGCCTGCGGCTCATGCTACCATCTAACTGAAGCCATGTTGCTGCTTTCCGCCTGGATGTTCGGGCTGCTCCTGTTCAAACTCAGAAATCGGGGCAATGGTGTCTGTCTTCTCTCCTGGCTGGTGCTCCACCTTATTCTGGCCACCGGCCTTTACTCTTTTCCCGCGGCCAGCCGTGACCTCCGGAGAAGCCAGGCTCTCTGGAAGAATACCTGCCACCAAGTACGGAAAGATGTTAAAGTGCTCCAGAAGTTTTCCCGGGAAGGCCAGCTTTACCTGATTGACTTCTCCGGTTACCTTTTCCGGCCGGTCCTTTTTTCCTGTCCCGGCGTGAAACACTTCTTTGACCTTTCCCGCATGAACCTTGAGATGGAACACCGACCGGCCTATCTGGTCATTCCGGCTGAACGCTGGAAACAAATCCTGCCCCCTGACCCCTTTCTCTCTCAATACCCTGTTTTGCCCGGCCAGCCCACCGATTTTCTGCTGACAGAAATGGTTTGTGATTCTTTCACTATTTTCCGGCTTATCCTGTTAAGACCGAAGGACTGAAAAAGTTTACTGTTCCCCTTCGTTAAAGAAGACGTAAAGGCCGTCCTTGCCTGGAGCGATTATGTCCAGCCGCCCACTTCCCCTCAGGTCAGCCAGGGCCATCTGAATACCGGCACCCTTGGTCTCTCCAGGTTTGCCGTAGCAGATAACCTGCTTGGCAAACGACTCGCCGGTCCACTTGAAGTAGTAAAGACCGTAATCGTCAAACTCGCCCGGATCGTTTCCGCAGTGGGCCCGGTGCCTCTTGCCGGTAATCAGCTCCCCCTGGCCGTCGCCGTCAATGTCTGCCCAGGCCAGGTCATGGTACTGGGCATTAAAAGGGTCAATGGGATGACGTTTCCAGACACGGGTAGAACCCTGCCGGCACTGCTGCCACCAATCCAGCCCATATCCGTGCGCCTGGCCGACAATCAAATCATTTACTCCGTCACCATCCACATCCACCACCAGAATTGGCACACTGGCCCGGCCGAGGTGAAACTCTGGATGCCACTGCCACTTTCCCTGCCAGGGATTTTCCGGCGCTTCCAGCCAGCCCTCAGATAAAACAATGTCGCTTCTTCCATTCCCGGCGATGTCTCCACAACCCAGTCCATGGCCCTGAACCTGTCCGGCTGGAAACGAAAAAATCAGTTTGTCTTCAAAATATCCTCCACCTTTCTTAACCGGCCGCCAGGCTTTTACCCAGGGAACCGCCGGAGTATTGGGCACGATTTCCATCTGGCCATCTCCATCAATGTCCCAGGCTCTGGTAGTCTCAATATTTCCGGCTTCCGCAATGAGATGCACTGGCCAGGTCTCTCCGGTTTTACCGGGGTTTTCCTTCCAGACAAGTTTTTTCCCGAACCATCCGCCGGTGACAAAGTCAATTCGGCCGTCTCCGTTGACGTCTAACGGAATTACCGAAAAATCATCATAGTACTCACCGGCCGCCATCACCTCACCAAGGAAATGCTTTTTTCTGAAGTCTGGCCCCTGATACCAGAAGGCGCCAGAAACGATATCCAGCACGCCGTCACCGTCAACATCAAAAACGCCACATGCTTCATACCGCTCGTCCGAAATCCATTCTCTCCGCCAGCGTAACGGCATCTCCACCTCCCTATCCTGAACTTAAACCTGAGCCAGTTTAAGAAAACGATTGGCGATCGCCAGGGCCGGGTCCAGCGGCACCGGCTGTCTTTTCACTCCCGGAGGAATGCTGATGGTCGGCACCGGCCGAAGTTTCTTCCCCTGAAACTGGGGCAAATAATCCTTCTGGGCTTCCAGCATCTCCGCGGTCATCTCCCTGATTTCCTTTAGTGTCAGAACCGCTGAAGTGAGCGGGTCCAGCGCCACCGCCTGCATTATCAGTTCCGGGTCTCCGGAAAAGGAAGCCTCTACGGTTAAACCCTGAACAATCACATTGGTCAGGTTCAAAGCTGCACATTGAACCGGCAGGTTGCCCACGACCACCGGGTGCAACCCGGTTCTATCAGCGTAGATGGGCACCTCCACGCAGCAGCCCGAAGGAAGATTGCTGATGTAGCCGTCATTGCGCACATTCCCGTTGAAACGAAAGACCGCTCCGGTCTCCAGCGCTTCAATGATGTGAGAGCAGTATTCTGCACTCCGGGGGCCAGGCCTGGTGGACTCAAAAGAAAGGGGGTCGGTCTGCTTGAACTTTTCTTCCAGCATCCGGCAGTACTTGTAGTAGGCGCCGCTTTCCCCGCCGAAGGCTGGCTCGTCGCAGTAAAGTTCCAGCGCTTTCTTATTTTTCCGGAAGTAAGGCAGGTATTCGGAAAGGTGTCCTGTGCTCTCGGTCATAAAGTAACCAAAGTGGCGCAGAACATCCCCCCGTACCTTCTCGTTGACATAGTATTCAGGCTTTTCAAAGTTTGCCTTCAAAATGGGATAAAGGTCCTGTCCATTTTTCTCCAGTTTCAGGAACCAGGCCATGTGATTGATACCGGCCGCCACGTAGTCAATTTCTTCCTTTTTGACACCGGTGTAACTGGCAATCAGGTCCAGCGTGGTCTGCACCCCGTGACACAGACCAACAAAGGACAGTCCTGGCACCCGGCCTAAAGCCCAGCAGCACATGGCCATAGGGTTGGCGTAATTGAAAAGAACCGCCTGAGGACAGAGTTTCTTCATATCCCGGGCAATCTCCATAAGTGCCGGAATATGCCTGAGCGCCCTAAAGATACCGCCAGGCCCCATGGTGTCGCCAATACACTGGTCAACTCCGTATTTCAGAGGGATTTCGTAATCCTGCCTGAAAACATCCACCCCGCCCACCTGAATCATCACCACCACATAATCAGCGCCATCCAGCGCCTGCTGCCTGTCGGTGGTGGCGATAATCGTCGCCTCCAGATTGTTGTCAGCCACCATCCGCTTCAGAAAAGCCTCCATCCTGTCCAGACGCCGGTGCGTTAGCGCCATCAGCCGGTATTCGCTTCCCGCCAGGGCTGGTGTTGTCAGAAAATCAGTCATCAGCGTCTTTCCGAAAATCAGACTGCCCGCACCAATCATCGCCACCTTTGCCATTTTCCGCCTCCTTTTCTTCCCCGGTGAAAAATCTTCTCGCCTTATTGTAGTGCCTTCCGGTTCCCTTTTCAATCGCCTGGTTTCGTGATACGCTTTTTCCGGTTCATGAAAGGAGACCGATGAAAATGTTGACTGCCGTGCTTTTAATCGCCGCCCTCGCTCAGGCAGAAGAAGTTTTTCTTTCGCCAGGGGAGATGAAAGTATTTTCTCTTACCCTGCCGGAGAAGAAAGAGAAGGTATATCTTTGCCTCACCGGCCGTTACCAGGCCAGCGGCGAAGGTGAGTGGCTTCAGTACCATGTCAGCCTGCTTTTTAATGGGGTCTGGCTGGGAGAGAAGGAAATCGTTGGTTCCCGGGAAATCGTTTATCCCCGCTACGGAGCTCTGACGGCCCGCGGTCCCAGACCTCGCTACGACCGGCAACTGCGCTGTTTCGCGTTCAAACTGGACAACGATTTTATCGTCAACAACCCTCCTTTTCTCTGGGACAACCCTGTTCCCGCCACCACTGAAGGTTACAGCCATACCCTGGTTCTGGATGTCACCGGTCTGGCCAGACCCGGAGAAAACCGCCTGATTGTTTACAACTCCTCCAGCTTTCAGGAACCCCGCCATGGTATCACCGGCGCCTTCCTGATGAAGACTCCTTTCTTGAGCAGTACTCTCCCGCCAGCCGAAGGGCAGGCGTTCCCGGCTTACGCTCCGGTCTGGTACTACTACCAGCGCTATCCCCTCTCTCTGGCCCGTTACCGGGCAGCGCTCCGTGAAGATATCAAGCCGGAACTCAAAGCGGAGATTGCCGGTTCCATCGGGTTGTACTACCTGATGAGGGGACAGGAAAAAAACGCGGAGAAGTACTTTCAGGCTTCCCTGTCTTATTCTCAGAAAACAGAGGTGACGGATGAGGTCAAATTTCGCCTTCTGCGTCTGGCTTTGAAAAGAGACCAGAGAGAACAAGCAGAAAAGTTAGCCAGCACGCTCAATCCGGAGAGTTCGGCCTTTGCCGGTCTGGCTCTGGCCTATTATCAGGCCTTCACGGGAGAAAAAAACACGACTTCTGGCCGGCCGGTGATGGTGGCCGCTCTGAAACAAGCCGACATCTGTGTGGACGGGCTTCTGGATGAACCTGTCTGGCAGAGCACTGAGGCCCAGCCTGTGGCTCAGGTAGTGCCGGGAACTCCGGGAAAAAGATCTGACTCCTCCTGGCGTGTTTTTTACAACAGTAAAGGACTGTGCTTTGCCTTTGAAGGACGGCGACCTGGTTCCCCGATAAGACCTGCTCCCAGACAGCCGAAACTGAATTCCCCGGTCTGGGAAACCAACTGTTTTGAGGTTTTTCTTGACCCGGGCTGTCAGGCAGATTATTACTACGAACTTAACATTGACGACAGCAGCGGCGTCTATCATGGGAAAAACCGTTATCTAATTAGCGCCCTGCCGGATTTTAAGCCAGACTGGCAGGCCGCAGCTTTCAGTTCCGAAGAGCGGTTTTCCGCTGAGTACTTCCTTCCCTGGTCTGACCTGGGAATAAACCGGAGGCCACATCCCGGAGAAATCTGGGGCGTGAATGTTATCAGGGTTATCGTCAGCCTTGAAGAGAATGGCCGCCGGGAGGAAGACTACTCCTGGAGTCCTCTACGCGCCAGAAATTTCCACCGGGTGATGGACCAGGGATTGCTGATTTTTCAGTAAGTTTTTTCCGCGCTTGACCGAGGAAAATGGCTGGTCATAATAGCGGACAACGGAGAAAAAGGCTCCGGGTTTTTCTGGTTGTTTCTCTCTTTTCCCTTCTCTGGCCGGTTTTTTTTCTTTCCAGCGAAGAAATTATTGAAAACGCAGGCTATGCTGGCCCCAAAATTACCTTGCGTTACGCGCTCTGGGGTGGCGCCGGCGAAGTGGAGTACAGCCGCGAAATCTGCCGCCGCTTTGTCCAGCAGTATCCTTCCCTCAGACTGAGCGTGGCTGTTTACCCGTGGGGACAGTACTGGGCCAAACTCCAGACGCAGACAGCCGCTGGCCTGGCTCCAGACATCATTTCTTTCTACACCTTCAATTTGGGCGTCTGGGTAACCCGGGGAGCCCTGCGAGCGCTGGACGACCTGGTGGCTTCCTCCAGATTTGACCTCGGTAATTTCCACCAGGCTGCGGTAAAGGTTTGCACCTGGAACGGTCAGCTTTACTGTCTGCCGGTGGAGATACCCATGAGGGTGCTTGTCTTCTCCCTTGACCGTTTTCAGGAGCGAGGACTGCCGGAACACCTGTGGCCACAACCTGACCGACCCCTGAACTGGGAAGAATTCAAACAACTGTGCCGGTGGCTCACCATCAGAGAAAAAGACGGCACTTTCAAGCAGTACGGTTTTGGCGTTGGACCGCACTGGAACGAGCTCATGTCAGGTATCTACGGAGGCCGGATGGTTGACCGCCTGGTTAATCCAACCAGGTCTGCGGTCAGCGGAAATGAAGCCTTAAAGAGAGGACTGATTGAGATTTTTTCGTGCCAGTACGGCGAGCGCACCACGCTGGGTTCTATCCCGCTGGCGGCTGGTGCCTGGGGTGGTACCCATCTCCTTCTTTCCCCGAAATTTGCCATGACCATCGCCGGCCCCTGGGACCTGCCGGCCCTGAAAAAAGCCGGCGTTCGCTTTGGTCTTTCTCCGCTGCCGCGGGCCACACACTGTCCCCAGATGATTGATGTTAACGGTGTGGCTCTTTCTGCTACCTGCCGCCACCCTCAGGAGGCCTGGACATTCCTGCAGTTTCTCGCCTCACCGGAAATCCAGCCTATCTTCGGCCGCCGTCTAAAAGGCATTCCGGCGCTGAAATCAGCCAGCCAGGCACTTCTTGATAACGACTTCGGCATTTCCGGTTGCCAGGCTTTCCTGGTGGACTTAAAGGAAGCTTCGCCCAACCTTACCTCCAGCAACTCCTACCTTCCCCAGGCGATTGAAAAATGGCTCTCGGAGACAGAGCAAATCCTGGACGCCAGGTATCAGGAAGCCTGGCAGGGACTGCCTTTGAAAGAACGTTCCCAGCCTCTCCGGCAGAGACAGTTCGCCGTTCAAATGAGCAACTTCGTTCAAACTACCATCAGCCAGCGGTTGGCCCTTCTTGACCGGGAGATAACCCGGGCCTTCCAGCGGGCACGGGTGAAGAAACCCGGACTGATGGTCGGGGTGGTAATACCGCTGATGCTCAGCCTCGGCGCCGTTCTTGCTTTCCTTTTTTATTTGAGAAAAGTCAGAGAACACGCCCGTCAGAGCCCTGCCGGGCACCACTGCCGCCAGCTGACCGGCTACGGCTTTCTCTCACCCTGGCTGGCTGGTTTTGTCCTGTTCACCGCAGGGCCAATTCTGGCGGCTTTTGTCCTTTCTTTCACTGACTGGAATATGGTGAAACCGCCGGGCTGGGTCGGTGCTTCCAATTACCTTCAGATGTTCACCGAGAAGACCTTCTATCTTGGTCTGTGGCGCACCTTCCATTACGCGCTGCTGGCCATTCCTATTTCTCTGACAGGCGGCCTTTTTACCGCGGCGTTGCTTACCTTCCAGATTAGAGGGACAGATTTTTTCAAAGCCGTGTTCTACTTTCCATCGCTTTTCACCGGCGCCGAGGCCGCGGTGCTCTGGGTAAATATGTTTAACCGCGAGTACGGCATCGTCAACAGGATACTGGGTTTTTTGAAAATTCCGCCGGTCAGCTGGCTGGACCAGGCCCACGCCTTCACCACGGTGGTGTTGATGAACTTTTTCTGGGTTGGCAGTTCCATGATTGTCTATTACGCGGCCATGAAACAAATACCCCGGCAACTGTATGAGGCTGCGGAAATGGATGGCGCTAACTTCTTCCAGAAGTTTTTTCACATCACCATGCCGCTGCTTTCTCCGGTAATTCTGTTTATGGTGGTGGTCACCACCATCGGCGCCTTTCAGGTTTTCACGCCGGCGCTTTTCTTCGCCCCGGATTCTACCACCATTGGCAGCCCCGGAAATGCTCTCCGGTTCTACGCGGTTAATATCTACGACCTGGCTTTCAACAACCTTCAGATGGGGCAGGCCTGCAGTTACGCTGTCTTTCTTTTCCTGGTTATTTTTGTCATCACGCTGCTGCAGTTGAAACTTTCCCGACGGTACGTCTACACTGAGGAGAAATCGTGAAAACCTGGCAGCGGCTCTGGCTCTACCTGACACTAACCATCTGCTCCTTCTTTTTCCTTTTCCCCTTTTTCTGGGTGATCGTCTCCTCAGTTAAGTCCCGTGAGTGCATGAATATGATTCCGCCGGCTGTTTTTCCGGCAAAACTGCGCACCAGGGAGGTGACGCTCACCGGTCCGACTGTCGGGGCTGCCGGCAGCACCTGGTTTCTTCTGACCCGTTCCCGCGAGGTCTTCGGTCAGCAGCAAACTCCCGGCGGGTATTACCTCCAGATAGAGCACAACCAGCCTACAGCCCTGGTCAAGTGGTTTTCTGACAGTCAGGTAACCCGGCTGAAGGAAAATGTTAGGGTGGTTTTTCAGCAGGCCGCCATCCACCGTCTTCAGAACAGACAGGAAATCATCTTATTAGCCACGATGGTGCGCCAGAAAAATGGTCAGACTGAAGAGACCATTTTCTTCTCCCCGGTGGAAGAACCCGAGAAGGTACGTTCAGGGTACAACCTCCAGCACACTGAAATCAGGGACCTTTTCCTTCGCTGGAACAATTTTCGGGAAACCCTGCGCGGACCTGAAGCCACCTTCGGAGAAAAATCAATCGGTTTTACCTGCTATCTGCGGAACAGTTTTTTTATCAGTTTTGTAGCGGTCATCGGCCAGTTGCTGGCCAGCAGTCTCGTGGCCTACGGCTTTGCCAGGCTGCGCTTCCCCGGCCGGGACTCTCTCTTCGTGCTGCTGCTGGCCAGTTTTATGATTCCTGGCCAGGTAACCATGATACCCCTGTTTTTCATTTACAAGTCCCTGGGATGGATGGATTCCTTCCTGCCCCTGACCGTGCCCCATTTTGCCGGCAGTGCCTTTAACATTTTCCTCCTGCGTCAATACATGCTGACTCTGCCGCTGGAACTGGATGAAGCCGCTTCCATTGACGGGTGCAACTGCCTGCAGATTTTCCGGCACATCATCCTGCCCAATTGCACTCCCATTCTTATTGTCATCGGACTTTTCACCTTTGTCGGCACCTGGCAGGATGTGATGGGCCCCCTGATTTACCTGGACAACCCGTCCCATCGAACAGTCACCCTGGGACTGGAATATTTTCGCTCCCCGTACGTGGACAACCGCCACCTACTCATGACCGGTGTTTTACTTTCCATGCTGCCGGTGACCGCACTTTTTCTCATTTTCCAGCGGGCCATTATGTCAGGAGCCATCCGCGCCGGTATCAAAGGATAACACCCCTTAACTTCCCTCAAGACCCCTGCTGTTTCCTTTCCTCGCAGGTTACCTGGCAGGAAAAGATGGTGCCGCCCCGGCAGGCAAAAACAGCATACCTTGAGCGACCTTCCTTCTCCTCAAGACACCGGGTCACAGAACCATTAACTTTCACTGATTTCACCTCCCAGGTTTCAGGCAGCAGCACCCGAAAAAGGAAATCACGACCGGAGCCTGTCACCATTATTTCCATTTGCTTTTTCGGCTCATTAATCTGCATCCGGTAACTCAGGTAAGAAGCGCCAGCCCCATATCTCAGGCAAACATAAACCTTGCTAACTCCTGCGGCAGCCCAGCGGGGTGAAACAACAACCTTCTCCAGACGACCGGCCAGGTCACTGATACCCGCCAGTCCCTCAAAAAGAGCCTGCAACCACTGAGCCATTCCCCAGCCCGCATAGCCTACCTCGTTGGCAGTCCGGAAACCAGGCGTGCCGTCAGGCCAGTACCACACCTGAACCTGGCCAGTGCGTCTCACATGGTAGGCGTACTGACGTAACAGTTCCACACCATATTTTTCCTCACCATAGAGAAAAGCCGCCCGGCACAACTCTCCGCCCACCCAGGGCATCAACCCTCCGTTAGCATAACCGCCCTGGCGCAGGTAGGGGTGATGAAAATAACCGAGTTCGTCCGGATAGCCTGGTTGAAGGCTCCACCAGGGATAGGCATCTCCGGTTTCCTGATGGCGTCGCCGGTACTCAGCAATAATACTTCTGGCCTGCTCAGAACTGGCCAGGCCGCGACTCATAGCCCAGGTATTGCCCATGGCCAGCTGGTCGGCCTCATCAAAGTCGCCGTGCTCAATCGGGTCAAGATGGATGTGGTGAAGAAACTTCTGCCCGTCGTAAAGCAGTTTCACCGCTGTCTCCCGGTAACTTCTGGCTTTTTCTTCCCAGAAATCAGCCTGGTTGTTCTTACCCAGATACCGGTAAATCTGGCTCAGCGCACAAAAAGCGAGGAAGTAACCGCTCTGGTCGCAGGTAGCGATAACGTGCCGATGCTGCCCGCCATCGCCAGCGCCGTCAATGTCAAAATCCCACGTGTCGCAACTGTGCTGGCGTTTTACCAGCTGGTATTTTGCATCCCAGTGTTTGGAGTCAGTCAGAACATAATCCAGCGCCCTCTCCATGGCCGGCAGACATCGCTGTAGCCAGGCATCGTCTCCGGTCACCTTCCAGGTTTCCCAGACTCCCAGAATAAAAATATATTCCACGTCAGACTCCAGTCCTACCCGCCAGGTCTCCCCGGCGCGGCTGATACCGTCAGGAATCATCCCTTTTTCCGACTGCCTTTCCAAAAAGCGGTCCAGACCACAGCTCATTTCTCTTTCCCACAGCCTGTAAGCCGGCAGCCCGTATATCCAGTCCCGCAGCCAGAGGCCATCAAAATGCCAGGTATCGGCAGAGATGTAGCCCATCATTCTGCCAGAAGGCATCTGGTACTCGCGGCGTCCCAGCAGTATCATCTCCCGGGTGAACTGATAAAGACTGTCAAAATTCTTATCGCCCGATTCAATCTCTGAATTAGCCTCCACCCGGAAATTCAGGTATCGGGAATGTTCCCGCCGCTCATCAGGCCATTTCAGGTAAAGGTAGTGGTTACCCAGGCGACCACCGGTTAGAAAGCGTACCGTGGCCCGGTTGTTCTTCAGAAAAACTTCTGTTTCCAGATACGGCTGCTGTTGCGGGTCACAAACCCTGATGGTCTCCCTGCTCGCGGCCGGTAATGACAGCGGTCACCACCTCCAGCGGCCGGTAGACAACCCTGTCCGTTTCAATCCGACCATAGGCTTTCTCTGTGGCTTCCAGTGGTATCAGCACGGCACCCTCCCCTTTTAACTTTTCCAGTTTAAAAACAGACCATAGAAAGTTTGGCGACAAGTTGCCGAACCATGCCTCGTAGTTTAGCATATAATCCGGAGAAACATTTCGCAAAATTAGCTTTTCTGGCGACTACGGAGGAGAAAAATGGAGACAAAGATTGATGGCGGTTCTAAGCACACCTTTCCGAATGATTCTAACCAGGAAAAGGAAACCCCGCAACTACCTGATTCTTTCTGGACCCAGATCAGAGGCTTTAATTACCAACCCAGTTATGGTTCCAGCGGTTTTGAACTCTGGCGGAAGTTTGACGAAAAAACTATTGAGCAGGAACTGGCCAGAGGCAAGAAGTACTTTCCCCGGATGAATGCCCTGCGCTGGTGGCAGTCATGGGATGCTTTTCTGAGAAATCCTGAAGGCTACGGCCGGGCTTTTGAAACAACCCTTGTTCTGGCGGAGAAGTTCGGATTATCGGTCATGCCGGTTCTTTTTAACCGCTGGCATGATAAGGTTCTTGATTACGGCGGCATCTACCTTGACCACTTCCTGCCAGGCGTGAGCTGGGTGCAGCAACCAGGTATGTTTGACGCCTTTCTGGAAATGCTGGTTGGTAAGCACGCTAAGGACAGACGCATCTTTGCCTGGGACCTTTGTAACGAACCATATTCTTACTCCTGCCCACCGGAAAAAATCCCGGAAATTGTCGCAGCTGAAACCGCCTGGCTGGAAAGTCTTTATCGCCAGTGTAAACAACTCGGCGCCCGGGCACCCATCACCGTTGGCATCCACCCCGGCGTTCCGCTGAAAAGAGTGGAACCCTTCAGCGATGTTTTGAGCATTCACCCTTACTGGGTGCACAACAACCACTCCGCATCCCGCCAGACTTATGAGAAAAAATTGAATGAGGATGTAGCCTTTGCCCTTAAGGTGGGTAAGCCCTTAATCGCGACTGAGTGTTGCTGGGGAGACCTAAATGACCATGTCCGGGTGGAATCGGTACGTTACAGTTTGAGCCAGTTACGAAAAAGAAATATCGGCTACCTTGTATATCTGCTCCACCACAGTCTCATTGCTGACGCTCACCGGCCGGAATTCGGCCCTGTTGGTTTTCCCGGCAATCTCGCTTTTATTGAAGCCGACGGCTCCCTGCGACCCGGCCATGAAATTTTCAACGAATTCTGAGAAGTAACCCTGTCAGGAGGTAGCTCTGGGTGGGTGAGGGGATTTGAACCCCCGGCATCCAGAGCCACAGTCTGGCGCTCTAACCGCTGAGCTACACCCACCATTTAGCAAAGAAACAAGATCCAGAATGTTTTACCGCCGTATTATTATAAACCCGGTTTTTCCGGTTGAGAAGTCTCCGGCTTACTTCCTTCTTTTTACCTTGTTTGGCTCTGATTTTTCCTCAGGCACCAGTTTCAGGGCATTCTGGTAATAAATCCTGGCCAGAACCTTCTCAGGCAGACCAAGAGAATTAAGGAGTTGCTGGTGACGGTTATCAAAATAGTCTCGCGCGTAAAGAATGCGGTCCGGAAATTCCATGAGAAACTCCCGGGCAAACTTCGGGTCACGGTGCAACGCGTTCCAGCCTGAACCACCGGAAAGGTCGCAGTATAGATTCGGATATTTCCGCAGCATCTTAATCAGTTTGCCCCCCTTTCTGATGCTACCCCCGGGATAAACCTCCTTCTGGTAAAGTTCATCGCCGGAGATGTGCGCCCAGAAGCCGGGTCCGTGTCCCAGAAAAACTGTTTCCGGACAGGCAGAAAGTGCTCGTTCAAAAGCCTCTATTCCACCGCCATACCACCAGTCTGGCCGGGGATACTTCTGCCCGGTGCTGAAGGCATAATCCAGGTGCACCGTCACCGGTATCTTTCTTTCTCCGCAGAAGCGGTACAGTTTCAGAGCATCCCAGTTGTCGTACATCATCCGCACCTTCAATTCCCCGCAGACTTTAACGCCGTAGATTTCCACGGCCGCCTGCATCCGGTCAATGGCGTCCGGTCGCCTGGGGTCCGGAGCATAACCCAGGATGAACCTTTCCGGTGCTCTTTCCCCGTAGGAAAGACAGCGCGCAAAAGGTATCGGCCCGGTGTCACCGCCCAGCCAGGCACTGCAGTCGGCGTATTCGTCCCGGGGACATTCCCAGGAAAGCAACCATGTTTTCTCAATACTGCAGGCATCCATGTTAGCAATAAATCTCGACAGATCGTAACCATGCCAGTCAGGATGGTTATGGGCGTCAATAATTCTCATCTCTGCGCTCCTTTCATTGGCTGGCTAAGACTGAAATTGGTTCTGGCGCGCCTGGCGCGATTTGAACGCGCGGCCTCTGGGTTCGAAGCCCATTGCTCTATCCAGCTGAGCTACAGGCGCACCGTTACCGGGAGAAAAATTTCAGAACAGACTTGTTTCTGCCCGAACTTCAGTTAGAAACTTCTCCAGCACCTTTCTCGCTTCTAGACCCACCTGGTCAAACCGAAGCCCGGAAAAATACCGGTTTCGCTCTGGCAGGCAATATCTGACACTACACAGGGCCTCAAAAGGCCGGTAACTCTTTTTTACCATGAGAGAGGTGGCTAACCGGCACTGTTTCTCGGTTTCCAGGCCAACTTCCGTCGCCACCCTAACACCCTTTCTGCTGATATCATAAATAAACGCCTCCAGCACCTTCGTTCGCAAAAAAGCCTTCGCTCTTATTTCCGCTGGAAAGGGCGGCACAGCCAGTCTCAGTTCCTGCCGGTGGTTAACAATGATGCCGGCTTCTCTGATGACCATAATCCGACCCTGGCCGTGAGCACAGACTTTCCCGTGAAAGCAATAAGATTGTCCGCCGCTGACAAAACTTATTCTCCCGGGACCACCAGTCGCGGCTTTCTGGAAGGGATGGTCACGCTCCACTATTTGCAGGTAAAGTTCACCTTCCGGCCCGATTTCCTGTAACACAGCCCGGTGGGTTCTGTTGCCCACAGTTACCGTGAACTCCTTCACCTGCTTCCAGTCAATATCCAT
>JAKPFT010000095.1 GCA_029551285.1 bacterium | reverse complement strand
CAATTCCATCCGGGACGCAATACCTTACTCGGCGGTGTCTGAATTCGCCACCTGGCGAATGAGTTCGCCGAGCTACCGATTTCGGCGTAGTCCTTGTCTGTGCCGGAGCACCTTGAGTGAGCCAGTTTGTTCCCTTTCTTTTCATTCCTCTTTGTTCCTTTTTTGGTTCTGCCTGTCCTTGTCTCTCCGCTTCCTCCCCCGCTGTCAAAAAAGGAAGGGGACAGCTGGCGAACGAATGGCGAAGGCACAGATACAAGACAAGACGAAAAGCGCACGCGCTCGGTAAGCGGACCGGACAATTCCATCCGGGACGCAATACCTTACTCGGCGGTGTCTGAGCTCGCCAGATGGCGAGCGAGTTCGCCGAGCAACCGATTTCGGCGTAGTCCTTGTCTGTGCCGGAGCATTCTGAGTGAGCCAGTTTGTTCCCTTCCTTTCTTCTTTCATCCTTTTTTGACCCTACCTCTCCGCCTGCTAGTCCCTGTCTGAGGTTTTTCCTCTCTAATGTGCTATAATCAACCGTCCATGTTTCCGAAACTTTTCATCAGGATTCTAACTATCTTCCTGATGATTTCTCTGGGCGCTCTGGCCAGAAGGCTTGGTTTTACCACTCCGGAAACCTCCCGGAGACTGGCCAGGCTGACGGTTTCTTTCTTTTATCCCTCTTTGATTTTCTACTCTATCTTCACCAATTATACCTGGGCAGAAATAATCGGCAACTGGTCTCTTCCTGCCGGCGCCTTCATGATTATGAGCCTGGGCTATCTGGCCGGACTTATCTTTTCCCATCTTCTGCCCTTTGACAGCAAAATTCAAAGGGCAGGCTTCCAGTTCCAGTGCACCATTAACAATTACTCTTTTCTGCCCCTGCCCATTGCCCTGATGCTCTGGGGCAACCCGGGTATGGCGCGGCTACTATTCTCCACCCTTGGTTCCGAAATCGCTGTCTGGACCCTGGGCATCCTTGCTCTTGCTGGCACCCGTCTAAACCGTCAGAGCTGGCGCTTCCTGCTTAACCCGCCTTTGCTGGCGCTTCTGGTCACTGTGCTGGCCGTGGCTTTTCGGGACCCGCTGGTCCGGACAATACCTGCTGGCGGTTTCACTTTGCTGAAAGAGGTAGGTCATTCCCTGTTGACTGTTCTGGATATGTTTGGCCGGGCAACCATTCCTCTTTCTATGTTCGTGGCTGGAAGCCGTATGGCTGACCTGAAACCGGCCCATCTTTTCACCCGGGTTCAATTTTATGTAGTCACCCTGC
Organism: bacterium; assembly: GCA_029551285.1. Classification (GTDB taxonomy): domain Bacteria; phylum Ratteibacteria; class UBA8468; order B48-G9; family DSTR01; genus JAMWDF01. The sequence goes on along the minus strand of JAKPFT010000095.1, from coordinate 30,951 downwards.
GGCTGGTGGCTATCCCGGCAGTCTGTATCGCACTGCTGATGGCCCTACCCCTTCTTCCGGACATCCGCAGCACTTTAGTTCTTCTGGCCACCATGCCCTCAGCCATCGCCAGTGTGGCTCTCAGTGAAATCTTCGACGGCGACCCGGAGTTTGCCGCCTCCAGTGTCCTGCTGACCCACTTTGTTTCACTGCTGACAATACCGGCGTGGCTGGCGTTTCTGGTCTGACTCAGGCTTTCAGTAACTCAAACCCGGTACTCTCGTCGCGGAACCGACTTGCCCGGCTGCCAATGATCTCCAGAATGACCACCTCACCCACCTGCCAGACTTCCACTCCTGGCCGGAAACACCCGGTGTGACTGCGGCCCTCCCGCCCGGCCGAACCATGAAGGTGAAGATGCGGCTGCTTATCCTGGCCCGGGAAAATCGTCCCCACGGCTACGACTTCGTGAACACCAAATAATTCCCAGAACAGCGGCTCCACCGGTCTAACTTTCTCATCCTTAGGACCAACTACCAGATGACCGCCACTCCTGAGTCCTCCCAGGAGAAAACACAGACCCCGCTTGACCCGGTGTCGTCTGGCAAAATCTTCAATGCTGGCCGGCAGTTTTTCGCCATCTTCCAGCCTGAGGATAAATACCCGGCCAATCCTGCCCTGACTGTAGTTGATATTCACCTCCCTGCACCAATAATTATACCACCAAGTTAGCTGGCTCCTTCAGGGAACCACTCAGTCATCACCCGTGTCTAATCGTCAACAAGGAGGACTGATGCGTTTGTTAAAAAGACTTGTCTGGTCTGGGTGTTTGCTGTCTCTTGTCTGGTCTGCCTTTCCGGCGGAGAGGTCTCTGCCACCAGTCAAGGACACCACGGTCACTATCCCGGTGGAGGAATTCAGTCAGTTTATGAAGAATAGCCGCGTCCTCATCCCCTGGGAGGAACTGCAGAAGTTTCTGGTAACCGATGGTACCGGAAGATATCTGCGTCTACCCTGGGAGACCTTCTTAAAGTTTGTGGAAGAGAAAAAGCCGGCCGCACCCAAACCTCCGGCTGACTACATTCTTTCTTCTTTCCTTTACTCTGGTACCCCGGGACAGGATAGTTGCAACCTTAAATTTTCCGGGAACCTTTTCGTTCTTAAAGACCCTGCGGAAGGCTGGACAACCGTCAAACTGTGGCCCGCTAACCTTAATTTTCTGTCCTCGCTTACGGTCAACGGAAAACCTGGCCAGGTCCTCTGCAAGGACGGCGCCTACTGCCTCCTTCTGAACGAAACAGGCTCTTTCCGGATAGAGGGACAGCTTCAAATACGGCTGACCGGGGAAACACTGCGGTTCTGGCCGCCAGTCGGCACCGCCTCCATCATCAAGTTGACCCTGCCCCCGGACTATGACTTTTCTGCGCCAGGAGCCGCCACGGTCAGTCTGGCGCGTACTACCTCAGCCACAGAAGCAGAAGCGACCTTTTCTTCCGTCAACGCCGTGGAAATCTCCTGGTCGCCAGTCATCAGGGAACCGCAGCAGCCTAAAATTTTAAGCAGCCTTCTTCTTCAGTATTCTCTCCAGCCAGATTTAATCAGAACCACCGCCACTGTCAAATATGAAATTCTTTATCAGCCGGTTACCAGTTTGCAGATTAAATTGCCGGAAGGAGTGCGCCTGATTAATGTTTCCGGAAATCTCATTGATTGGAAAGAAACAGATTCGCTTGTTCAGGTAGAACTGAAGCCAAAAACGAAGGGGCAGGTTCAAGTATACCTCACATATGAACAGGAACTTAAACCTACGGACAACCAGGTAAGACTCACCCATCCCCTCTGTCTCCAGGTGGAAAAAACGACCGGTTACGCCACGGTGGTCAGCACGCCCAGCCTTGAAGTTTCACCTGAGCAGCTGGATGGCCTGGTCCCGGTAGACCCCAGAGAAATTCCCGGAGCCACGACGCCGGCTGTCCTGGCGATGCGCTTCTCGCGGCTGCCCTTCAGCGGCAGTTTGAAACTTCTGCGGCATGAGGAAATACCCGTTCTGGAAGCGACGGCCGATTCCGCCAACGCCATCACCGCCCTGACCCTTGACGGCAAGAGTATCACCCGGGTAATCTTCAATCTTCGCAACAACAGTCAGCAGTTCTTACGCGTGCGGCTGCCAGAAAAGGCACAGCTCTGGAGCGTTTACGTTGACCAGTCGCCCACCAAACCCCTGGTGGGAGCGGCCGGAGAGGTGCTGGTCCCGGTGCTCAAATCAGCCAGCCGTTCTGAGAGAGCCATGCCGGTGGAAATCATCTACTATCTGCCCGGTACTGCCTTCAGTGGCAACGGTTTTGTGGAAATGTCGCTGCCGGTAGTCAATGTGCCGATTATGCACTTCATGTACTCATTTTATGTGCCGGAAAAATTAGTGCTCAGCCAGTTTTCCGGAAACTTAGAGCAGGTGAAAAACTTTACCGTTTTCGGTGAGGAAGGCGCCGAGAAAATTCCTGCGGCTGGCCCAGCAAAACCTGTGGAGGCCAAATTCAAAGACCGTTCCCCGGTGATGAAGGAGGAGCAGGGCAAAGTCTACCTGGGACAACAGTTAGAATTAGAAAGAAACATCTCCAGCATTCTTCTTAGAACTGATGTCCCGAACCAGCCAGCTGGAGGTGCCGGAGAAACGACCGCGGGCCTTCTCCCGCTGAGGATATACATTCCGGCCACGGGACAACTGCTCCGGTTTGAGAAGCGTCTGGTGATAGAAGAAGAACTGAAACTGAAGGCCCGTTACGCCCTGAGGCGATAACCCGTTTTTTCACTCGGCGATTAGCGCGGCACTGCTCAGGCGCAGAAGGTATTTTCTGCTGCGGGTGCCAGCGCCTAACTCCAGATCGCTCACCACCACCCGGTTAACCACGCGGAGAACGTCGCCGTGCCAGGTTCGCTGAGAAAAAGCCCACAAACTGTGAATCACATAGGGCCGGCCATCCAGCGCTCCTAAGTAAAGAAGACTGTGGCCCGGCATCGTCAGCAGGGTAATCCCCGGGACTGCCTCCTTTAGAAGAAGCCTTCGTCTGTCATCCTCCGGGAGATTACGGTCAAAGACGCCCAAATGGCGGCCCACCTTTCTCTGCTCCCGGGAATTGCGCGGCAACTGCACTCCGGCGGTGGCAAAGACTGCCTGGATAAACCCGGAGCAATCCTGAAAACCGTACTGGCCGCCCCAGCCGTAAGGAAGATGCAGGTACCGGAAAGCCTGCTCTATAATTGCCCTGGCGGTACAGGGCAGATAGCCGCGGTGGACATCTCTTTCCTTTAGATAGCCGCAACCAAACTCGCCATTCCCTGGCAGGATAATTTCCACCAGACCGCAGTCCCGGTTCCGTAGAGGCAGTTTCGCACCCATACCCACCGTGTCGTGCCTTCGCGTAAGACCTCTGTCAGAATAGACATCAGCCAGGGGTTCGGTGACCACGACAAAAGGCCGGCTGTTAACATAGAGAAGCAGTTGTTCACGGCTCACGGCCACCACATTTTCCGCTTTCACCCAGCCATCCGTCCAGGGACCTTCCACATACTGCCAGCGGCCATCCCGGCTGGTGTGCAAAATAATCACCGGGGTTCCGATTTCCAGCAGATTGTTCTGAAGCAGGTCAAAGTTTACCTGTCCGGGACCAGCGTAAAGAGGCAGGCTGGTCGGCAGAAACCTCTGGTCTGTGCGGTGGAGAATAAGGCCTGACTGAACTTTTATCTGACCGGAGAGTTGTTCCAGATAGAGATTATCATAAATTTCCCGGTAAAACTCACGGTTCACACGGCCCTGCCGGTTATAAAGGCTCTGTTTCTCAAAGGAGGCCAATTCCTGCACCAGGGTTTCCGCCAGAACTTCGCCGGAGAAAACCGGCGGGAAAGAAAGGATGTCTGGCCGGCCAGCGATTTCCAGACATTTTTGATTGAACTGTGTCCGGCTGGTTTCCTCAAAAAACGCTCTGTCAGGTGCGGGATGCCTTTCCAGCCAGAACCCGGCTGTGTTCATCTCCGGTGTAATTCCGGGCAAGAGGGTACCGGCGCTGTAGTAGTATCTTTCCCGACCGCTTAGCAGGGAAAAAGGCAGCAGTGTTAAGAAAAAAACCAGAAAAAACCGGTAGCCTTTGCCGTTCATAATGCACAAATGTTAGGATGAATAGCCGCCCGGGTCAAAGGAGAAAAGATGATTTTGACCAGAACCGCGCTCAAAAAACTTTCCCGGATACACCTGCTTTCCAGAAAATACAACGCTTCCGGAAAAAGAGATCATCGCTCTGTTTTGCTCAAACTTCTCCGGAAACACTGCCAGGAAATCCTTCTCCTTTTCAAAAAGAACAAGCCGCACGCTATTGTGGAAACCGGAGATTTACTGGTGCTGTGTCTGGAGTTGATGGTCGAGGAGGGAGTATCGCCGGATGCCGTGGTAGCCACCTGTTTTGAGCGCTACGACAGGAAACTGACCCAACTTCTCTCCAGGAAAAAACCCTGAGACAGTTTCCCGGATGGCGGTCATTTGCGACCTGTTTCTTCCAGTTTCTTTTTGAGACTTTCCTTCAGGGTTTCTACGAAAATAATTTTTTTCTCTTCCCCCCTGGTCTCACCGGCTGCGCCTACCAGACCGAAGGAAGAAAGTTCCAGATACTGTTTCCCCCGGGGAGTTTTGAGAATTTTGTACTGATAGGGATGGCCGTAAGGGTCCATAAAATTGGTGCCAGCGCCCAGGTATGGGCCCTTCCAGCCAGGCACACCTGGATTTTCCATCAGGTCCTTGAGCCTCCGGGGAACATTTCTGGTATCAGCATAATACAGAAGAATAGCCGCTTCAATGCTTTCAAAGTCCTGCCTCACCTTCTCGCTACCCTTCCTGGCCAGAGAAATTTCTCTCACCTGCCTGGCTGCCTCCTGCGTTTGAAGGGCATTAATCTCTGCGACACCGCCGACCAGACCAATCTCGGAAAAGGGAATGCTCTGCTTCCACTTTTCCCACTCCTGACGTTCCCTCTCTTCCAGAACCTGGGGCGGAATGGGCGGTTTATTCGCCACGACCACGGTAGCCATGTTTTCCTTTAAAATTACGTAGCCTTCGGCCAGTTTTGAACTGACCCCTACCTCGCCGGCCACGACCGCAATCCGGGAGGCTTCTGCCGTTGGTTCATATCCCACCAGAAAGACAGTGCCGCGGACTCCGGCGACCGCATTGGGCGTTTCAATCTCAAACTTAGCCTCGGGCGAGGCAAGTTTTTCCACCACCGACCAGATGCGGCCCTGGGGCGATTTCAACCGCACCTGTTTCAGGTTACCCTGCTGAAAGAGACAGGTGCTGATTTGAATCAGGGTATTTTCCGATAAAGTCACCACAGCCTTTTTGCCAAAAGAGATGATGGCTTCAGAATCTTTCTCAACCTTCACGTAGGCGCCTACCGACAGCTGACTCTTAACAGGCAACTCCACCCATCTTTGACCGGCAGCCTCCCAGACCAGCACCGTCCCTTTCTTGCTGGCCAGAGTAATCACCGCTGTTTCTTCAGCCAGCAGCCAGCTGCCCATCAGCCAGAGCATTACCAGTGCCAGAATGTGTCTGTTCACGGCGCACCTCCTTCCTGTGTCCCTGGTTCAAGGCACACCCGGTAAAGGTTAATCGGCTCCTGCCGGCCCTTTACCGTCACCGGTCCCAGCGGTTCACAAACAACTTTATCTTTCACTAAGGCATAGGTCGCTTCACTGATTAGAATCTCACCGGCCGCCGCTAAGTTTTCAATCCGGGAGGCCAGGTTCACGGCATCGCCAATAGCAGTATACTCCATCCTTCTTACCGTACCAATATTGCCAACCACCATCGGCCCGGTATGAAGGCCAACACCCACCATCAGCGGAAGACCGGGCTTGCGGTTTTTCAGGTCTTTGACCATCTTCACCGCGGAAAAAACGGCCCGCTGAGCATGGTCTTCCTGCTCCACCGGCGCACCGTAAATGGCCATAATCGCGTCTCCCATGAATTTATCCACAGTGCCACCGTAGGAAAAAATGGCCTCTTCCAGGATACCAAACATTTCGTTCAAAAGTTCCACGCTTTTCTCCGGCGAAATCTTCTCGGCCAGTGGGGTGAACCCACGCACGTCAGCGAAAAGAACCGTGAGCACTCTTTTTTCACCACCCAGGGTAATCTCGGCGCCAGAGGTCAGAAGCCTTTCCAGCACCGGCGGAGCGATGTACCTCTGAAAGAGTACCCGGAGCTTGTTTTTCTCCCGGCGCTCCGCAACAAATTGCGACAGTGTCGTGGTTAAACTGGTAACAAAAAGGGAGAGGGTACCCGGAACCATCTCTATCCACAGACCAAAAGCCGAGAAGAGCCAGCCAGCTACCAGGATAAAAAGACACCCCAGCAAACAGGTAAAAATAAAGCCCACCAGCGGCGGAAAGGCAGCCGCGGCTCCGGCAGCCGCCAGCGCGCCACAGACTGGCGCCATCAGAGAGATAGAGGTTCCCGCCGGTCGGATGAAGTCATCGTGGAAGAAACTTTCCAGAAAACTGGCGTGAAGTCCTACCTTCAAATAACGTTCCCGGCCAGCGACCGGTCCGATGTCTGTCGTTCCAGCAGCCGTGTGAGCGACCAGAACAATTTTATCGGTGAAGGCTTCCGGGGAAAGGGAAGACTTTTTGCCGCGGCTCCAGGCGGCGTAAGACTGCAATACCTGGACCATGGCGTAGTGCGGGAACATTTTCAAATCCGGATAGATGGTCAACCAGGCTGATCCGGTCTGGTCAACCGGAATCAGGTGCGGCTGTCCCTTAACCGTTACCGTTAGAGTGTGGCTGTTACCCATTTTAATGGCTGAACCGGGCAACTGGTAATACTCCTTAAGAATAGCCAGCCCCAGTGAAGGAATAAGTCTTCCCTGATGATTGGCGAAAAAAGGGTAACGTCTGGTGATACCGTCATCGTCCGGCGGCGTGTTGACAAAGCCGATAGCCGTAGCCTGGCCCAGGACTTCTGGCGGCAGCAGAAGATGCTCCCCGGAAAGCACCCCCCTTCTGGTGGCAATTTCACCTTGAAAATAACAGGAGTGAATAACATTGCCGGCCCGGGTAACGGCTTCACCAAACTGTCGGTCAGCCACCCTGTCTCCGGATTCCTCCAGGAAGAGGATGTCGTAAGCCACCACTCTGGCACCCCACGCTTTCAAAACTTCGGTCAAACTGGCATACCAGTTTCTGGGCAGGGGCCACCGACCTAACAACTTCAGGGTTTCGTCCCCAATAAACACAATGACCACATTCCCGGAAACTGGCTTCGGCCCGGTTTTCTTCATCCGCCAGTCATAGGTGATGAGTTCAAAACGGCGCCAGGCTGGCAGACGAAAGAGAAAAAAAACAGTCAGGCCGACGAGAACCGGCGTCAGAAGCAGAACGCCTCTAAGTCTTTTTGGCTTTGGTTTCATCAGGCGGATGGATAGGCAGCGTAATCACAAAAGTAGTGCCTTCACCAACTCTGGAGTCAACCCTGATCTGTCCCTGATGTTCCGCCACAATTTTCCTGGCCACAGCCAGCCCCAGGCCTGTCCCGTGATGGCCCTTGGTGGTGAAGAAAACTTCAAAGATTTTTTTCAGGTTTTCCGGCGGAATACCACAACCATTGTCCCTGACTGAGACCTGGAACCTGTCGGTTTCAGGAAGACGGTGTGAGGCCAGGATAATTTTGCCTTTACCTTCCGGGACAGCCTCACAGGCATTATTCAGAAGGTTCAAAAGCACACGTTCTATCCCCTGATAGTCAAAAAAAACTTCCTGAAGGGACGGGTCCGGTTCCACCAGGAGAGACCCGTTTTTTTCCTCAAGGCGTTGCTGGTAGATTCTGGCCGTGGCCTGTAAAAAGCCAGGCAGATTAACCTTCTGATAAAGCGGCTTCTTCCGGGTAGAAAAACTGAGCATGTCCAGAATCAGCTCCGAAATCCGCTCCACATTCCGCCTGACCATTTCCCAGCCGGTTTTCAACTCTTCCCTGTTTTCACCCTTTAATCCTTCATCCACCAGCGACATACCACCCAAAAGGCCATTAAGGATGTTCTTAATATCATGGGAAAGGGAAAGCATCGTCTGGCCAACTCCAGAAAAATGTGCTTTTTTCAGGTTGTCCCGGTAAAGATAGGCATTCGCTATGGCCATGGCTGCCTGGCTGGCAATAATCTGCATCAGCTCTTCATCGGAGCGGTCAAAAGGGTGGCCATTGCGTTTGTTCAAAACTTCCAGAACACCCAGCAACCTTTTTTTCCAGAGAAGGGGGACAGCCAGAATACTTCTGGTTTGAAACTGGCTCCTTTTGTCCGCCTGGGGATAAAAACGGCTATCTGCGGTTACATCCGGCACATTAATAACCTTCCTTTCCAGGCCGCAGGCACCGGCAATTCCCTGCCCTAATTTCAGTTTGAGACGTTTAACCTTCTCGCCTTTCTCCCCTCTGGCCACTTCAAAGTAGAGCCTTTTCTCCCGGGCATCATAAAGCAGAAGAGAACTGGCTTCCGCATTAAGTATTTCCTTGCTTTCCTCCATGATAAGTTCAAGAAGACGATGAAGATTGGAGATGTAGAGGATGAAAGAAGAAACTTTCTGGAGGGCATCTAAGCGGCGCTGGAGGATACTCTTCTCCTGATTTTTCACAGGGTTATTTTACCGCAAAAACTAATTCTTTTCAACTCTTGACAGATGTAAAAATAAACAGTATAATTATGTACACATAATGGAGGTGGCCATGGAAAACTTAACGGTACGCCAGAAAGAAATTCTCTCTTTTCTCCGGGAGTTCGTCTCTGAACACGGCTATCCCCCCACCATTTCAGAAGTCATGAAGCATTTTTCTTTTTCCAGCCCCCAGGCCGTGAAAGGCCACCTGCTGGCCCTGGAAAAGAAGGGATACCTGAAACGGGTGGAGAAAATTTCCCGGGGATTAATTCTGAAAGAAAAGGCTTCTCTCCCGCTGGCCATCCCGGTCTTAGGGAGAGTTCCGGCCGGCCAGCCCCTTCTGGAAGAAGAAAATATTGAAGGCCATCTCTCTTTAGACGAAAAACTTCTCGGTCCAGGCAACATCTTTGCCCTGAGAGTAAAAGGGGAAAGCATGAAGGACGCCGGCATCATGGAAGGCGATTATGTCCTCGTCAACCAGAGCTCTTCCATCAACAATGGGGATATCGTGGTCGCGCTGGTCAATGGTGAATGTACCGTTAAGTTTTTCTTCAGGCAGAAGGAAGGAATTGAACTGAGACCAGCCCATCCGGCTTATAAAACCATGCGCGTCACCGAAAACTTCCATCTGGTAGGCAAGGTGGTCGGTCTTTTCAGAAAGATGCCATGATTACTGAAATCAACGAACCGATCAAGGTCGCCACCATTTTCACTCAGGGGAAAGTGAAGATTTGCTGGTTCATCTGGAAAGGAAAACGGAGGGACGCAGTAAATACAACCTTCTTCTGGAAGAGTTACCGCGGGGAAAAAAGGATTTACCATTTTGCCCTTTCTAACGGTCAGGAAGTTTTTGAAATTTCCTTCTGTCCCGAAGACCTTTCCTGGTATCTGGACAGAGTTCACCTGAAATAAAAGGAAAAGTTAGAGATGGAAAGAGTTATTCTTCATGTGGACATGGACGCCTATTTCGCCTCGGTAGAACAGCAGATTAACCCCTCTCTCCGCGGCCGACCGGTTCTGGTCTGTGGAAATCCTTTAACTAAGACAGTGGTGGCTTCGGCTTCTTATGAGGCCAAGCGCCAGGGAGTTCGTTCCGGAATGAGTATTCCGGAGGCCTTAAAACTCTGTCCGGACGCTATCCTGGTACCCGGCAATCCCATCTGTTACGCGGAAACATCCCGGGTAGTTTTCTCTCTTCTTTCCCTTTTTACCGACACTCTGGAAATCTATTCCATTGATGAGGCTTTTCTGGATGTCTCCAGAACCTTCCCCCTTTTCGGGGGCAAAGGAGCTCTTGGCCGGCGGATCAAAGAAACCATCAGAAAAAAAACAGGACTTACCTGTTCTGTCGGTATGGCTCCCAATAAACTGCTGGCTAAAATTGCGGCTTCTCTGGTCAAGCCTGATGGCTTAAGAATTATTGAAGAAAAGGAAGTACCGGAATTAATGTCTGACCTGCCTGTGGAAGAAGTCCCGGGTATTGGCCCTCGCCTGGCCTCCCTTCTTTCTGACTGGGGAATTACCACCTGCGGTCAGTTGCAACGGCTGGGAGAAAACTTCTTAATTACCCGGTTTGGCCTCCGGGGCAGGTTTCTCTACCAGGCAGCCTGCGGTTTTGATAACTCTCCGGTGGTACCCACACCCCCTCAACCCAAATCCATCGGCCATAGCTATACCCTTCCCTTCAATACTGACCATACTGACTTTCTCCGGTCGGTTCTCTTCCGGCTGGCAGAACAGGTCGCTGCCAGAATGCGCCAGTCATCTTTCCATGGCCGGGTCGTGACCGTCTGTCTTCGCCTGGACGATTTCACCACCTTCACCCGGCAGAGAAAGTTTGCCTCCGTTCCCCCGGACGGCCGCCGCATTTTCACCCTGGCCTGGCAAATCTTTAGCAGTTTCACTCTCGTTCGCCCGGTTCGGCTGCTTGGAATTAGCGTCTCAGAACTCTCGGCAGAAACGCCCCTGCCCCTTTTCCCGGAAGAAAAAACGCGGGAGAACCTTTTCCACACTGTGGATGAAATCAACAGAAGGCTGGGTGAAAACACGGTTTTCCCGGCCACCTTTCTCTTAGAAAAGATGGTCAAACCGCCTGTTCCCAAAACCCACGCCTTCCAGTTCTGGAGGTTTAAACACTCAGACACAACCAGAATTCCAACATAAGACCCGCGGTATCAACGAGGAAAGATGGGAAGGCACATGCCTAAAATCGTTCCCGAAGTCAGACTCATCTTTGCGCCACTTTGTTTCTGGCGGAATTTTAGAGCACAGAAAATCAGATTTGACATTCAGCACAACCCCTGTTAAACTTTCCCCAAACTGGAAAAACTTTAAACTCAAGATACCTTCATCGGAGGAAAATGGAGAAAAGGATAATTTTGGCTCTGTTCTTTTTGTGCTTTCTGACGTCGTTCCTTCAGGCAGAAGAGTATACTGTGCAGAAGGGCGACAGCCTTTACCGAATAGCCAAACAGTATGGTACCAGCGTGACCGAACTGAAAAAACTCAACAACCTCACCAGCAGCAAACTGAAAATTGGTCAGGTTTTAACCGTCAGCCCGATTGAAAAACAAACCGAGACCACCGTCCAGTCAGGCTCCCATTACCAGGCTGCCAGGACCTTCCATCGGGTGAGACCTGGAGAAACCCTGTCCAGCATCGCTAAAAGACACAACCTTTCGGTGGAGCAACTGCGTCGGCTTAACAATCTTTCCGGTTCCCTCATCAAACCAGGCCAGAGATTGCTGATCGCTGTTTCCTGGTCAAGACAGCCGGAACCGACAGAGCCGGTCATAGAAGTGGCCGAGGAAACACTTTCTGAAACAGAACTTAAGGCGCTGGCTTCCCTTCCTCCGGAAGGCAGGGTTAACCGGGTGATTGAAAATGCGCTGTGTTTCCTGGGCACACCTTATCGTTACGGAGGCACCACCAACCAGGGCATTGACTGTTCCGGTCTGATTAAGAAAGTATTTTCCAACGTCGGTATGCGGCTTCCCCGAACCGCCCGGGAGCAGTATCAGAAAGGGACAGCCGTAGCCACGGAAAATCTAACTCCCGGAGACCTCCTCTTCTTTTCGGCCCTTAAAAGCTTTCGTCCCACCCATGTCGCCCTTTATCTCGGCAACGGGTTAATCCTCCATGCCAGCCGCCAGGCCAGAAAGGTGGTTATTGATAGTTTTGAAAAATCAAGTTATCTCCGGAGGCAATTCGTCGGTGCCCGTCGTCTCATTGAAACAGAGGATGGAGGAGAAGACACAGTTACTCCTTAGTTCCTTATGCGTTTTTCCCTCTTCGGCATAGTAATCTTACTACTTTTCCTCACATCTCTGGCCTTTTCTCTTTTCTTTGCCGGCTGCGGACAGCCACCGCCAGAACAGGAAACAGCCATCACCATTGCCGCTGTCGGTGACATCATGATGGGCACGACCTACCCGCAGGTCTGTCTTCCGCCGGATGATGGCCGCCACCTTTTTACGGAAGTTTCCCCATTGCTTAAGAAGGCAGACCTTGCCTTTGGCAATCTGGAAGGGCCGCTCCTGGATAACGGTTCCTGCCGAAAGGACACTTCCCGGAAGTACACCTATGCTTTCAGAACCCCGGCCCGTTTCAGCCGAAACTTAGCCAGGGCTGGCTTTGATGTCCTGTCTTTAGCCAATAATCACAGCCGTGACTTCGGAGAATCCGGATTGCTCACCACAAAGAATCTTCTCCGTATGTGGGGAATGGTTGGAATTAGCGAAGGGGAACCCGCCTTTTTTCTGGTGAGAAATGTCAAAGTGGGCGTCGTCGCCTTTTCTTCCAGCCCCTCTCCCCTTTCCCTTGCCCGACCGGAAGCAGCTCTGAAACTGATTGAGAAACTCTCTGCTCAATGCCAGATACTGGTAGTCTCCTTCCACTGCGGCAGCGAAGGGCCAGGCGCTCTTCACCTTCCTCAGGAAGAAGAATTCTTCTGCGGGGAAAACAGGGGCTTTGCCCTGAAAATTGGCCGGCAAGCAGTCCAGCACGGGGCTGACCTGGTGCTGATGCATGGACCCCATGTGCCCCGCGCGGTGGAAGTTTACCAGGACAGGCTAATCGCCTACAGTCTGGGAAACTTCTGCACTTACGGGTTCTCCTCCCTGAAAGGGCCGATGGCTCTGGCCCCTCTTTTAGTGGTGAAAGTTGACTCTTCTGGCCGGCTTCAGAAAGCAGCCGTTGTTTCCTTTCAGCAGGTTGCCCCCGGCGGACCGGTCCCCGACCGTTTTAACCGCGCTCTGACCCTGATGCGCAAACTTTCCGTGGAAGACCTGGCCCAGCCGGAGACGATAATCAGCCCTGATATTGACTTTCTGGACACACCGGCGGTAAGATAAAAGGAAAGCGGGATTAACTCAGAGGTAGAGTACGAGCTTCCCAAGCTCGGAGCACGGGTTCGAATCCCGTATCCCGCTCGGATAACACAAAATTCTCGCCATCAAAAGTTCATTTCGTATTTCTTCGGGGCCTCTTTGTCTTCCTTGAACATCATGGTGAGACCCGCGAGAATGCTGGAAGGTGTAAAAGGTTTGGTCACATAGTAGTCCGCACCGCAACCGTACCCCTTCATAATATCCTGGTCTTTGCTCTGCGAGGTAAGCATAATCACCGGGATGTTTCCGGTAGCCTCATTTTCCTTAAGCCGTTTCAACGTCTCCCAGCCGTCCAGCCCGGGCATGAGAACATCAAGAATGATAGCGTCGGGTTTCTCCTCTTCCACTTTCTCCAGTGCTTCCAGCCCGTTGGTGGCAGTTACCACCAGATAGCCCTGTGAAGACAATAACTTCGTCAAAAACTTCAAGATATCCGGCTCATCGTCCACAATCAAAATCCGTCTGGCCATGGCTTCCTCCTCTGTCTCCGTTATTTCTGGAGACTCTCCAGCAACCGCTCCAGCCTCGCCTGTGTCGGCCAAAACCTCCACTGAATAGAGAGTTGTAACAGGACAAAAACCATCAGCCAGGTAAGATTGCTGCAGATGAGGAAGCCAGCAAAACCAGTAAGACTGATCAGGTCAAGCATCGCCTGCATAATGACTGTGTGTCGGAAATAGGCGGAAAACAACTTACCGGTTGTCCCTGACTGGCCACCGGTTGGCGATACTCTGGAGAAGATATGACGAGCGAGGAAAGTGGAGATGCCGTCACAGAAAAAAAATATCCCCACACCCACACTGAAAAGAAAGTACTGAATGAATCTAACTGGCCCTTCTTCATAGTCAGGCACCAGCGGCGAGAAGTTCTGCTGCTTCAACAGATAACCAATCACCGCCAGCACGACGGCCGACAGAAAGAAGAAACTGCTAATTATTCTGAGGGTTCCCCAGTTAAAACTTTCTTTCTGCTTGACAGGCCCTGCCGGAGTATTCTGATGTTCGCCGGTCATAAAGTTATTGTATCACACCCTCACCCTCTGACGGAATTTTACCGAATTTCTCCGTTGACGTCCTGGCTGAATCTTCCTAAAATATAAGTAACAAGCGCCTGTAGCTCAACCGGAGAGAGCACCTGCCTTCTAAGCAGGGGGTTGCCTGTTCAAGTCAGGCCAGGCGCGCATTTTTTGACAGGCGGGAATAAATTTGCCGGATTTATTGCTGCGGGTATAATAGAGTAATCAACACGGGCCGTTAGCTCAACTGGCAGAGCAGGGCACTCTTAATGCCAGGCAGCCGAACTCTGAAAAGCCTGAAGAATCAGCGAAAACAAGGAATGACAGGGCTTTCTGAATCTTTCTTTCGTTATCTGTTCTTACTCATTCTTACCAATTTCTACTCCTGACTGGACGCTTTCGGGAGACCTATTTTTCTGTTCTAACAGTTTTACTTTATCTCCACCTTGTGCTATAAAATAAAAGATGAAAATAGTTTTTAGCAAGCATTCTCTGTTAAAAATAGAGTTATTAAAAAGGCATGGGCTTTACCTTGAAAAAGATTTTATAGAAGAGGTTGTATCTTCTCCAGACATGGTTGAACAAGGCTATAAGAATAGACTGATTGCTCAAAAAAAATTGGGTAAAGAGCGTGTTTTGAGAGTGGTCTATGAAGAACACCCGGGACAGATTTTAATAATTACTCTTTATCCCGGAAGGAGGCAAAGATATGAGAAAGATTAGATATAGTAAGGATGTAGATGCTTTACTGGTGGAACTTTCTGATAAATCTATAGATTATGCCGAGGAAGAAGGACAAATCATAATTCACTTTTCAAAAGATGGAGAACCTGTCCTTCTGGAAATTTTAAACGCTAAAGAATTTCTATTGGGTTTCACCACAAGCATTCTGAAGGAACAGGAAGTGGCATTGACCTGAATAGAAAAACGATACGCGTGAGACTTACTTATGACAAGAAAGGTGATGCTGTTTATATCACTCTTAAAGGTCACGGTGTAGGCCGTACAGAAAGAATTGGACCTGATATACCGGTTGATTACGGTGCAGATGGAGAAATCGACGGACTACGACAAGAGAGAGTAAAAGCGAAGAAGGAAGAAAAATCCCGATGAATAAGGTTGTTTTTACCTGTTGCTTGAGATTAGAAAAAGCGAAAGCCCTTATGTGTTATCCGGGAAAAGTCCATCTTTGCATTTGAGTAGTAGTTTGGTATCGCATCAATTCAGGAGAATGATTAGAAGGCTTGACATGAAAGATTTCAGATTCCACGACCTGCGCCATACAATCGCTTCCTACCTGGTAATGATGGGAGGAAATTTAAAGACTTTGCAGGAGATACTTGGACATAAAGATTTTAAAATGACCTTGACGTATTCCCATTTTACAGCTGATTATAAAAAGGAGGTTATGGAGATTTTTGCTGACCGGATGGACACTTTCTGGACACTTAGCAAAAAAGGCAAAAAAGAAGAAAGCAACCAGGTAATTGAAAATAAAAGATACGGGCCGTTAGCTCAACTGGCAGAGCAGGGCACTCTTAATGCCAAGGTTGGAGGTTCGATTCCTCCACGGCCTATTCTTCTGCCTTCCGGCACCGGTGGAAGGTATTAACACTTACTGATTACTTTGTCTGCGTTCCGCTGACGCCCTTTCCTGCCGCTTCCTTCATTTTCAAAAGCATCTCGGTAATGTCCAACACCTGGGCGTCTGAAGGAATCTTCAGGTCAAAGCTGGACTCAGGAATTTTTTCTTTCACCAGTTCCTTAAAATCAACCGTGAGTCCCGGCTGCGCTTCCTTCCCGAAAACTTCCAGCCGCTCCGGGGTATAATCGGTAGAGGTCACCCAGAGAGAAACCCGGGTAACTTTTTTTTCCGGCTGCTGCCCGGTGAAGGGAAACTGTTTAACAAGTTCTTCAATGTTGTCCACTTCTATCAGGTAATAGTTTCGGCCATCCCGGCTCTTTTCGCTTATCTTCAACCGGTCCCCCAGCGTGGCTATCTCGCGCAATGCTTCTTCCGGAGAAGTCAGGCCTCTGGCGCTTTTAACCTGCTTTCTCAGTTCCTCAGGCAGTTTTGTAAAATCAAGTTTCATCACCAGCCCTAACTTCTTCTGGAACATCGTCAACCCTTTCTCGTCAAAAACCATGGTCTGTTCCATCGGCTCCTCCAGACCGGGCTGGTTCATCACCATATCCACCCTTACCTTTGAGCCCTTAACCCAGAAACGACAGGGAGTTTTCACCGGATTTCCAGCCACCATCATACTCACTTCCACCGCACCCCTGAACTCGCCCCCCTGATATTTTTCCACCAGTTTCCGGACCACTTCTTCCCGAACGACCTCTGCTGGAGAAAATACCGCTAACGAGGCTAATACTGCCGCAACCAGCGCCATTTTTCTTACCATGTTAATCTCCTTGACTGTTGTTTTTACCGTGAGAAGATTTTAGCGCACAAGCCCTTCTCCGTCAAAAACGGCTGGACAGTTTGAAACCAGTGGCTGTTTTGTGCTATAAAATCATCATGGGAAAAGTTCAAAGTATTATCAGACTTCTGGAAAAAGTTTATCCTGAATCTAAGACGGCTCTGTCTTTCAGCAATCCTTTTCAGTTACTTGTCGCCACCATCCTTTCGGCTCAGACCACCGACGAACAGGTTAACCGTATTACCCCCTCTCTTTTTCGCAAATTTCCCGGACCGGAAGATTTTTCCAGGGCTACCGAGGAGGAAATAATCAGGGAGATTCGCTCGGTCAACTTCTATCGCACCAAAGCAAAAAACATTAGACGTCTTGCTGAACTGCTCTGCCGAAACTTCCATGGTCAGGTACCGGCTCGCATGTCAGATTTAATCAAACTTCCAGGAGTGGCCAGAAAGACAGCCAACGTCGTCCTTTCTCAGGCCTTCGGGAAAGCGGAAGGCATTGTCGTTGACACGCATGTTGGCCGGCTGGCCAGACGGCTGGGGCTGACCGAGGAAGAAGACCCGGTAAAGGTGGAAAAAGATCTCATGCGTCTGGTTCCTAAAGCGAAATGGACCACCTTTCCTTTCTTGCTGATGTCGCACGGGAGAAAGATCTGCCGGGCCCGAAAACCGCTCTGTCAGCAGTGCCTGCTGAAAAAACTTTGTCCTTGCCCGGAGAAAAAGTGATGGCCAGGTGGTTTCCCCGGGTGACCGGGTTAACGCTGCTGCTGTTACTGACCGGGTGCACTTCTACAGGAAGCTCCAATGTCAGGCAACGCGCCAGGCAGGTATCGGGTGTCCAGCATACTGTCAAACCCGGGGAAAATCTTTTCCGGATAGCCCTTTATTACTACGAGACCACTTCCACCTCAGAAACACTTCAGGCTGTGGAACGCATCAAGCAGGCCAACGGTCTGAGAACAGAAATTCTCTCTGCTGGCCAAAAACTGTTTATCCCCGGCACCCACAAGCAACAACCCCGGCACGCCCTGCTGCCACCGACCTCTCCCTCGCCATCCGTCCCCGCAGAAAAGCCACCCAGGCCGTCACCTCAGCCGCCGCCGGAAAAAGTGCCGCTCTTGAAACAGGAAAACTTTATCTGGCCGGTGGAAGGAAAAGTCATCTGTCGTTATGGCGAGCTTGATAACAAAGGCATCGACATTCTAACTACACCGGGAGCAGTTGTGGTGGCCAGCCGGGAAGGCAGGGTTTCCTTTGCCGGACAGACTTCCAAATATGGAGAGACGGTGATCATTGAACACGCTGACAGCACTTACACGGTCTACGGACACGATTTTAACATCAAGGTGGCACCCGGACGAGTGGTGAAACAGGGGGAAACTATCGGTCAGGTGAAGGACGGTTCCCAGAAACTTCGCTATTTGCACTTTGAAATTCGCCGCGGACAGGGAACAGTTGACCCCCTGCAGGTCTTACCGGAAAAAACCGAGAGCAGATAGCGCTGCCGCCCATGCCTTCAGAAAAACTTACTTACTGGATGGCATTAAGTTTAACCGGGGCTTCGCCGTTAAAGATCAGGCAAGCCATTGACCAACTTGGCGGGCCGGAAGAAGTTCTTTCGGCTTCTTTAGAAGAACTGTCCTCGCTTGGATTTTCCGCACCGACGGTTGACCGGATAAAAAACTGGAAGAGCCTGCCCTATCAGGAAACAATAGAAAAATCCATTCGGACAGGGCTTCAGTTGTTGACGCTGGAGGATAAGTCTTATCCTTCCTATCTGAGACAAATACCTGACCCGCCAGCCCTGCTTTACGTCCAGGGCTCTTTTTCTGCTTCTGACAGCCTTTGCCTTGCCATCGTGGGTACCAGACACCCCTCGGTATATGGTCTCACGATGGCCGAAAGATTTGCCGGACAGTTAGCCGAACTCGGGGTGACAATCGTCAGCGGACTGGCCAGAGGGATTGATACCCAGGCTCACCGGGCAGCCTTAAAAGCTCGTGGCCGGACTATCGCCGTACTGGGTTCAGGCCACCACTGCCTTTATCCGCCAGAAAATCGGAAACTGGCCGGGGAAATAAGCCAGCACGGCGCTGTCATCTCCGAATTCCCACCGGAGACTATACCCCTTCCAGAAAACTTCCCCCGCCGCAACCGCATCATCTCCGGGTTGTCCAGGGGTGTATTAGTCGTTGAAGCCGGTCAGCGAAGCGGGGCCTTAATCACGGCCGGCCTGGCGGCGGAACAGAACCGGGAAGTATTTGCGCTTCCCGGACAGGTCAGTTCACCCACTTCTTCAGGTGCCCACCGGCTGCTGAAAGAAGGGGCCAAACTGGTGGAAAGCGTTCAGGATATCCTGGAAGAACTAAATCTCCAGGTGCAGCCTGTGATAGCTGAAAACTCTTCAATTGAGAACCAGCCCGCCGAAGAAATGGAGAAAAGACTTTTACACCTGCTGGCCAAACCCTGCTCTCTTGACGAACTGAGTGTGGCAACCGCCGCTTCTGTCTCCAGCATATCTTCCCTCCTTGTGAAACTGGAACTTCAGGGAAGAGTCCGCAGTCTTCCAGGCAAAAGATATCAGCGCACCCGAAAAATTAACGGTAACTAAAATTCCAGCATAACGGCGGTGTAAAGGGGTATGTCTGACTTCGGGAAGATTTCTGCGCACACGCTCGCATCGCCGACAGGACTGAGCACCCAATCGGTGCCGGGAGCGAACTCATCGGTCCTTCAGCGAGATCAGACACCGCCGGGTAAAGTGGCCGTTCTGGATTGTCTTTTCCGGTCCGCTTACCGAACGCTGCCGCTTTGGCTGCTTGTCTTGTAACTGCGCCATGGGATAGCGTGCCTTGAAATCTTCCTTCGTCGGCACCCCGGAGATTATGTCAGAATCTTAGAGGGGTAATCCCTAACTTTACCCATGTGTCTATTCCGGGCTACAATATAACGGCAATTGAGTCAGCGGCCCGGTATCTTTTCATCTTATGCCACCGGACAACTGCTGCACAGGAGGCAGCCATGAGAATCTGGAGCCGGATTGTGGGAACCATTTATGTGCTCTCGGGACTTGTTCTGACCCTGGGAATTTTGTGCCTCTTTGCAAACGAAAACTTAGTTGACTCCTTCCAGAAATTCATCAGTGAACACCTGTTTCGCCTCGGTCTGGCAAGTATGGTTGTGTTAATCCTGGGCATTACCTGGCTGGTAAACTGGCTGGAGATGGTCCACCGTAACCGCGCCATCGCTTTTGACAATCCTGGCGGCAAGGTTAAGGTTTCGCTGAAAGCGATTGAAGAATTTATTACTTCCAGAATTTTAGGCCAGATTCCCGGCGTGAAAGGTCTCACGGTCAGAGCCGGCTTAGGTTCTCGCGGACTGGAAACAACCATCAATCTCAAGCTTCTGGCCGGGGCCAATATTCCGGAGACCTGCGCCCATATTCAGGAAGTGACCAAGAACTATCTCCAGGATGTTGTCGGAGTGGAACAGGTTTCCACCATTGAAGTTTTTGTTTCCAGCATCATCGTCAAAGAAGAAAGTCCTAACCCGCCTTCTCCTGAAGATTCTGGAGGCAGCGATGAAGTCCAAAGGCCCGGCTGAAATTATTGCCGCTTCCTTAAGCCAGGCACTCCATCTTAAGAAGGTCTTTCTCAAGGAAACGAAAACGCAGACCATTCAGCAGGTAGCGGAACTTTTAACCAAACATCTGCGTCGCGGACAAAAGGTCTTGCTCTGCGGAAATGGTGGCAGTGCCGCTGACTGTCAGCACTGGGCCGGGGAAATGGTCGGCCGTTTCCGAAAGAAAAGGCCGGCGTTGCCTTTCCTCGCCTTAACGACCAACACTTCAGTCCTCACCAGCATCGGCAACGATGAAAGTTTTGAAGATGTCTTTGCCAGACAGGTTGAAGCCATAGGAAATCCGGATGACATTTTGGTCTGCATTTCCACTTCCGGTGGTTCTGCCAACGTTTTACAGGCGGCCCGCAAAGCGAAAGAAAAAGGACTGACCATCATCAGTCTGACCGGACAGACACCCAATCCTCTGGCTAACCTTTCGGACATCTGTCTGTCTGTTCCTTCCACAGACACTCCCCGGATTCAGGAAATCCACATTCTCCTGATTCACATCCTCTGCGACCTGGTGGAAAGTGCCCTTAATCCCTGATGAAAATCGTTACCCTGAAAAAACTGCTTGGTCTCCGGCCACACTGGCGGCACCAGGGCCTGCGGGTCGTTTTTACCAACGGCTGTTTTGACCTCATTCACCTGGGCCACATTCGTTGCCTGCAGAAGGCGAAAAAAGCCGGCGATATCCTTGTCGTCGGGCTTAACAGCGACGCTTCCGTGAGAAAATTAAAGGGGCCGGAAAGACCATTCCTGCCAGAAAAGGAGCGGGCCGAGATTCTCTCCGCCCTGGAAGCTGTTGACTATGTGGTGCTTTTCCATGACCTCACGCCCATAAAACTGATTAAGGCCCTTCAACCTGATGTCCTGGTTAAAGGCGCGGAATATCGGGACAGGGAAGTGGTGGGCGCCAGCCTGGTCAGAAGTTACGGTGGCCGCATCCTCCTGGTGCCGATGGTGCCAGGAAGCTCCACCAGCATTCTGGCCGCCCGCATCCGCCAGAAAAAGGTTAGAAAAGGGAAGAAATGAGCCAGGCCTTGAGAATCATTGATGCCGACTTTAACCGGGCCAGAGAAGCGCTCCGGACAGCCGAAGATGGCGTCCGCTTTCTCCTCAACGACCGGAAACTTACTTACCAGATAAAGCGGTTACGCCACGACCTCTCAAAGGTGCTGTTAACCCATTTTCAGCCGGAGCAGTTGAGCCGTTACCGGGAGTCAGAACAGGACGCCGGCCGGCATGACGATTTCCGAAGTGAAAGTTGTCCGCCGCCAGAAATCATCCGGAGAAATCTGCGCCGTGCCGGAGAAGCCCTGCGCACCTTAGAAGAGTATGCCAGAAGTTTCTCTGGAAAACTCTCCGGAGAGATGCATAACCTGCGCTTTCAACTTTACCGGATAGAAAGGGAAGTCACTTTGCTTCTGGCCAGGCCTCGTTTGCCGCGCCCCTGTCTCTGCGTCGTGCTCAATTTGACTGAGCAGGCCCTCTTCAAACAACTGGCGCTGCGGGTTGCCCGGGCCGGCCCGGAAATGGTCCAGATCAGGTACAAGGGGGAAGATGTCCCCTTTTTCTTAGAGATGAGCCGCTGGCTCAGGGAAAGACTTACCCGGGAAACCCTTCTGGTGATAAACGACCGGCCTGATGTCTGTCTGGCGGTTGGCGCAGCTGGTGTCCATCTCGGCCAGAAAGACCTGCCGGCTGACCTGGCGCGGAGGCTTCTTCCGGAAAAATTAGTCGGTATTTCCTGCCAGACTTTGCCCCAGTTACACCAGGCAGCCAGAAATGGCGCTGATTACGCCGGGATTGGTCCGGTCTTTCCAACGCCGGTAAAGCCGGAGAAAACTGCGCTGGGAGTGAAACGTTTGACCGCTCTGGTAAAAAGGTCTAAAATACCTGTGATAGCCATCGGTGGCATTACGGAAACCAATATAGAGCAGGTAGTTGAAACTGGCGTTAGCGGAATTGCCGTGATCTCTGCGGTGGCTCATTCGGCCTGTCCTGAAAGAACTATTCAAAGAATGAAAAAGGTTATGCACTGTTTTTGCCCGCCCATCCAGCATGAATAAGAGGGAAGTTATCGGCTATGGACATTAAGAAAAGACCGGAAAGGATACCACCGGCCAATTTTCTGAAAGGGTTAACCTTCTGGCTGCTGGCCGGTATCATCCTGCTGGCGCTGCTTCGTCTTTCTTCTCTGGAAACAAGGAAGGAAGAAATCAGTTACAGTTCTTTCCGGGAGTATGTTCAGAAAGGCCAGATCAGCGGTAGTCTCAAGATCAGGGATGGCTGGGTTTACGGCACACTTCAGGACGGTCGCTCCTTCAGAACCTTTTTCCCGGAATTAGGCCAGTTAACAGAATTTCTGAATGAACACAATGTCAACTATGAACTGATCCCGGTCTCCACCTTCTGGGCCAACATGGCCATGGCGACCATCCCGGTGGTTCTCATCTTTCTTCTCCTCTGGTTTTTCATCAACCGGCAGGTTTCCTCCGAAGGAAGCCGGGTCATGTCCTTTGCCAGAAGCCGGCCAGTTATTCCTTCCGGAAAAAACAGGGTAACCTTTCAGGATGTGGCCGGTTCGGAAGAAGCCAAAGAGGAACTTCGCGAAATCATTGAATTTCTCCGCGACCCCAGGAAGTTTCAGCGTCTGGGCGGGAAAATCCCCCGGGGAGTACTCTTGATCGGACCGCCGGGAACCGGGAAAACCCTCCTGGCCAAGGCCGTGGCGGGCGAAGCCAACGTCCCGTTTTTGAGTATGAGCGGCTCTGATTTTGTGGAGATGTTCGTCGGCGTGGGCGCCGCCAGGGTGAGAGACCTTTTCCGGCAGGCCAAAAGAATGAGCCCTTCCATCGTTTTCATTGACGAAATAGACGCGGTCGGCCGGCAACGTTTCGCCGGTCTGGGCGGCGGGCATGACGAACGCGAACAGACCCTGAACCAGTTGCTGGTGGAGATGGACGGCTTCCAGACCGATGAGGCCGTGATTGTGATGGCTGCCACCAACCGGCCTGATGTGCTTGACCCGGCCCTGACCAGAACCGGTCGTTTTGACCGCACCGTGGTGGTTAACCTGCCGGATATCAAAGAAAGGGAAGCCATCCTGAAGGTGCACACCCGCAACAAACCCCTTCACCCCTCCGTTGACCTGGCTGTGTTAGCCCGGGGCACGCCTGGCCTTTCCGGCGCTGACCTGGCCAACATCGTCAACGAAGCCGCTCTTCTCGCCGCCAAGAAGAATAAAGACCAGATAGATATGAGCAACCTGGAAGCCGCCAAGGATAAGGTGCTCATGGGAGCGGAACGCCGCAGTCTGGTCATCAGCGAAGAGGAGCGCCGCATTATTGCTTACCATGAGGCCGCCCACACGCTTCTTCAGAAGAACCTTCCGGAGGTGTATCCGGTCCACAAGGTGACCATTATCCCCCGTGGCCGGGCGTTGGGGCTGACCCACGTTTTCCCCGAAAAAGACCACTTTATTGAAAGCAACGAGTATTTTCACAATACCCTGATTTCTCTGCTGGCTGGCCGGGCTGCGGAAAAACTGGTCTTCGGCCGGATGTTCACCGGCAGCGAAAACGACCTGCGGCTGGCCACGGAGATCGCCCGAAGAATGGTGTGCGAGTGGGGAATGAGCGAGAAATTGGGGCCGGTGAGTTTTCGCCAGCAGGAAGCGGTCTTCTTAGGAAGAGACCTCATCCAGCAGCGAGAACACAGCGAGGTCACTTCCCGGGAAATTGACGAAGAGGTCAGACGAATCTTAGAAAATGCGGAGAAGAAAGCCGAGAGTTTCCTGAAGGAAAGGCGGGAACAACTGGACCTGTTAGCCAGAACCCTCTTGGAGCGGGAAACGCTGACCTCCGAGGAAATTGACGCTGTCCTTGGCCTTAAACCAGAAGGAAATAAAAATGGAACAGGCGAAAATAGAGAAGGCGGTACGGTTGTTGCTTGAAGCCATCGGTGAAAATCCGGAGAGAAGGGGACTGAAGGAAACGCCCCGCCGGGTAGCCAGAATGTACCAGGAACTTTTTTCTGGCCTGGCGCAGAAACCGGAAGAAGTGCTGGGCAAAGTCATTCATGAGGATTATAACGAACTGGTGCTGGTGAAAGACATCCCGCTTTTTTCCATGTGTGAACACCACCTTTTGCCTTTTATTGGCCGGGCGCACGTGGCTTATCTGCCTGAGGGCCGGCGTGTCGTGGGTATCAGTAAACTGGCCCGTCTGGTGGACATCTGCTCCCGCCGACCCCAGGTTCAGGAGCGGCTTACGACTCAAATCGTGGAAAACATTATGAAAGCCCTGCTTCCGCGCGGCGCCATGGTAGTCATTGAAGCCGAACATCTCTGCATGATTATGCGCGGCATCCAGAAACCGGGCAGTAAAGTGGTCACCTCAGCCATGCGGGGCATTTTCCTCAGGGATATCAGAACCAGAACCGAAGCGCTGGAATTAATGATGGGCCGCAGCCGCTGAACCAGAAAAGGCAATAGTCCCTTCAAAACAGCCTCTGGTAAGACCGGTCAGGCTTACCCTGACTACTTCGTTGACCCTCCCTGCCTGCCAGGTGAAACGAACCGGCAGGTAGTTGCCAGTATGGCCGGAAGCAACAGCCCCGTTTATTTTCTCTGTGAGAAGGTCCTGCTGTGTGCCCAGAAAGCTTTTTTTCTCCTGAGCGGAGACAGCCTCGGCCAGAGCCAGTAACCGGCTTTTGCGTTCTTTAATCACCTTCAGGGGCACCTTCCCCGGGAAAAAAGCCGCGGCTGTTCCTGGCCGGACACTGTACGGAAAAACGTGAACCTTCAAAAATCCCACCTTTTCCACAACCTGGCAGGTCAACTGAAAGTCGCTCTCGGCTTCCCCGGGGAAACCTACCAGACAGTCAGTAGTAATCGTGGCTTCCGGGAAAAGCTTCTTAATCTGCGCCACTGCTTTTAGATACTGGCCAGCAGTATACCTCCGCGCCATAAGACGCAACACACGGTCGGAACCGCTCTGCAGGGGAATGTGAAAATGGGGACAGAAACTTTCACTTTCCTTCAGAATACTCAGCAACTCCGGAGAGACACGGATTAACTCCAGAGAACTTAATCTGATTCTGAGGCCCCTTCTTCCTCTGAAGATTCGCTGGAGAAGGCCGGCCAAACTGGTACCGGTATCCTTGCCGTAAGAACCTAAATCAGTGCCGGTGAGAACTATTTCCCGGTAACCATTATCAGCCAGGGTTTCTATTTCCCTGAGAATTTCTGCTTCAGGCCGGCTCCGGCTGGCTCCGCGCACCAGTGGAACAATACAGTAACTGCACCTGTTTTCGCATCCTTCCTGAACCTTGACAAAGGCGCGGACATGACCGGCAAAGTAACTGATACCTTTAAGCGGGCCAGTCCTTTCAAGGACACAGGCCGGCAAAAACATTAGCAGAAAATCCCGCTCATAAAGGCTGGCTCCAGGCAAAAGTTGCCGCAACTTTTCCCCTTCCTTTTTCACCAGGCAACCGGTTATCCAGACCTTTTTCCCCTGACGAAGCAGTTTCCTGGCCAGTTTGAGACAATCGTTCTCCGCTCTGGCCGTGACACAGCAGGTATTGACCACGGCCAGTTCCGGGCCGGCAACCGCCCCGGGAATATACCCGGCGGCGAACGCCTCCCTCAGCATCTGGGTATCGTACTGATTGACCTTGCACCCAAAAGTAAAAAAAAGTGTCTTCATCGTCTTCCTGTCAAAGCCCGTTTCTGCTGTCTGTCTGCGAAAAGTCAGACAGATAACTACCATCACCTATCACCGCACCCTTCAGCGAACAATTGGCTCCAACAATCGTTGCCTGGCCTATGAGAGAGTGGTGAAGTCGCGTTGAAGCCCGAACCGCGGCCCGGTCAAAAAGGACCACATCTTCCAGGAGACAATTTTCCCCCACATAACATTCATTCCCGATGACCACGTAGCCCCGCAGAACCACCCCTGGTTTAATCAACCCGCGCCTTCCGAGGCATACCTTCCCCTCCACCTTTACCGACCCGACTGGTTTCTCTTCCTGCACCGGCGGTATAAGTTCCGGCGAAAGGCGCCCTTCCAAAATGTCCACCGTAGCCTTCCAGAAAGTGGGCAGACTTCCCACATCCAGCCAGTATCCGTAATGGATGTAGCCAATTACCGGCTTGCCGCTCTTTAAAAGGGCAGGGAAGGTTTCTCGTTCAATAGACACATTTCTGCCGGAGGGAATGGCTTCTACGACTTCCTGGCTGAGCACGTAGGCACCGGCATTAATCGTGTCGGTAACCACTTCTTCCGCTTTCGGCTTCTCCACAAAGTTTTTTACCATCCCTGTTTCCTCTAACACCACCAGACCGTAGTCTGACGGCTTTTCCACCCTGGTCAGGACAATCGTGGCCCACGCTTTTTTCTCCTGGTGAATTCTGACGACCCGTTCCAGGTTGAAATCCGCCACAAAATCCCCATTAAAGACCAGAAACGGCTCTCTGCTCCGGAAAAGAGACATCGCCTGCCGTACCGCTCCGGCTGTCCCCAGAGGACTTTTTTCCACGGAAAATTTGACCGACAGGGAGAAAGATTGACCCAGCCTGGTAATCTCAGCCAGACCTGGCTGTCCGGCCCTTACCGCCAGCACGACTTCGCCAATCCCGTATTTCTTAAGCAGCGAGAACTGGTAACTGAGCAGCGGCCGGTTGACTAAGGGTAAAAGACATTTCGGACGCATTAGGGTAAAAGGACGAAGCCTTGTTCCCTCACCGCCGGCAAGAATTATTGCCTTCTTTTTCCTCCTTTCCTCTCGTCAGAGATTGACTCTGAGATTTCCAGATGAAAAAATTTGAGAGCATTTTCCACCAGCAACCGAAAAACTTCTTCTCTCCTCTGCCCCCTGACAGAAGCGACCGCTTCCGCCACCAGCCGGACCCTTCCCGGCTCGTTGCGGTGCCCTCGCCAGGGATGAGGCGCAAGATAGGGCGCATCTGTCTCCACTAAGATTAATTCATCCGGCAAACTGGCGGCGGCTTCCCGGACAGCATCCGCTTTTTCAAAGGTAATCGTTCCGGTGAACGAGCAATAACATCCGTGCTGACAGGCATATTTCAGCAGAACACTGTCGCCGCCAAAACAGTGAAAAACCAGCCGCTCTGGTAAACCTTCTTCCTTCAGCACAGTTAGCAAGTCGTCCCGGCTTTCTCGCTGATGAACCACCACCGGCAGGTGCAACTGCCTGGCTAACCTCAGATGCCACCGGAAAAGTTCCTTCTGCGCAGCGGCATCCTCTCTGCCGTAATGGTAATCAAGCCCGGTCTCGCCGATAGCCACCACCTTCTCTTCCCTGGCCAGGACCGCCAGTTCTTCCAGCTCGCCGGTTTTCACTTCTCTAACATGGTGGGGATGGATACCAGCGGTGGCCCAGCAGTTCTGATACAGGCTGGTCAGGGAAAGGCACTTTTTAGTTGACTTTAGACTGGTCCCCACATTGATGACAGCAATTAATCCTTCCTCAAAGGCCCTCTGGATAATCTCGGCCCGGTCCCGGTCAAATTCTGGAAAATCAAGGTGGCAATGGGTATCAATGTATTTCATGCCTTACCATCAAAAGAGAGAGAAAAATCCACGGCCACCGCGGAATGGGTCAGTGCGCCGACTGAAACCCAGTCCACGGGCAACTGCCGAATCCTCTTTAAGTTTTCAAGGGTCACTCCGCCTGACCATTCCAGGATAACCTTCCGACCAGCCCTGACCAGGCGCGCAAACCTTTTAATATCGTCTGGCCTGGCATTGTCAAACATAATAATAGAGGCTCCGGAGTGATAAGCCGTTAACGCTTCCTGCAGGCTGTTAACTTCTATTTCCACCGGCCGATTTTTTGACTTTTTCCTTGCCATTTCCACAGAAAGGGAAATCGCCTGGTTCTTAGAAATACACTTCTCCTGCTGGAGCGCAGTCAGGTGGTTATCCTTAATCAGCACCAAATCAAAAAGGCCGAAGCGGTGGTTAAGACCTCCACCGACCCTGACGGCATACTTTTCCAGGAGTCTCAAATTAGGCGTGGTCTTCCTGGTATCCAGAATCTTCACCCTGTTGCCAGCCTCTTGCACGAAGCGTCGGGTCAAGGTGGCAATACCGGAAAGCCTCTGCAGGAAATTGAGCGCGGTGCGCTCAGCCATCAGCGTTTCTCTTACCGGACCGGTAATCTCAGCCACCACCTGGCCAGGTTCTATTTCCTCCCCTTCACCGGCCAGCCACTTGATTTGAAATCTCCAGGAAAGCGTGGTGAAAACCATGGCAAAAACATCGCGACCGCAAAGAATTCCATTACTTTTGGCTATTAGAGAACTTTTGACCGGAAAATTTTTCGGGAAAAGAGCCGCCACAGTGAGGTCACCCTTTTTTCCTAAGTCTTCACCCAGCGCCTGCCGGATGACCCGGTCAAGGTAACTTCCTTTCAACTTCAGCCTGCCCGCACTACCACCTGGCCCATTTTTCTTCAACTTTTTAACGATTAAGGACATCAGTTAAAACCCCCTTTTGAAGGACACCAACTGATAAAAAGAGACGTTCCTTTAAAGGAAAAAATAACACAGAAAGGTTATCTCAGGCAAGACTGGCGGGAATTACGACCGGGGTGAAAAAAAGAGAGGGCAGCCTTCAAAGCTGCCCTCTCTTCACTTCTCAACCACCTTAGAAAGCCAGACCGATGCTGGCAATGGCCTGCCAGGCATTCTTGGTACCAGCACCAAGAGTGTCCTTAATCAGACCACCCCTCATGAAGTAACCGAGGTCACCACAGAGGGAAAGATCTTCGGTGATCATGTACTTCGCGGAAGCATCAATTTCGTACCCGATGGTCTTGCTCACCCCAGGCGCCACTTCATTGGCTCGGAGATAGAAGAAATCCAGGCCAAGGCCCAGCTTTTCCGTCGGCTGCAGACCAAGCCCGAGTTTGGTTGACCACAGACCAGTTGTCTGCAGACCAAGCGTGGTGCTTATAATGGTACCTTCGCCAGCCGGGAAGAGCGCCGGGTAGGCAATTTTGCCCACTCTGGAAGCGATGTTGGCCGGGAAGACTGGAATCCAGGACTTGATGTCAGTACTGGTTCCGTCGTCACCGCTGAAGTAGTTGGTGGCAAAGCTGACGGCTGGTTTGGCCGCGACATCAAAGGTATAGCCAGCACCAAGGTAGCCGGCCCATCCCTTGAAGTCGGTTGCCGGACCAAGTTCGCCAAACTGCTTGGCAAACTCACCCTTCAGCGAAAATCCAGCCACATCCCAGGTCGCCCGGACACCACCGGTCATCAGCGTGGTATCATTGTGGTAAGCATTCAGGGAGACAAAGTAAGGTTCCACGGAAAGACCTTCTGGCTTCCAGTTCAGGCTGGCTCCCCAGAGGTCCACGTCACCCATACTGAGAGTGACCGGAGTGGGAATCAAAGGCGGAATCGCCGGGATGGTGACTGTACCCAGGCCGTAACTCTCAATAATCTTGGCTTTGAAGGCGCTCAAGACGAGGTTTTCGGCTGGAGCAAAATCAACTTTGACGGCGTCAAAGGCTTTCTGCTGGCCATAATCAAGAGCCGCAGTGCCTACATCAGCGCCGAGGTAGTCCAGCGCGCGGTAGCGACTGCCGACCACCAGGCCCTCGCCCAGTTGAATTTCCTGTCGGCCAACGGTCAAAGTCAGACCCTTGGTTAGCAGGTCAGATACCTTCACATAGCCAAGGTCAAGCAGAACTGAGCCTTCTACTTCCCGAAGGTAGTCGTTGCCGAAATCTCTTTCGTTGATGAGCCGTACCATGGCCTCAACGTTGCCGCTCAATTCCGCCTTGACGTAGATGCGTGTCCCCATGTAGGTGTAGTGAGGATTAAGCTTCACCGCATCATCGGTCATAAAGTCAAAGTTGTTGCGGTAAATCATCTTGAAGTTTACATCTCCGCCAACCTTGACGTTCTCCACTGCCGCCAGTGCTGGTAAGGCAAGCCCCACCAGGATGGCCGCAGCCAGTAAAGTTAGCATAACCTTCTTCATTTCTGCTCCTTGTCGTTATCTATCATCACCGCCAGGGCTTGCTGCCCTGACGGGCTTTTTCCTCCTCTGCTTTTCCGTTCTCTCCTTCTTCTCCTGGTTTGTGCCTTTTCCCTTTTTCACCTCCTTTCCCGGCGGATTAAACCGGAGGGAAAAGAACGGAAATTTTTATTCTGCTTTCAGTTTAAACTACCTTCCTTTTTCTGTCAAGCCCTCCTGCAAATTTAGGCTTTTAGTATTATGTTACCCCACCTATATTACTGCCGTCAACCCCGGCACCTTTCCCTTGTGTCGCCACGGAAAAAGCCTTTTTTGCGGAACATTCAGTTACTCAGGCTACCGCTTCTTCTCAGCCATCTTTTCCGCCGCAACCATAAGGATGCAGGCTTGCGACCGGCAAACCTAACAAATTAGTACTGCTTCTTCCTGTACAGTAGCAACCTCAGTGTGCTTATTATACCCTAAATGCTCTTCCTCTGTCAAGACCAGGGGATTAGTCCATCAATTTCTGATTAAGGTGGACAAAAAAAGGAAAGGGGGACCTTTTGTTTAGACTTCTTCAGTCACTCTCTCTGGTTCTTCTAAAAAATCTGCTGGTGTGGTCCTTACCCTGCTTTCGTTTGGTTAAACAGACCAACGGCTGCCCGGCAAGGATGAATTTTAGTCCATCCTTTTACTTCCTTTAAGTTTCACAACCAGACCTCTTTTTTCCCATCGGGATAGACTATTAACTTAGGATATCTTTCTAACACTCCGGTAGGCGGAGGTAACTGGAATATCTCCAGAAACTCCAGGAAAGAAAATGTGCCG
>JAKPFT010000072.1 GCA_029551285.1 bacterium | reverse complement strand
CTGGGATTTGGAGTTAGCGATCCCCTTCACTTCTTTGAATGGCCAACCCAGGAAGAAAAATATCTGGGGACTGAATATATGGGTCTGGAAACATAAAGTTCCTGCTTTGATTTGGTCAAACAAGATATGGTGGTGGGGATTTTTAGACACAAGGCAAGCGGGAAATTTGATTTTTGACTAAGGGTTGCTGCTTATTTCAACTGGCCTTTCACTTCGGGATTTCCCGTTACAGCGTTTTTATCTCGGACAAAATAGATATACCTTATCCATATCCATTTGGGTCCAACCATTTTGTTTTGTGTCTTGTCGTTTGGACTGCATTCTTTGCGACAAAGGGTAAGAACTCGTTATGGGTCAAGTTGTAAGTTATTCCTGGACAACCCCAGGTGTTAGGTGGCGGCGGTTGATGAGGGTAATAAAGCTGGTGGCGACCGAAAGACATAAGATAGTTGACCGGTGAGCCAGTTGACAGCCCGCTGGTGATTGTGGTAATATGTATACAAAATGGGGGGAAATATGGAAAAATGGAAAACGGCAGGTTTCACGCTGATAGAACTGCTGGTGGTTATTGCTATCATTGCTATCCTGGCGGCGATGCTGTTACCGGTTCTCGGAAAAGCCCGGGAAAATGCCAGAAGAGCCACCTGTATCAACAATCTGAAACAGATTGGCCTGGCCTTGAAGATGTTTGCCCAGGACAATCAGGGAGAGTACCCTTTTACTGAGCGGGCTTATCAGAACAGCCACTGGGCCTGCAGTTCTACGAGGGCCTTCATGTACCTGCTCAATGTCCCTGAGGCCAATCGCGGTTTTAAACAGGCTTATGGAGAGTATCTGAAATCAACCAAGGTGTTGGTTTGCCCCAGTCAGCGAGCGGATAAGGCCAGTCCTGATACGGATCTCACCGATAACGAAGTATCCTACGCCTACGCGGTCTTTCCTGGACCACTGGTGCGCACCGTCTCCTATAACGGGGGACCGGACTGTCTGAATCAGTCTGTGGACCCTGATTCCGGCATTGTGGCAGACAAACAGGTTCTGGCTAACACGGTTACCACGAAAACTTACACCTATGCAGTTTACGGCCGTTTCTGGTCCACGAATGACACCA
Organism: bacterium; assembly: GCA_029551285.1. Taxonomy (GTDB): domain Bacteria; phylum Ratteibacteria; class UBA8468; order B48-G9; family DSTR01; genus JAMWDF01. The sequence continues at coordinate 1,696 of JAKPFT010000072.1, read as the reverse complement.
ATGGCAACGGTGTCCCTGACGGTCGGGAAATGACCGCGGCTAACAACCACGGTACGGCTGGTTTGAATGTCCTCTTTGTGGATGGTTCAGCCCACTGGATACCAGGGACAAAGACCGGTTCTATCTTTGCCTTCCCGGCAGCCAAAGGATATAAAGGCATTCCCAACTATATGGACTTTGTAAACCCGGAGTTTTCCGGTATCTGACCAGGGGGAACCATGAAAGGGAATGGTTTTACTTTGATTGAGCTTCTGGTGGTGATTGCCATTATTGCTATCCTGGCGGCCATGCTTTTGCCGGTGCTGGAAAGAGCCAGAGAAAATGCGCGGCAGGGTGTCTGCCTGAGCAATCTGAAGCAGATTGGTATTGCCTGGTTGATGTACATTGATGACAGTGACGGTTATGTCTGGCCGTATTCATATCGTATCCGGTCAGACCTGCCTTCACCTCCCGGCGCTGGTGGTCGACCGATGTGTGAACACTGGCAGCACAAATTAAAACCTTATCTTGGAGCCAAGGATTGTACTACCGGGGAAAACTATGCTACCACTCCTCCTTCCTGGGTGATGGCCCTGGTGGAAGATTACTGGGTCTGCCCGACTTATACTGCTATTACCAGAAGACGTTCTCCCTATGCTCCCCGTCCTTCCCTGGGCAACTATGGCTATCCGTGGTGGTACTGGGGCCGGAGCAACATTAATTTCTGCGCTAAAAAATCAAGGAATCCTGGTTTGACCCCGTTGATTGCCGGACCGGCAAACTACGATAATTCTCGGGTGCTTCACAGTTCTGCGCGAACGATTGTTCATCCGCCCAACGCGCCCCGGCTTACCGAGATGCTTTTCCTGGACGGTCATGCCGAGATGCTCAGTGATATCAGTCGGTGGGGAAGCAACCAAAATTCATGGCCTTTTTAAGGGAAGAAGACGATACCGGCTGTCCGGGGTGAGACCGACCAGAGGTTGGGACTGGCCGGTATCCAGGCGAAACGCCGGTTGCCGACCACCCGGAAGAAGTTATAGCCATTAACCATTTTTTCCGTAACAACCTTAAATTCTTTTTCGGGCAATTCCAGAACCAGTTCCGCACACCAGCCATCAGCCGTTTTCTTCACCCGGGCCTGGGTTCCGTTCCAGTCTCCTGGCCGGTAACCAAAAGCCGAGGCCCTGCCATCAAAGATACCGCCGGCAGAGGTCACCACAGCGATGTAACCAGGAAGCGTAAGTCCCACAGCGTCACCGCTGGAAAGATAGGGGAAGAATCCTCCCAGGTCAACCGTTCCTTTTTCCGTAAGGGGCACCGCGTCGCGCTGACTGAGGTTGTTTTGCACCGAAGCCGGGTTCTGATAACAGTGAAAGGCGACATAGATTTTTCCCTGGGAAACAGCCAGCCAGAGCTCTGTTTTCTCTTCACCAGGAACATTTTCGCACGGGTACAGGTAGAATTTTCCGGAAAACTGCGGTTGACCCCAGGCCGGCTCTATCTCGCCGTCAAGCACCGGTTCCACCGAAAGCATAGCGGCATCCAGGCTCAGAGAAGCAAGGAGAGGTTTCATGAGAACGACGGCCTGCTGGCAGGGAGTTCCCTTAAGATTGAGGTTCTGACCGACTGTTTGTAACCTGTTCAGGAGATAATCGGTTAACTCCTGGCGGCTGGCAAATTTTCTCTCCCGGGTAGCCTGATGAAGAAACCTATC
>JAKPFT010000070.1 GCA_029551285.1 bacterium | reverse complement strand
CGAACTCGCTCGCCATCTGGCGAGCTCAGACACCGCCGAGTAAGGTATTGCGTCCCGGATGGAATTGCCCGGTCCGCTTACCGAACGCTGCCGCTTTTCGTCTTGTCTTGTAGCTGTGCCTTCGCAAATCGTTCGCCAGCTGTCCCCTTCCTTTTTTGACACAGTGGGGAGGAAATGAAAACGGTTAATCTGGAAACATTGGCCAGGCCCAGTCTGAAGAATATTCAGGTGTATGTGCCGGGCCGACCCATTGAGGAGATTTTTCGCCAATACGGGCTGCGCTCGGTAATCAAATTAGCCTCTAACGAAAACCCGCTGGGACCATCGCCTAAAGTCCTGGCCGCACTTCGTCAGAATCTGAAAGGTATTTCCCGCTATCCCGAAGGGTCAGCCTATTATCTGAAACAGGACCTCTCCCGCCACCTGAATGTTAAACCGGAAGAGTTAATTATCACCAGCGGCTCCAGCGAGGCTATTTCCTTATGCCTGCAAGCATTTGTCAGTCCTGGAGACCAGGTGGTTTTTCCCAGGCCATCGTTTCTGATTTATCCCATTCTATGCCATATGATAGGGGCGGTTGCCGTGGAGATCCCTCTGAATGAGGACTATTCCTACAGCGTGGAACGGATTCTGGCCAGTATTACAGAAAAAACAAAGGTCCTCATTCTCTGTAACCCCAATAATCCCACAGGCACGATTCTTACCCGCTCCCAGCTGGATCAGCTCTGGCGAGAGCTTCCGGAGCGGGTTATCACCATTTCCGATGAGGCTTACGCCGAATATGTGGAAAGCAAGAATTACGGGTCAGCCTTACCCTCATTCAGACAGCGCCATGTTCTTATTGCCCGAACTTTTGCTAAAATTTACGGGCTGGCCGGGTTGCGCATCGGTTATGGCATTGCTTCAGAAGAAATGGTCCAAATACTGGAAAAAATTCGGCCCCCTTTCAACACTACCAGTCTGGCTCAGGTTGCCGCCAGGGCGGCTCTCAAAGACAGACAGTATGTCATCCGGGCGCTTCGGGTAAACTCCAGAGGAAAGAAATACCTTTTCCGGGAGTTAACCAGATTAGGCTTTTCCTGTATCCCCACCCAGGCTAATTTCATCCTCTGTGATTTCAAGAGGCCGGCCTCCGGTCTCGTAAAGGAACTGGAAAAAAGGGGAATTCTTATCAGGTTGATGCCTGCCGCCGGTCTGGGTGACAATCTGGCGCGCATCACCATTGGCACGAGAGCCGAAAACGAAAAGCTGGTCAAAACTTTGAAGCAAATTCTATGAGACTTGTTTCTTCGTTACGGATTGCCGACGTCTGCGATATTGCGATTGTCTCTGTTCTGATCTACTACCTTATCCTTTTTATCCGGGAGACAAAAGCGATTCAACTGTTGAAGGGTATTTTTATCCTCTTTCTCATTACGCTGCTGGCTCACACCTTACATCTGACAACTTTGAACTGGCTGCTGGAGAAAATCTTTGCCATCGGCATTCTGGCTCTGGTGATTATCTTTCAGCCTGAACTGCGCAATGTGCTACGGAAACTTGGGACAGGCAGGCTGCTCCCATTCCCCACTTTGCACCCCCCTGAGGTGACCGAACTTCTGGAAGCGGTGAGAAATTTGGCCGAAAGGCATTGTGGCAGTATCATTGTCCTGGAACGGGCGACGCCCCTGGGAACTTACGTAGAAACAGGTTGTCCTGTGGATAGTGTCATTACCCGACAGGTGCTGACATCCATCTTTAATCCCGGCAGCCCCCTGCACGATGGCGCCGTTATTATTCAGAACAACCGTGTCAGTGCCGCAGGCTGTATTCTGCCCGTTGATGAGCGTCCCAGGCAACACTTCTGGGGAACACGCCACCTTTCCGCTCTGAAGTTGAGTGAGGAAACCGACGCTCTGGTAGTGGTAGTCTCGGAAGAAACCGGCCATGTTTCCCTGGCCGTGGAAGGCCGGATGTACGAAAACCTGGGGCTTTCTGAACTGCGCTTGAGAATTGAACAGTCATTCCAGCTAAATCGCACAAACCATGATTAAACGAAAACTTCTGTCAGCGATAGGTCATCACTGGAGGCTTAAGATTTACGCCTTTTTGATCGGCTGCGCCCTCTGGTTTTACGTCCTGAGTGTCAGCGGTGAAAAGGAGCGGTTTTTTCAAACAGTTCCCCTGAGAATAGCCCGGGGAGTTAAGATTGAAGTCAGGCCGCCCCATTCCGGTCCCTGGCAGGTTACTCCGCCAACCGTTGACATCTATTTTGTGTCCAGAGGAAAGGCTTCCCGAAAGGCTTCGCTTCCTTCAGACAAACTTTTTCTGGCCCTGGTCAATCCTGATGAATGCGAGCAAAAGGAATCCGAGATTGTCCCGGTAGTGGTCTCATCCAGTGATGATGTGGCCATTATCAGAGTGGAACCAGAAAAGGTACTTGTCCACAGGAGGAAACCATGATCCGATTGGGTGTTAATATTGACCATGTAGCGACCCTGAGGCAAGCCAGAAAAGGTCGCACCCCTGACCCGGTGGAGGCCGCGTTAGTCTGCGAAAGGGCCGGTTGCGACTCCATCGTCTGCCACCTGCGCGAAGACCGCCGACACATCCAGGAGCGAGACGTCTTCCTTCTCAAAGACATTGTAAAAACAAAACTTAACCTGGAAATGGCCGCGGCTGAACCAATCATTAAAGTTGCTCTCCAGGTGAAACCTCACCAGGTTACCCTGGTTCCGGAGAAACGGGAGGAACTGACCACTGAGGGAGGACTTGATGTCGCAGGGCAACAGACGCGTCTGGCAGCGATTGTCTCTTCCTTCAAGGAAAAAGGGATTGCGGTCAGCCTGTTTATTGAGGCTGAAGAACGCCAGATTGAAGCCGCCCGGACACTTCAGGCCGATTCAGTTGAGTTTCACACCGGCCGCTACGCGGAAGCTGAAGATGAAACCAGTTCCATGAAGGAACTTAACCGGCTCACCCGGGCCGCAGAACTGGCCCTTTCCACAGGCCTGAAGGTTTTTGCCGGGCACGGCCTTGATTACCGCAACGTAGTTGCCATCTGCCGACTTCCCGGTTTGGAAGAACTTAACATCGGCTATAGCATTATCGGTCGGGCTGTTTTCTGTGGCCTGGAGCAGGCCGTCCGGGAAATGCACCACCTTATCCGCACCTATGAGAAAAAAAATACTTGAAGCCTTCCGGAGTACGGCGAAGACTGGCCGAAATGCTCAGGACATTCTGATAGGGGGGACACTACTGTTTTTCCCGATTATCCAGTTCATTTCTATCGGCTTTCTCCTGAAAAAACTGGACCTGATTCTCCGTCTGGAAAAAACCAGCCCCCGGTGGGACGAAAACCTGAAGGAATTGCTTATCTGGGGAGTTATGGGAGCAGGAGTGGCCCTGGTTTATCTTGCTATCCCTTTTTTATTGATGCTTTTAAGCGGGTTCTTTGTATCAACCCTTTCCGGAGGCAAAATTCTGTCCTTATTTTTTGTCCGCGGCCAGGTAATTAACCTGGTTATGATTCTTTTCTTCATTTTCACAACCTTCCTGCTGCCCATGGCTATCCCCATCATGCTGGAAAGCAAAAATCTTCGCCGCGCCTTCAACATTCCCCTAATTCTTGACCGTATTTTCCTCATACCCCGGGACTACGTCATCACTTACGCAACCATTCTCTCCCTGTACATAGCCTCCCTGGCCATTATTTTCCTCATCACCCAGCTGGTCATTGGCCTTATCCTGGCTGGTTTCCTCCTTTTTTACGACGGTTACGCTTCTATTCATCTCATCGGCAAGGTTTTTCCCAGGCAATCTGTGACCGTACCCGTTAAAACCACAGAACCAGACCTTTTTTATTCCTCCGGTCCCACACCTAAGACCTGACCCTTTACCAACCTTTTCCCGTATCTCCGGCTCAAAAAAGACCTGATTTCGCCAAACATTGTGGATATCATACCCAAGTCTTTCTTAAACAAATGGTTATCAGCGTAATGTCGTATAAGAACTATTATGTTACCTTATCGGGACAAACACCTGGGCCAAGTTCGCTAATTTGAAAGGTTAATAATTTTTCTTAAATGAACCGCCAGAAGTCTTTAATTCTGAAGAGATTGTCGGCTGAAAATTCTTGCGAAGATAATTCCGATTTCATAGAGAATCACCAGCGGCCCGGCCAGGAGTAACTGGGTAATTACATCAGTGGTGGGCGTGATCACCGCCGCAACCACCACGGCACCAACCACCGCTAACCTCCGGTTTTCAACTAAAGTTTCTGGCTTGACGATGCCCAGTGCCGCCAGAGCGCTGATAGCCACCGGCAGATTGAAGACAACCCCCAGTCCGATGGTGATGATGGCCACAAACATCAGGTAGGAACTGGCTGAAAGAAAAGGTAACATTACGCCCTGACTGAAGCCTAAGAGAATCTTCAGCGATAGCGGCACCAGCAAAAAAAAGCCAAAAGCCATCCCGACCAGGGTAAAAACGACCAGACTGAGAATAATCCATCTTGAAAACTGTCGCTCTTTCGGGGTAAGCCCTGGAGAAACAAAGAGCCACAATTCGGCCATAAAAACCGGTAGCGCCACCAGTGACCCGGCCAGCGCACAGACAGCCAGGGTAACCATGAACGGCTCCATGGGACGGGTAAAAACTGGTTTTTGTTGAAATGGAGATAATGGGGCAAAGATAAACTTAAGTATTTTGCCTACAAAAGCATAGGAGCTGATAGCCGCGACTGCCCAGATGACCAGAACCGTAATAATCCGCTGCCGAAGTTCTTCCAGGTGCTCCAGGAAACTCATGGAGTCACTTGTCTTCTGTTTTTCCCTCATCTTTTTCGGGTGTCTCAAGTTCCTTTCTGGCTTCCTGGAGACCTTTCTTGAACTCTCCCAGAGCCCTTCCCATGGCCCGGCCAATTTCTGGTAACCTTTTGGCTCCAAAGAGGATAAGTATAATCACCAGGATAAGAATTAATTCTGCAGGACCAATATTAAACATACCAGCCTCCCTTCCGGTTTGACGGCAAAACAGCCTGATAACGGCGCTCCTTGAGATAGTAGCGTTTTTCTCCAGCCGGTGTCACGGTAATGGCCGCCTTAGCCCCTAAAACAGGACAATGCTGCTCACATAACCCGCAACCCACACAAACAGAAGGCTCCACCACAGGCCTGCCTTTCCCGTCAAGAATAATAGCGCCAACTGGACAGTATTCCAGGCAAACCAGGCATTCCTTCTGGTGGGTCCAGACCAGACACCGAGCCGGTTCAATACTGGCTGTGCCCATTTTGACAGACTCCATTTCCACAAGGCGAATGGCACCAGAAGGGCAAACCCGGCCACAACTACCACATCTGAGACAGCCGGCCTGTCGCGGGATAAGATGCGGTGTTTGCCAGCGCGTCAGGCCTTTCCCGGGTGGAACCGGTTTCAAGCATTTAGCTGGACAGACCTTAAAACAGAGCCCGCAGCGCCAGCAAAGGTCATTAAAACTTTCCTCAACGACTGCCCCTGGTGGTCTGATCAGGCCGGCAGTTTTCTGCCCGGCTGCCCAGAGGTCAGGCAGGAATACTCCTAACACTGTGCAAAATAATGACTTAATGAACTTACGACGGTTGATCGGCTCCATCTCCCCTTCCCTTCTTAGAGAGAATTTTTCCTCTGGCCTTCGCCAGTAAGGTATAACAGGTGCCCAGTGGGCAAAGATAAAAACACCAGCTTCGGGGCAAGATAATGCTTCCCGAAATTACAACCAGAAGAACCAGAAACGGCCAGTTTTTCAGGGTTAGCCCGCGAACCATCAATCCGAAGGGATCAAACAGCCAGGCAACGAAAGGTATGCTCAGCCGGAAAAAAATTCCTGCGCTGAGAGAGACCATCAGACCCAGCAAAATATATCTTCCTGAGCGACACCAGCGGGGCAGTTTCCACCGGAGGGGCCAGCGCCTTCTGAAAAATATCAGATTCAGAAGGTCCACACCGGACCCAAAAGGACATATCCAGAAACAGAAGAAGTTTCCGAAAACAAAGACGGCGAAACCCATGGTCAGCGCCAGATACCAGTTAGGGGCTGGATGGCCAGTAGAGAGAAAAGTCATCAGAGCCAGATAAAAATCAGCCTGAAAAAATAAGCCAGCCGGAACTCTTCCGGGAGGCGGAAATTTTGTTCTGACCAAAAGCAGAACAAACACAGTAAAACATACCAGTTGTACGGCTAATCTGAGCAATCTCTTGTTTTTCACGGTTACGGCAGCCTCTTCTCAATTTTTCCTGATTCTTACCCTGGCGAGGTCCTTCTCTCCCAGTCCCATCTCGGCGGCTATCTGGATGTGGCCAACCGTCTCAGGATTCACTCCTAAAAGGGTGGCACCGTAGGTATCAAGCGCCACAAAATCAGTTCCCGCGGCAACTGTTTTCAGTACCTTCACCTCGCCAGGACCCTGAGGTCCTCTGGTCAGCAACACCCTGGTGGCATCCAGGACGGTCAGCACCGGTCTAACAAAGCTGGAGATTTCAGCGATACACCTGTTCAGGTCACTCCGATGGAAGAAACCCCGGTCTTTGACCACCCCCATGAGATTCTTCATGGAAATCGTCACCCGGGCCTGAGACCCGTGGACTTTCACCACCGGCACATTAATGACCACGTCTGCCGCCAGCACTTCTTCCAGAACTTCCGCTTCTTTGAGTACCACCGCTTTCTCCAGGGTTACCTTCTTGAAGGAAACCGGAGGTTTCATCAAACCTCCTGCTTCTTTCACCGCCGCCTCAATCCCGCTGGTAACGTAAGTTAAATTCCAGGGATTGCAGGTATTATCTATCACCACCACCTGGGAGGCGCCTGCCTGACGGCACATTTTTACCAGAGCCTTGACCACCTCCGGATGAGTATTGGCCGCCTGCTCTACGTTCCGATTCCAGGCGATATTTGGCTTTATCACCACCTTCTGCCCCTTTTTCACAAAACGACCCATTCCGCCCATCAATCCTACTGCCTGAAAAGTAATGTTTTCCTCCCCATCACCAGTGACTACCGCTATCTCAGAGGTTTCGGCCGCCCCTTGAGCGACTCCGCTCTTCAACCACCGGATCCGTCCCGCAAGACCAGCGGCCGCCAGCGCCCACAGGCTTCTTTTCAGAAATTCCCTTCTTTCCATTTCCCCCTCCTAACATTTTGATAATAAAAGGCTTTAATAGCCCCAGTTAAAGCGTTTTCTTAAGTCTTCGCCTGCCCTCTTTTAGCAAGGTGAAACGCGGGAGGGCAAACCTGCGCCGGTGCTAATCACAGCGATTATACCCCGGCACCTGGGTATCGCCAAATGTCGATTAAATTTTATCGTCAGGCGGTCAGGATATATGACTGGAGCCGCGGTAGTCAGTATCCCAGGGAAAATGAGAAGGTTTCTCCCTTGCTTGTGAGGGAAAAAGACGGCGGGGGTAGTTCAAAAAAGGAATAAAAGACGAACGGGAGAGAGATAAGGACAGGCAGAACAATAAAAGGAATAAAAGAGGAATGAAAAGAAAGGGAACAAACTGGCTCACTCAAAGTGCTCCGGCACAGACAAGGACTACGCCGAAATCGGTTACCCGGCAAACTCGCTCGCCAGGTGGCGAGATCATACACAGCCGGCAAAGGTATTGCGTCCCGGATGGACTTATCCGGGCCGCTTACCGGGCGCTGCCGCTTTTCGTCCTGTCTTGTAACTGTGCCTTCGCAATTCGTTCGCCAGTTATTCCCTTCCTTTTTTGACAGTCTGGAAGGCGCAGAGATAAAAACTTGCAAAACCACTGACAGAAACAGCAAAAGACTAAAAAGCAACTAAAACTCTTTGACAGAGCCCACCGCTTAGCGGGAGGAGGATTTTTTCTCTCCAAAAACAGGGTGCCTGACAGAGCCGGAGGTTACAAAATTTACACCACAGGATACTGAAGCCGGAAAACCGATCGGCCTTCTGGCGGGAAAAAACCGGCTTTAATCGGCCTTAAAAAATGTCGTGATGCTATTTATGCTATCCCCCGACGAAAAAAGTGCGTTAAAAATCACTTATTCATCAGGGATGAAAAACACCATCCCCTCACCCTCCCCTGAAATTTTTACTTGTGCAAAAGCTCTTAAAGTGACCAGCCGACGTCCTTTCTCCCTGCGCAACTTGAGGCCACTTTTCGGCAGGGATTCTGAGGTCAGCCAGGGCAGGCAAAACCGGCTGGACTCTGGCTAAATTCAGAACTTCCGCACTTCTTAACTACAGCAGTTAGGAAGTTACTTACCAGCCCTTTTCTCTTTCCGGGCCGCGGCTTTTCCTTTCTCTTCAACAGCTGCCTGGGCGGCCGCCAGCCGGGAAATTGGCACCCTGAAGGGCGAACAGGAGACATAGTTCATGCCAACCCGGTGGCAGAATTTAACTGAATCCGGGTCGCCCCCATGCTCGCCGCAGATACCCACTTTCAATTTTGGTCTGGTGGTTCTGCCCCGCTGGATGCCCAGGGCGATCAACTCACCCACCGCCTGCTGGTCAATGGTCTGAAACGGGTCGGCCGGAAGAATCTTTGCGGCCAGGTACTCTGGCAGGAAGGAGCCAATATCGTCCCGGGAGAATCCGTAGGTCATCTGAGTGAGGTCGTTGGTCCCGAAGGAGAAAAATTCCGCTTCCTTTGCCATTTCGTCGGCTGTCAGGGCTGCACGAGGAATCTCAATCATCGTGCCGTAGAGAAACGGAATCTTCTTTAAACCCAGTTTCTCGCAGACTTCGGGATAAACTTTCTCCAGGAGCCTCTTCTGGTCTTCCAGTTCCCTCACGGAACAGGTAACCGGTACCATAATCTCGGGCATCGCCTTACCACCGGATTTAATGATTTCGCCGGCGGCTTCCAGAATTGCCCGAAATTGCATCTCGGTAATCTCCGGGTAGGTAATTCCCAGCCGCACCCCCCGATGGCCCAGCATGGGGTTATTCTCCCTCAGATTTTCGGCTCGCTTGAGCAACTCGCCGGTATCCACTCCTAACTCCACTGCCAGGGCCTTCAGTTTTTCCTCGTCATGGGGTACAAATTCATGAAGCGGCGGGTCAAGCAGGCGAATGGTAACCGGCAGTCCAGCCATAACCTCCAGGGTGGCCTTAATGTCGTTTTTGACATAGGGAAATAGTTCCGCCAGCGCGGCTTTACGCTCTTCCACCGTCGCGCTCATAATCATTTTTCTGAGGAGAAACAAAGGTTTTTCACTTCCCTCACCGTAAAACATGTGTTCTGTCCGGAAAAGCCCGATACCCTCGGCACCAAACTGCAAAGCCTTCCGGGCATCGGCTGGCGTATCGGCATTTGCCCTGACGCCCAGCACCTTAAGACTGTCCACCAGTTTCATCAGATCGCGATAAGACTGGTTTTTCTCCAGGTCAGGTTCCACCAGGGGTAAACTACCCTCGTAAACCAGACCCCTCGTCCCGTTGAGAGAAATCCAGTCTCCTTCCTTAATAACTTTGCCTGACCTGGTTTTGAAAGACTTGTTGTCAGAAGCAATCTCAATTTCTGAGCACCCGACGATACAACACTTACCCCAGCCGCGGGCCACCAGGGCCGCGTGGGAGGTCATGCCACCCTTGCTGGTAAGAATTGCCTGGGATTTGTGCATGCCATCAACATCCTCAGGACTTGTTTCCTCCCGAACCAGCACCACTTTTTCACCCCGTCCAGCCCAGGCTACAGCATCAGCCGAGGTAAACACCACACGGCCTCTGGCTCCACCCGGACCGGCCGGCAGTCCTTTTGCCAGTGGCTGTGTAGCCAGTTCTACCTTCGGGTCAATCATGGGGAGAAGCAATTCCACCAGTTGCTGGGGCGCCACCCTCATCACCGCTGTTTCTTTATCAATTAACCTTTCCCGGTACATGTCCGTCGCCATCCGCACTGCCGCCAGGCCATTTCGCTTGCCCACCCGGCACTGGAGAATAAAAAGCCTACCTTTTTCAATAGTGAACTCAATGTCTAACATGTCCCGGTAGTGCTTTTCCAGACGGCGCTGGATTTCGTCCAGTTGCCGGTAAACTTCAGGCATAATTTTTTCCAGGGTCGGCAGATGCCGACTCTGGTCATTCTTGGAGTATTCATTGATGGGGGCCGGCGTCCTGATTCCGGCCACCACATCTTCTCCCTGGGCATTAACCAGATATTCTCCGTAGAACTGTTTCTCTCCATTTCCTGGATTCCTGGTGAACGCCACCCCGGTGGCCGAATCGTCTCCCATATTGCCAAAAACCATGGTCTGCACCGTAACCGCTGTCCCCCAATCATCAGGAATCTTTTCAATGCGACGGTATTCCACGGCGCGTTTTCCATTCCAGGAAGCAAAAACGGCGCCAATAGCGCCCCAGAGTTGTTCCTGAGGTTCATCCGGGAAATTTCGGCCCAGGGTTTGGGCCACCAGATTCTTAAACTCTCGGATGAGCCCTTTCAGGTCTTCCACAGTCAACTGTGTATCAGAAGTGTACCCGTGGCTCTTCTTCACTTCCTCCAGCCGCTCGTCCAGTATCTTTCTGATACCCTTCCCATCCCTGGGTTCAATCCCGGCAGCCTTCTCCATCACAACATCGGAGTACATCATGATCAGACGCCGATAAGCATCATAGACGAAACGTTCGTTTCCTCCGCTCTGCTGGGTCAGCCCGGGGATGGTCTTTTCTGTAAGCCCGACATTAAGCACAGTTTCCATCATGCCCGGCATAGACCGGCGGGCTCCAGAACGAACAGAAACCAGAAGGGGATTGCTGGCATCTCCAAATCTTCGCCCCATCAACTCTTCTACCCGTCTCAACGCTTTTTCCACCTGTTCTTTTAACCCCTCCGGATAGCTTTTCTTGTGCTGATAATAATAGGTGCAGACCTCGGTGGTAATAGTGAAGCCGGGTGGCACTGGCAGCCTCAATGCTGGGTGCCCGGCCATTTCCGCCAGATTGGCGCCCTTGCCCCCAAGAAGGTTCTTCATGGCCTCATTTCCATCAGCCTTGCCACCACCAAAGAAATAGACAAATTTCTGTCGTTTAGTAGTTTTTCCTCCGGTCATGACTTATTCCCCCTTTAGTTTTAACAGTTATCTATTGTGTACAGCGCCGCAACACTAACGGGCTTCACCAGCGCAGGTTTTTTGCAATTTACTATAGCTTACTCTTTATTTCCCCATCAGTCAAAAGAAGGCACTTCTGAGAGAACCGCCGCCACCACCTCCAGATCTTTCTCAATCTGAACGCGAAGTTCTTCCATAGTGGCAAAAACTTTTTCTTCCCGCAGGTACTTCATTAGATAAACCCTGAGTTCCTGTCCGTAAAGGTCCCCGGAAAAATTCAGCAGATGGACCTCCATAGTTTCCTCGTTGAGACCAAAAGTCGGGCTAACGCCAACGTTCATCGCTGCCTGAAAAAAATCCCCGTGAAAATGAACCCAGACGGCATAAACTCCGTGGTGCAGGGGAATGCGCCGGGCAGGATAAAGATTGGCCGTCGGAAAGCCAAGCCGGTTACCCCGCTGATGGCCGGTGATGACCCGGCCGTGGAAACTGAAAGGACGACCCAGGCAGAGATTGACTTCCCGCAGCTGGCCCGTCTCAAGAGCCTTACGAATTCTTGTACTGTTCACTCCGGCACCCTCTACCAGCACCGGCTCCACCACGGTCACCTTGAATCCGTAGGCAGGTGCCACCTCTTTCAGGAAACTTAGCGTCCCTTTCCGGTGGGCCCCAAAACAGAAGTTAAAACCCACCACCAACTCTTCCACACGCCACAGTCTCAGTCGCTCCAGAAAACGTTCTGGTTCCCAGTGGGACAGCTCTTCAAAATCACTCCACAGACACCATTTTATCCCAAATTTTTTCAGGAGAGACTGTTTTTCGTTCCAGGAAGAAAGCAAAAAACTTACCGGAAAGTGTCTGAAGGTAAAGACTCCGGGCTGGCTACCAGTTAAAGAGGCCCGCTCCCTTATAACCTGAATAATCTTCTGGTGACCAAGGTGAACACCGTCAAACTTACCGACACCCAGGGTGAGACTGGTCTGGGCAGATTTTTCCTGCAGGAAGTGGTGTGTCACCATGACTAATATGGGAACTTCTCGTCCAGTGTTGCCCGGGAAAGTTCGGTGATAATTTCGGCTATCCTTCTGATGGCCGCTTCCACCATCTGCCGACCCTTTTCCGCCGTTGCCTTACGGGGATTTCCGTGTCCAGAATTGGTGGTCAACAGATGCCATGGCCTGGCGGTCCAGACAGAACCGGCCTTCAGACTTTCCAGCCGGGGTGTCTTAACCCTGCCAGCATCAGCCCATTTCAGGTGAACCAGGTCGGGATAGAGGTACATCATCCAGGAAGTTTCCGCTTCATTACCGTGTTCACCACCAGGATCGTGACATACCTTTTTCACAACATCATTAATCAGAGGCCACCAGTCACACAGAAAGATTCGCACCCGAGTCTGTCCGTAGAGTTGCTTGGCCAGTGCCTTAAAATTGTTACCGCCATGCCCGTTAAGCACCAGCAGTTTCCACACCCGGTGTGTTTCCAGCGAACGCACCAGGTCTTTAAGAATCTCCAACTGCGTGGTAGGAGAAAGATGCAACACCAGAGGAAAACCGAAAAGGTCAGAATTCACACCCACGGGAATAGCCGGAAGAACCACCACCCCGGCGCCTTTCCTGCGAGCCTGTAAGGCTCCCTGCTCGGCCAGGGCAGCCACCGTCAGTGTGTCGCAGCCGTAAGGCAGGTGGAGATTATGACATTCACACGAGCCCCAGGGTAGAAGCGCCACCTCCGGTTTGCCTGCCTGACGGACTTCCTTTAAGGTCATTTCCATCAGATTAACCTTCACCTTGACCTCCGGCGTTAGAAAAGGGCTTTTAGAATCTGGCGGTAGTCTTCACGGGATGGTTCCAGAGACATGTTCTTTACCGCTCTCTGACAACCAATGATGGCTAACCTTGCCAGTTCCGTCAGTTCTGAGGCGGAGACTCCTACCTCGCTCAGACGGAGAGGTAACCCCATCACAGCCAGTAATTTCTTTAAACCCTTCTGCCCGTTCCACATTCTTTCAAGCTCCGCCACCTGTTCTGCCTGTCCGTGCCGCCTGAGATATTCCAGCACCTCTGGCAAAAGCAGGGCATTGGCTGTTCCGTGATGAAGGCCATAGCGAATGGTCAGGGCGTAACCCATGCCGTGGACCATGATGGTCCCTGTCTGATTGATGGCCAGCCCGGCCAGTAATGAACCAAAGAAAACCAGTTCCCGATACTCTGCTGGTTCTTTAGCCGTCACCGCTTCTGGCAATCCTTGAAGCAACGCGGTCAGAGCCATCCGGGAAAAACTCTGTGACAGAATGTTAGCCCGCCTTGAAAGAAAAGATTCCACCGCATGAGAGAAAGCGTCCATAGCGGTGGCCGCCACCAGTTTGGGAGGCAATGTTTTCAGCAGTTCGCTATCCAGCAGCGCCAGTTCAGGAATGAGACTCTCGCTGCTGATGGTCTTCTTGGTCTCAGCCAGGGTATCAACGATCACCGCATAACGGGTAACCTCGCTGCCTGTCCCGCAGGTAGTAGGAATGGCTACCACCGGTAAGGGTTCTCGTGCAAAGTTTTCCCGGCCAAAATAATCGCGCAGACAGCCACCGTTGGTCGCCAGCACCGCGATGGCTTTACCGGCATCAAGGGCACTTCCGCCACCGACACCAATAATCACCCTGCACCCTTCTCGCTGACAGACACCCGCTCCCTCTTCCACATTTTCCACATCAGGCTCGGGTTTGACCCGGTCAAAAACTGTACAGGAAACCCCGGCTTTTTCCAGCGATTTCCTCACCCGGTCCACAAGGCCGGTGGCGGAAGCAAAGCGCCGGCCAGTGACAACCAGTGCGGAGGAACCCAGGTCGGCAACTCGGCCCAGCTCCCGTTCCAGACAGCCTCTCTCAAAAATAATTCGTGTTGGTTG
This sequence comes from bacterium, assembly GCA_029551285.1. GTDB lineage: Bacteria > Ratteibacteria > UBA8468 > B48-G9 > DSTR01 > JAMWDF01. The sequence continues at coordinate 19,176 of JAKPFT010000070.1, read as the reverse complement.
CCAGAAAGAAAAAGTGTTCAATTTGGCTCCATCTCTCAAGAAACCCGGTTTTCATCGGCCCATCAATTTCATCAGCGGCCGCAGTTGCTCCATCATCTGCTCAAATTCTTCTATTCTCAACGACTGGAAACCATCAGAAAATGCTGCTTCCGGCTGCGGGTGGACTTCCACCATAATTCCGTCAGCACCAGCAGCCAGGGCTGCCTTAGCCATGGGTGTCACGAGGTCCCGCCGGCCGGTACCGTGGCTGGGGTCAACGATTACCGGAAGATGACTTTCCTTCTTCAAAACAGGAACGGCTGCCAGGTCAAGAGTATTACGGGTAAATTCATCATCAAAGGTACGGATGCCCCGTTCACACAGAATGACCTGGTTGTTCCCCTCCTTGAGAATATACTCGGCACTGTTAAGAAACTCCTTCAACTTGGCTTCAAAACCGCGCTTGAGCAGGACCGGTTTTCGACACCGACCAACCCTCTGCAGCAGCCGATAATTAAACATGTTTCTTGCGCCAATCTGGAGCAGGTCAGCCACCGGTTCCACAAGTTGTACCTCTTCAGGTGCCATCACTTCCGTCACCACGGGTAAGCCTGTTTCTTCCCGGACACGCCGCAAAATCTCCAGGCCTTCCCGCCCCAGACCATCAAAAGAGTACGGGGAAGTTCTGGGTTTATACACTCCTCCTCGCAATATCGCTGCCCCGGCCCTTTTAATCCTTCTGGCTGTATCCATAAGGCCAACTTCACTTTCCACTGAACAGGGGCCGGCAATAACAACAAACTTTTCCCCGCCAATGACAACATCCTTAACGGTTATCCGGCTATCCTCTTCTTTGAACTCACGGCTGACCAGTTTATACTCTTTAAGGATAGTGATTACTTCCAGCACGCCTGGCATCAAACGAAAAACTTCGTCGGAAATACCCCGTGTGTCCCCGATTAAACCAATCAAGGTTTTTTCCTGGCCACGGCTAATGTGAACATCAAAACCTAGCTGTCTGACTCTGGAGACCACGCCTTCAACTTCAGCCTCACTCGCCTTTGAACTCATGATAATCAAATCCGCCATCTTTCCCCCTCCGCTTCAGCCGGCCGGATAGGAACCAAGGACCCTCAAGTAAACACACTGGGCTGACAGTTCTTCCAGCGCCTGTTTAACTTTTTCTTCTTCCTGATGGCCATAAAAATCAACGAAAAACACATATTCCCAGGCTTTCCTTCTGGTGGGCCGCGATTCAATCCTGGTCAGGTTAATCTGATGTTTTTTGAAAGGTACCAGCATGTCGTGAAGTGCACCCACCCTGTCCTTGATGGAAAAAAGAACAGATGTCTTGTCGTGGCCGCTGGGCTGCGCAAAACTTCGGCCGATGACCAGAAACCGGGTGATATTTTCCCGGTAATCCTCAATGTTATCCGCCAGAATTTCCAGATCGTAGATGCTGGCTGCGGTCTGCGGCGCAATGGCCGCGGACGCAGGAAAACGTTTCGCCTGTTGCACTGCCTGGATGGTGCTTTCTGTCTCCACCTGCTCGGCCCGGGGCAGATGTTCCTCCAGCCACTGCCGACACTGGCCCAGAGCCTGGGGATGGGAATAAATCTTTTTCACAGCAGAGAGCTTTGAAACCCGGGAGAGAAGGCAGTGATGGATTTCCAGAAGGATTTCGGAGTTAACCACCAGTTCACTTTCCAAAAACATATCCAGAGTGTGGGTGACGACACCTTCGTTGGAATTTTCTACCGGCACCACTCCGAAATCAGCGTGTCCCTTTTCCACTTCCTGAAAAACATGACCGATGGTCTTGCACGGCACATAGGCATCGCGTTCGCCAAAACGTTTGCGGGCTGCCTGGTGAGTAAAGGTACCGGGTGGTCCAAGGTAAGCAATAGTGAAAGGACCGCTATAGGAACGGTAAATCCGAAAAATCGTCTCCATCACTAATTCAATTTCTCTGGCTTCTAACGGTCCTTCATTAAGTTTCTTGAGTTTTTCCACCACCATTTTTTCCCGGGAAGGGTCAAAACCGGGCGCGCCGGTCCGACCTTTTATTTCAGCAATTTTTCTGACAACGCTGGCTCTTTCATTCAAAACCTTCAGAAGTTGCCGGTCCAGTTCATCAATTTTCCGTCGCCATTTTTCCAGTTCCTTCAGGCTCATCGCGGGTACCTCCTCGCAAATTCTCTCCACGTTTTCCTTATCTCTGCCGGCTTTATTTCTATCCCGGCTTCTGCCAGACCAAGCCGCCGGGGCAGAACAAAACGCCAGCGGCCCCGGCGAATCTTCTTGTCAAACTTCATAAAGTTGAGGACATTTTCTACCGAAACAACACTGATATCCCAGGGCAAGCCATACTTTTTTAAAATCAAAACCAGACGCTCCAGTAGCTCCTGGTCGGCCACCCCTTTTCTCACAGCCAGCCAGGTTTCCCCCACCATACCCAGCGAAACAGCCTCCCCGTGGGTATATTCTGGCAAACAGGCCATCTCAATACCATGGCCAATTGTATGTCCAAAATTGAGAATTTCCCGAAGTCCGGTTTCCTCTCTTTCATCCGCTTCCACAATTTTTCCCTTAATTCTGACGCTTCTTTCTACCAGAAAGGCAAACTCTTCCGGCAGCTTTTCCGCGGCTATCTTCTCCAGGAACGAAAACAATTCAGCATCATTGATGACCCCATACTTAATCACTTCAGCCAGTCCCTGACGAACCTGTCGGGCCGGTAATGTCGCCAGAGTACTCAGGTCCATCCAGATTAGCCAGGGCTGGTAAAAAGTACCGATGAGGTTCTTGCCCCAGGGAAGGTCCACACCAGTTTTTCCCCCTACCGCCGCATCCACCTGCGCCAGGAAACTTGTCGGCACACTGACATAGTTCACTCCCCGCAGGTATATGGAAGCCACAAAACCTGCCAGATCTCCCGTCACCCCGCCACCAAGACCCAACACTGTATCGGTCCGTTCCAGGCCGAAAAATGAGCATTCCCGGATGATTTTGTTAACTGTAGCCAGTGTTTTGGACCTTTCTCCAGGCTTGAAGGTAACCAACTTTGCTTTCAGACCCGAACGCTTTAAGCTACCGGTTAGCCTTCCTGCGTAAAGACTGGCTACTCTTTCATCGCTGAGTATCAGAACCTTCTGGCCCGGTGAATCTCCCTGAACACGTGACCCCAGGTCTTCCAGCCTGGCTCCAATGTAGACCGGGCACTCTTTTCCTTTCAGCCTGAGCGTTACTTTGACCATAACAGGACCTTCGCCGAGAGAAAAGCCCCTCCAGGTTGATTATAGCACCCACCAGGTTAAATGTCATCCTCGCCTCTGGAAGACGGTTTCTAACCCGAGAGACCACTTGTCCCGGCGGCTGTTGTGTGCTAAACTTATTTGTATGCAGGCAATCGTCTTTCCCACCAGACACCTTCAGGGGGAATTTGTTGTTCCTGGCTCCAAGTCACACACCATCAGAGCAGTGGTGATTGCCTCTCTGGCCAGGGGAACATCAACCATCATCAAACCTCTGCAATCAGCCGACACCCGGGCCGCAGTGAACGCCTGCCGCAGTTTAGGGGCCGTGATAAGGTGCGAACCGGAAAAGTGGGAAATAACCGGCTTTGGTTCTGAACCAAAACCGCCCGGCGAGAAACTGGACCTGATGAATTCAGGAACTTCCCTGAATCTGGTAGCCGCCGTAGCGGCTCTTGGCTCTTTTTCCACGGTTCTGGACGGAGATGATTCACTGCGTTCCAGACCGGTCCAGCCGCTGCTGGATGCTTTGAACCAGTTAGGGGCAAAAGCTGTTTCTCTCAATAACGGACGTCCTCCGATTCGTATCTCCGGAGTGCTCAGAGGCGGGAAAGCCTGTGTTGACGGGATAAATTCACAGTTTGTGTCCTCGGTATTAATTGCTTCTCCCCTGGCTGCCGGTGATACAGAATTAACGGTGGCTAACCTGCACGAAGCTCCTTACGTAGAAATGACCCTTGGCTGGTTAGACGAGCAGAATATTGACTACCAAAGAAATGATGACCTGACATGGTTTCACATCAAGGGACGTCAGCACTACCATGCTTTCTCAAAAAGAATACCGGGCGACTGGAGCAGTGCTACCTTTCCTCTGGTGGCGGCGGCCATATGTGATTCTGATGTTCTTATCCAGGGACTTGAGCTGAACGACACCCAGGGAGACAGGGCTGTTCTGGATTACTTAAGATTGATGGGTGTTCCCATTGAGATTGAGTCTTCGGGCATCCGTATCCGGGGTGGTGGGAAATTGCGCGGGGTGTGCCTTGACCTTAACCAGACACCGGATGCTTTGCCAGCCATGGCTGTTCTTGGCTGTCTGGCTGAGGGTACGACAGTGCTGGGAAATGTACCTCAGGCCAGAATCAAAGAAACGGACCGCCTTTCGGTAATGGCCGCTGAGCTTACCAAATTAGGCGCCCGGGTTCAGGAACTGAAAGATGGTTTGATTCTTCATCAATCAAAATTGCAGGGCACAACGGTAGATGGCCATCGCGACCACAGGGTGGTGATGGCTTTAACCCTGGCCGGGCTGCGGGCAGAAGGCAGGACCACTGTTTCCACCGCAGAGGCCGCCGGAGTTACCTTCCCTGAGTTTTTTGATAAGCTTTCCCGGCTGGGGGCGCAGGTTGAATTGAAAGAGGAACCTTAACCAACAAAGGGGGCAACAGTGCTGGGAAATTCTTTTGGCCGGATTTTTCGGGTTACCACCTGCGGTGAATCCTACGGAAAAGGAAAAGGTTCAGGACTGGCCGTAATTGTGGACGGGGTACCGCCAGGACTCAAACTAACCAGAGAAATCGTTCAGCAGGAACTGGACAAGAGACGGCCCGGAGTGGGAAAACTGAACAGTCCAAGAAAAGAGACTGACCAGTGTGAAATTTTCGCCGGTCTTGGCCAGGACGGCTTAACCACCGGCGCCCCAGTCGGGATTATAATCTACAATGTGGATACCCAGCCTATCCATATTGAGCAATACCGTTCCTACAAAGATATCTTTCGTCCCGGACACGCCACCTACCCTTTCTTTCTGAAATATGGCGAAGCCCAGGACTGGTGTGGTGCCGGCCGCGCCTCAGGAAGGGAGACTGTGGCCCGGGTTGCCGGAGGTGCCGTGGCTAAGTTCATTCTCGCCCGAGAAGGTATTGAAATTCTGGCCTACACCGTGGAGTGCCTTGGCATTAAAGCCAGACCGTTGAGTTTTGAGGAAGCTAAACGTAACTACCGCAAGAATGAGATTAACTGTCCTGACCTGGACGCTGCTAAAAAAATGGAAAAAGCCGTCTTGAAGGTGAAAGAAGAAGGGGATACAGCCGGCGGAATTATCCAGGTAGTGGCTCATAATGTTCCCCCGGCTCTGGGTGAGCCGGTCTTTGACAAACTCAGTGCCACCATTGCCCACGCTCTCTGTTCCATCGGCGCGGTCAAAGGTATTGAGTTTGGCGCCGGCTTTCAGGTGGGCCGAATGAAAGGGTCAGAAAATAATGACCAGCCTTACCTGGACGAGCAGGGACGGGTGCGTTTCCGCACCAATAACGCCGGGGGGCTGCTGGGCGGCATGAGCACCGGCGAAGACATTGTCGTCCGTCTGGCCATCAAACCAACACCCACTATTTCCATCCAGCAGCGTTCCATCAACATGCGCACCATGAAAGAAGAAACCCTGAGTCCGATCACCCGGCGGGACCCTACCCTGCTGGGTCGTATCTACGTGGTCGCCGAAGCGATGATGGCCATCGCCCTTCTTGATGCCCTCTATCTGGCCAGGGCCTATGACAGTTTAGCCAGACTGGATAAGAAGTGGCTGAAGCTGAAAGGGCTTTAGGACAAAAACGGTCGGAGATTCAAGCGAGGACAACTCGGAGCAGTAGAATTACATCCTGGATATTGACCTGGCCGTCTCCATTAAGGTCAGCCCGCGAATCAAAATCATTCCAGCCAAGAACAATTCTCAAGCAGATAACCACGTCTCTGATATCAAGCTCCCCATCTCCGTTGATATCTCCCTGAAGCGAAGAAGAAAATTCGCGCCAGTCAGCACCATCCCACTCCCAGGTACCAGTGGGATAGACAGGGAAGGAACCCAGCGGAGGGCTTTCCCCGCCGAAGAAGACAGTTTTCCTTCTCACCGGGTCAAAGGCCATGGAGAACAAACCGTTTGGTACGGGTTGCGGAGAGTGCGCCGGATTCTTCTGTGTCCAGGAAGTGCCATCAAACACCCAGGTTTGCATTGTCGTGGTGAGAAAAACCATCTCCTGCCTGACAGTATCGTAGACCATACCACCCCCCAGGACATCAGGCGGTTGGGCTCCAGCAACCGACTTCCAGTCAGTCCCATCCCACAACCAGGTTTGACTCCCGCTGCCATCATCTGCCACCAGCACTGTTATTCGGTTGACAGGGTCATACTTCATCAAAGCACCGTCAGAACAGGCCACCGGCGCCGTGAGAAATTCCTTTTTTGTCCAGGTGACCCCATTATATTCCCAGGTTTCCGTTCGCGGAGAAAAATCACTCAGGAAGCCATGAAGGTAAAGTACCGTCACCTGTCTGGCCTGGTCATAGGCTAACTCCACATCGCCGAAGATAATTTCTGTGGGTAGCTCCGGTCCCCGGGACCAGTCAGTTCCATCATACTCCCAGGTTTGATACTCGCTGGTGAAGGTGGTATAGGTAGTGTTTCCGCAAAGGACCAGCACCTTCCTGTCAGTGTTAAAGGTCATACTGTGGTGGGCAAACGCCGGGGAAGAATCCTGGATCACGTGCCTCCAGCCATTGTTATCCAGGACCCAGACATCATTTCGCGGCAGCCAGTCTGGTTCGCACCAACCTCCATGCATGACAATACCCCCAGCCTTCGGAAAGTACTCCATCACATAATCAATGTTTCCTGGTGGCGTCTCTGCTCCCATGGAAAAACAGACAGCGAAGAAGAACAAAAGACAAACACACCTAACTCTCATAACTGCCCCCCCTGTGAAAAGTGCCGTTCTGTCAAAATGTTGAGTTGTTTTAAGTCTTTTCCTGTGTCTGTCAATGGTTATGCCACTCCTTATTTCCCCCTCTCCTCCCTACGGTGTCAAAAAAGGAAGGGGACAACTGGCGAACGAATGGCGCAGGCACAGCTACAAGACAAGACGAAAAGCACAAGCGTTCAGTAAGCGGACCGACCAAGTTCAATCGGGACGCTATACCTTACTCGGCGCTGTCTGAATTCGCCACCTGGCGAATGAGTTCGCCGAGCAGCCGATTTCGGCGTAGTCCTTGTCTGTGCCGGAGCACTTTGAGTGAGCCAGACTGTTCCCTTTCTTTTCATCCCTCTTTCATTCCTTTTTTGACACTACCAAAAGTGCCTCAATCTTTTCCGCCACCTGCTCTGGAGTGAGCTCTGAAGTATCAATGGTATAATCCGGCTTCCTGGAAAAAGATTCCCGTTCTTTGATGACTTGCCGGATGGTCTGAAGGACTTCTTTTGATTTAAGCAGGGCTGTTCTGTCTTTCCACGGAGCACAGGTGCGCAAGAGAATAATCCCTGGCTCGGCTGTAAGACCAATCAAAACCCCGTTTTGCTTCAGGTTCAGAAAGTTCCTTTCACTCAGCAAGGTCCTGGCACCGGCCGCGACCACTAACTGCCGTCCTGCGGCTATCCCGGCAATCAGTTCTTCTTCTTTCCTGTCCACATACTCCTGCCCCCTGACCTGGACCAGCCTGGCCAGCCGGCAGTTTTCTCTCTCTTCAAGAATCGCGTTGATGTCTACAAACTTCCACTGCCATCTTGCCGCCAGTATCCGGCCAACAGTGCTTTTACCCGTACCGCTATATCCTGTCAGAACAAGATTTGCCTCAGGCTTTGCCAAGTCCACCCCTGTATTTTGCGAGAGCTTTTTTCATTATGGCCAGCGGCGCCTTCCGGCCAGTCCAGAGCTCAAAGGAAATCCCGCCCTGATAGACCAGCATGGCCAGCCCGTTCAGGTGGGGAAGTTTCAATTTCCTGGCGTTTCTTAACAATTCCGTCAGGCGGTTGTAAATCAGGTCATAAACAAACAAACCCGGGTGCAGGTTTTCTTCCCTGACGAGAAGGGGGTCATTTTCCTTCATACCCACAGAGGTAGTATTCACCAGCAAATCCACATCTTTCCAGACGGCCTTGCGGTGCCGTTGTGAAAATTCTATTACTTCCGTTGAGGTGAAGGAGAGGTTTTTCTTCAAATGGTCTGCCAGAGCCACGGCTTTTTCCCGGGTGCGGTTACACAGGAAGAGGTGTCCAATACCAGACCTTACCAGAGCGCCGCAAACAGCATGGGCTGATCCGCCTGCTCCCAGCACCAGAGCACTTTTGTTTTCCGGCGAGAACCTTCCCTCTTCTTTCAGGGAACGGATGAAACCCTGCCCGTCGGTGCTATAACCTTTCAACCTTCCGCCGCGACAGCAAATAGTGTTCACCACCCCTGATTCTTGCGCCTCCCCATCCAGTTCGTCCACAAGCGAAACCACAGCCTTCTTGTGGGGAATGGTGACATTTACGCCCACAAAATCAAAAACCTTCAGCGCTTTAACGGCGACCTCCAGGTCTTCAGGCTTGACCTCCAGCGCCACATAGACCATGTCAAGACCCAGGTACTGGAAAGCAGCATTCTGGAAGATGGGCGAAAGAGAATGCCGAACCGGATACCCGAAAACCCCTGTCAGCCTGGTTGTAGCCTTAATTTCCATCCCGTCCAGCTCCTTTCCCACGGCAGTTTTTCTCTCTGTTACTATAACTGAAGACACGGCGCTTGACAAGCCAGCGACCGTTTCTTATACTGTTACCGTTGCGTAACTTCAGAAGTTCTAACCTCAGGAGGAGGCATGAGAAAGATAGCGGTTATCAACCAGAAAGGCGGTTCCGGTAAGACCACCACGGTGGTCAACACCGGTGTCGTGCTGGCCCGGACCGGCAGAAAGGTTCTCCTGATTGACCTGGACCCGCAGGCCCACACCACCATCCACCTCGGTCTGGAGCCGCCTTCGGTGAACAACTCAGCCTATGAAGTTCTGGTGGGAAAACTTCCCATTCAACAGGCCCTGGCGACTACCCAGGAGAAAGGACTTTTCTTGCTCCCTTCCAAGATTGAACTGGCCAGCGCCGAAATTGAACTGGTAACGACGGTCGGCCGCGAAGCTGTCCTGCGGGACGCACTGAAAAATCTGCGGCAACATTTTGACTATATCATCGTGGACTGTCCGCCTTCGCTCGGCTTGCTTACACTGAACGCTCTTACCGCCATGAGAGAAGTTTTAATTCCCATTCAGGCGGAATTCTTCGCTCTGGAAGGGCTGACTAAACTTCTCCAGACAATTGAGATTGTTCAGCAGCGCATTAACAGAGACTTAGCCATCACCGGCGTATTGATTACGATGTATGACGAGCGAAAAAATATCTGCCGCGATGTCGCCCGGAAGGTAAAAGAACATTTTAAGGACAAGGTCTTTCGCACGCGTATCCGGGAAAACGTTCGTCTGGCAGAAGCGCCCAGTTTTGGCAAAGCCATTCTTGATTTTGCCCCGAGCTCTCATGGTAGCGAAGACTATCAGAAACTTACCCGGGAAATTATCAGACAGGAGGAACACGTATGAAAAAGACAGGCCTCGGTAAAGACCCTCTCAGCTGGATTCAGCCCACGGTCTCAAACAGAGTCAAGGAAGTAAAAGCAAGTTCAGCACCCCTGTCCCCGGCAGCCGGACAGCCTAAGTTTCGCACCTTTGAGGTAAGACTGACCACGCTGTTACGTTCTGACCAGCTGGAGTTTCTTGAGCGGCTGGTTCGGGAAATCCAGAAAAACCGCTCCACGGCTTATCGCCAGGAGCGCATCACCAAAAATACCCTTATCAGGGTATTTATTGACACCTTCAAAGAGGCCCGGTTTGATACCACCAATATCCCTGATGAGTCGGCGCTTCTTCAGAGAGTGAGAAGACTTCTCCACTGAACTTTCAAACGGTCGCGGCGGCTTCCTGGATGGAAGCCACGCACTTTCCAAGTGCGGGAACGGGATTTTCCACATCCCCTTCATACTCAATGATGGACTCACCGGAAAAACCCACCTTTTTCAATGTCTGAAAAAGATTTTTCAGATTCAAGTTGCCCTTCCCGGCAACCACATCACGGGGACGGCGGTCCCGCTCAAAGATAAAATCTTTGATATGCAGAGCGTAAAGACGGCTGGCAAATTTTTCCACCATGGCCACCGGGTTCTCCCCGGAATCAAGCGCCCAGGCCGTATCAAGACACAACCCAATCCGGTTTGAGGTGTTCTTGAAAACGTAGGTTAATACCTCTGAAGAGCCAAGCCAGTGCCGGCCTCCGTGGTTGTGAATGGCCAGGTTAATTCCATACTCCTCAGCCAGGCGTTCCGCGGTGCGAAAACAGTCCGGCATGGTGTTGATGTCAAAACTTACGCTCATGAGTCCTGCCCCGGCCTGGCGAAGGAAATCAAACAACTTCCGTTCCTCGGTCTCCCGATTAGCCAGGCCATTAACACCCGTGGAGACAATCTCCACCCCAGCCTGCTGGTAGGTGCCAACAACGGCAGCGAAAGTCTCCGGAGCGGAGAAATTCACGTGCACGCCACAGAGTTCAATCCGGCTCAGCCCACATTCTCTGACCAGAGAAGCCACCTTCTGATTATCCTTGAAGTGACGAAAACAATAGCTCTGCACACCCAATCTTAATTCCACCAGTTCCCCCTTGTTGACGGCAGAAACCTTCTTCCGTAAAATGTAGATATTGACATGTCAGCCGGTCTGTGTCAAATCAAGAGTATCTGTCCAGAAAGAACCTGAGGCGCAAGCAGTTACTTTCCTCTTTTACTGACGGGAAGAAAACTTTTTCAAACCGGATGAAGACAAATTATCTGCCGGTCACAGCACTGTGTGGGCTCTTTCTACTTTCTGTGGCTCTAATCTGGTCAGCACCGACTGGCAATCTCCTGCGTGGTTACCCGGCTGTGACCCGCTCAGAACTGGCTCTGGGTACAGTAATTCGTCTGACCCTTCCTGATACCGGCCGCACCGCTAACGCCATGGAGGCCGCTTTCCATCTGATTCGTTCTCTGGAGGAACGTTTCAGCGTGTATCGACCGGAAAGTGAATTATCCCGCCTGAATGGGCAGGCTGGTGGCGTTGTCTCGGACTCCATGGCCACGCTCCTGAAACAGGCGCTCTCTTTTGCCCGGCTCAGTCAGGGTGCTTTTGACCCCACCTGTGGAGCCTTAATCCGTCTTTACCGCCAGGCGAAAGAACGGGGTTACCCGCCCACAGAAAAGGAAATAAAAGCCGCCCTGACAAAAGTGGGCTGGGAAAAGGTGAAGTTGTCAAACCACAAGTTAAACATGCCGGCGGGAATGAGTCTGGACCTGGGAGGTATTGCCAAGGGCTACATCGTGGACTGTGTCAGAGACTTACTGGCTCGCCACCGGTTTCCCGGGGCACTCATTGATGCTGGCGGTGACATCTTCTGCGCCGGTTCTAATCCCGAAGGTCAACCATGGCAGGTCGGCGTTCAGAACCCCTGGCAATCAGATAAGGTCCTGACTATTCTCCATCTTTCCGACAGGGCTGTGGCCACTTCGGGCGATTACCGGCGTTACCTCACCATTAAGGGCAAAAAGTACAGCCATATTGTTGATCCCCGCACTGGCAGAACAGTTCAGGAATTTCCGGTCAGCGTGACCGTGGTTGCCGCTGACTGTACCAGCGCTGATGCTCTGGCCACAGCCTGCTTTGTCCTGGGTCGGGAAAAAGGTCTTCAATTACTTACCCGGGTAAAAGACGTGGAAGGTATGATTGTGGATGCCGATGGCCAGGTAGCCAGTACCCCGGGATGGCCGGCTTTGCTCGGTCAGAAAATCACAGTAGTAAATCCTTAATTTTCTTCCAGTCGCCACAAATCCTGGAATGATTCCCGCTTTCTAATAAGGCGACTTTTGCGGCCCTCAACCAGAACTTCACACGGCCGGCGCCGGCTGTTATAGTTAGAAGCCATACTGAAACCGTAGGCCCCCGCTCCAGCAACTATCAGCAAATCGCCGGCTCTAACCGGTGCAGGAAGAGTCCGTTCTTTAGCCAGGTAATCACCTGTTTCGCACACCGGCCCGACAACGTCTGCCACCATATTTTTACCCATCCTTTTCCTGACAGGGATGATGTGATGGTAACTGCCATAGATAGCCGGTCGCACCAAGTCGTTCATGGCAGCGTCAACGATAATAAAGGTTTTTCCACCAGGCCTTTTCTTAGTGTAAAGCACTCTCGTTAACAAAAAACCGGCAGTACCCACCAGATACCGACCCGGCTCTAAAATCACCCGGGTCCGGCACCACCCTTTTAGTGTTCCGGAAACTGTTTGCGCAAAGGAAGAAATGGGAACAACATGCTCGTCCGGCCGGTAACTGATCCCGAAACCGCCGCCGATATCCAGAATTTCCGGGACAAATCTGGTTTTCTCACAGAATTCCCTGACCAAACTCAGAGCCTGCGCGTAGCCGGATGGCTCTTTAATCTGAGAACCAAGGTGAAAATGCAATCCGGCAATTCGGACCCAGCGCCAGCGCCTCCTGTTTTTAATTAAAGGGATGGCCTGTTCCGGGTCAAGTCCAAACTTGGTTTCTTTTCTGGAGGTCTTAACATAGTGATGCGTGTCCACATCAACATTAAGGTTGAGTCTCAGGGCACATCTTACCGGAAACTTATATCTGGCACCTGCTTTTTCAATATAGTCCAGTTCCTCCGCATTTTCCACAGTGAGACAGAAAAGATGCCAGCGAACAGCCAGGTCTATTTCCTGAGGGCTTTTTCCCGCTCCGGCAAAAACGATTTTCTCGCCCGGGAAACCAGCCTTCCTGGCCCGGAGCAGTTCTCCTTCGGAGACCACATCAACTCCGAGGTTTTCCTCCTTCATCAGCCGCAAAACAGTCAAATTGGAATTAGCCTTCACCGAGTAACAGATAAGCGGCGACAGGGGAGCAAAGGCTTCCTTCAGAGAGCTAACGCGGCCTCGCAACACCTGAGTGCTGTACACATAGCAGGGCGTGCCCCGGTCAGCCGCAATCTTCTCCAGAGCACACCCTTCCAGAAACAGGTTTCCCCGGCAGTAACTCAAGGCACCGTCGCTGATGATTTTAAGGTCTTCTTCCATTGGTTCAACTGTCTTGTCACCCAGACCGGGGATGTGCCCCCAATGGCCCGTCGTCGACAGACGGAACTTCTTAGACTTAACCGCGGTAGAAGGTCAGCCTCAAAGACAGGAGAAAAGGAACGATAACTGCTCAGGCTCAGCGTTTTCAAATCAGCCCCGGTCTGCAGGCAGTGCCGCACAATACCGGCACAGATACGGTGTGCTTCCCGGAAAGGCACACCTTTTTCCACCAGGTACTCAGCGATGTCCGTGGCCAGAGAAAAACCCTCCTGGGCCGCTCTGGCCATCCTTTCCCGGTGAAAGACCACGCCAGGAAGCAGAGCCGCCATAACTTCCACTGAAGATACTGTTAGATCTATTACCTCAAAAAGAAAATGTTTGTCTTCCTGAAGGTCTCGATTGTAGGCCAGCGGCAGGCCTTTCATCAGCGAGAGCAATCCGGTCACAGCCGCGGCAGCGACCGCAGCCCGGCCCCGAATCAGTTCTAAGACGTCGGGATTTTTCTTCTGGGGCATAATGCTGGAACCGGTGCAAAACTGCTCCGGCAGGTCAATAAATCTGAACTCCTGCGTTGACCAGAGAATCAGGTCCTCAGCCAGCCGTGAAAGATGAATCATCGTCAGGGCGCAGCCAAAAACAATTTCCACAATAAAATCGCGGTCGCTGACTGTATCCAGGCTGTTACGGGAAATCCTCTTAAAACCCAGTTCTGCCGCCACCTTATGTCGGTCAATCGGCAGGGTAGTACCGGCACAGGCAGCCACCCCCAGAGGCAGTTCATCACTCCTGGCCAGGCCATCGTTCAACCGGCCACAATCCCTCTCCAGCATCTCCACGTAAGCCAGAAGATGGTGGGCCAGGAGAACCGGCTGAGCTGGCTGTAGATGGGTGTAAGCCGGCATAATCACGCAACGGTTAGCCTCAGCCGTCTGGACCAGAACCAGTTGCAGTTTCCTGATCTGACGCAGCATTTCCGGAACGGCTTCTTTGAGAAAAAGCTTTTCGTCAAGAACCACCTGGTCGTTCCGGGACCGGGCCGTGTGCAGTTTTTCCCCGATTTTACCGGTAAGCTCAACCAGCCGGCGCTCAATGGCGCTGTGGATATCTTCATCGTGCTCCTGAAACTGAAAACTGCCTTTCTCCAGTTCCGTCTTTATTTTCCGCAACCCTGTCAGCAGAATCCGGGCCTCCCTGGCCGGAATAATTTTCTGCCGGCCCAGCATCCGCACATGGGCCATACTGCCGCGGACATCAAAAAGCCCCAGTCGCCGGTCTATTCCGAGGGAGGAAGTGAATTTTTCCGCCAGGGGTGAAAAGTTTCCGGCAAACCTGCCGCTCCACAGGTAAACCATGCTAACCTCCGCTGAAATCTTTCTGCCTTTGAAAGCAAAGTTGACACGTTATTTTAGCAGAAGTAAGATAAAAGGGCAACAAAACCCGGAGGAAGAGGACAAAAGTGGCAGAAAAAAAGGACCTGGTAGTGGTGGAATCGCCCACCAAAGCCCGAACAATTCACAACATTTTGCGCCAGAGTGTCCATGTCGTGGCCACCATGGGACACATTCGGGACCTTCCCCAGAATGAATTTGGCGTGGACATCCAGCATGGCTTCCAGCCAACCTACAAAATTCTACCGGGAAAACATAAGATTGCTTCTCAACTCCGACAGTTAGCCAAACAGTATCCAAACATTTATCTGGCCACTGACGAGGACCGTGAGGGAGAAGCCATTGCCTGGCATGCGGCAGTGGTGATGAATAAAAAAGAGGAGGAAGTGAAACGGGTTGTCTTTCACGAAATTACTCCGGAAGCCGTAAAATCAGCCTTTCTTTCACCCCGGACTATTTCTCGGGCGCTGGTGGACGCCCAGCAGGCCAGGAGGATTCTGGACCGGGTTGTGGGTTATACCCTGAGTCCTTTTGTGAGCAATTACCTCACCAGAGGGCTTTCCGCCGGCCGGGTCCAGTCAGTAGCCCTGCGGTTGATTGTAGAACGGGAAAAGGAGATTGAGTCCTTTCAACCGCAAAATTACTGGAAAATTCGGGCCAGGGTAGAACGGGAAAACCTGGTTTTCTTTCTGGAACTTGTTTCCCGCGATGGAGAAAAGTTACCTGCTCTTGCCTTCCAGACACAGGAATCTGTGGAGGAGGTTCTGTCCGAGCTCGGAAAAGGTTCTCTGGTTCTGGCAGAAAAAAATGAAAGCCAGCGGCAGGTCCCCCCCCCGCCGCCGTTTATCACCAGCACTCTGCAGCAGGAGGCATCCACTGCTCTGGGCTTTTCCGCAACGAAAACTATGCAGATAGCCCAGCAGTTATACGAAGGCATTCCGCTGGGCCTGACAGGAACCATCGGTCTGATTACCTATATGAGGACCGATTCTCCCAGCGTTGCCCAGGTAGCCCAGAAAGAAGCCCGAGATTTCATCGTTGAAAGTTACGGCTCCGAGTATGTGCCTTCCAGACCACCGGTTTATCAGGCCAGACAGCCAGCGGCTCAAGAAGCCCACGAGGCGATCCGGCCTACTTCTGTCCACCGGACCCCGGAGAAAGTCAAGTTTTATCTTTCTCAGAGTCAATTGAAACTTTATGAACTCATCTGGAAACGATTCCTGGCCAGTCAGATGAAATCCGCTGAAACCAGGCACATCAGAATCACTGCGGTTAATGGACGCTACGACTTTGAGGCAGAACAGGTAAGAGTGATTTTTCCCGGTTTTACAGTGGTCTATCCCACCAGGATAGAAAGAGGAGACGACTGGCCGGCAGACCTGAAACCTGAACAGGTCCTTTCTCCTGTTGAATATGTGGCTGAAGCCACCCAGACGAAACCTCCTCCCCGCTATACTGAAGCCACACTGATTCGCACCCTGGAAAAATTTGGCATCGGCCGGCCATCCACCTATGCTCCTATCCTGGCTACGCTTTTGGACCGCCGCTATGTGCGCCGACAGAAAAGGACACTGATTCCTGAAAAAATGGGCTGTGCTGTGATTGAACTGCTGACAAAATTTTTCCCTGATGTCATAGATGTTGAGTTCACGGCGCGTATGGAAGACCAACTGGACCGCGTCGCGGCCGGAGAGATTGACTGGCTCACCATGCTCACCAATTTTTACCAGGCCTATAAACCTGTTCTGGACAAGGCTTACTCCCACAGCCAGGAAATTCGGGAGTTTCTCAGCAAATATCTCGCGGAAGGCCAGAGGTGTCCCAGATGCGGTGCCCCGCTGGTCTTGCGGAAAAGCCAGTATGGCATTTTTCTCGGGTGCAGTCAGTTTCCAAAGTGTCGTTTCGTCCAGAGCAAGAACGGCCAGAGCAGTACCAGTTCCTGTCCAAAGTGCGGGTCTGACCTGGTGCTGCGAAAAGGCAGGTACGGCCAGTTTTTGGCCTGCAGCGCCTACCCGCGTTGCCGGTATACCCGGAAACTCACCAGCCATGCTCATCATTCCGGCCATCGACCTGAAGCAGAACCAGACCGTGCGGCTCCACCAGGGAAGGTTTGACCGGATTTCTGTTTACCCGGTGGACCCGGAAGAAGCTGCCCGCAAATATTTTTCCGCAGGCATAAAGAGAATACATCTGGTCATCCTCTGGGGAGCCAGAGAAGGCATTATTGCTCCGTCGGAGCAGCACACCATCGGTAACATCATCCGGCTTCGCAATACTCTTACCGGTGAAGCCTGCCAGATTCAGCTCGGCGGCGGCATCCGGCAGGAAAGTCAAATTCGCTACTTCTTCAATCAGGGAGTGGATTACCTGATTGTCGGAACCTGCTTTATCCTTCCCCTGGCCCTGGAAGCTGGTTTTACTCAGGGCGACCTGAAACGTTTCTATCAAAAAGGTGGAAAATCTCTTGAGCTGGAAAGGGAAGTTCCTGAATTTGACCTGATGGAACGGCTGGACAAGACCAGCCGGGACAGAATCATTGTCGCCATTGATTACCGTGGGCAAGAAGTTGGGCTGAGTGGCTGGGAGGTTACCCTTCCCCTGTTGCCGGAATACTGCATCAAGACGCTAATACTCAGGGGCTACCGAAACTTTCTCTTGACCAATATTGAGCGGGACGGCACCCTAAAAGGAGTGGATACTGAAACCCTCCAGCGTCTTCTGGAAAAGGTGAAAAACCTTCCCGGTAGCCCGAATATTCTGATAGCCGGCGGCATTAGCTGCCTGGAAGATGTGGAGGCTCTTTCCCGTCTGCCCTGCCCACCTCAGGGTGTGGTCATTGGCAAGGCTCTTTACCAGAAACGTCTTGCTCTGTCTCAACTGCTGGCCAGATTTCCTCAGACTTAGAAGGCAGCTCTCGCTGTTTTTTCACAGTCGTCGCCGTTACCGGTCCTTCAGCAGTTTAAACTCAAAACTATCCACCAGCGCCTTCCAGGAAGCCTCAATAATATTTTCCGAAAGACCGATCGTACCCCAGGTATCCTTCTCGTCCGCTGATTCTATCAAAACCCTGGTAATGGCTCCGGTAGCCTTTTCGGCATGAAGAATGCGGACCCGATAATCAGTCAACCTCATCCCCGCCAGTTCCGGATAGAACTTGATTAAGGCTTTGCGCAGAGCGTTATCCAGAGCATTCACCGGACCGTTGCCCTCACTGGCGGTATGCTCAACCTGGCCGTCCACACTGATTTTGACTGTGGCTTCCGAGACGACCCGGTTACCCCGTTTCTCCACAATCACCCGAAAACCTTCTACCCTGAAAAGTTGCCGGTACTGCCCCAGCGCCTTGCGCACCATCAAATCAAAGGACGCTTCAGCCGCCTCAAACTGGTAGCCGTCTTTCTCCAGTTCAGCCACCATCTCCACCAGGCGCCGGGTCAGCTCCGGCTGCTTCTCCAGGTTATAATTCTTCATCTTCTGCAAAATCGTGCTCTTACCGGAAAGTTCGGAAATTAAAATCCGGCGCTGGTTGCCGACCTTTTCCGGACTGATGTGTTCGTAGCTTCTGGAATTCTTACTCATGGCATCTACATGAATTCCACCCTTATGGGCGAAAGCGCTCAACCCGACAAAGGGCTGGGGTCCGGCGGGAACCATGTTGGCCACCTCATAGACAAACCTGGAAAGAGCGGTCAGTTGTTTCAGACTGCTTTCCGGGACACACTGAAAGCCCATTTTCAACTGCAGGATGGGGATAATGGCCGTCAGGTCAGCGTTACCACAACGTTCCCCGAGACCGTTCATGGTCCCTTGAACATGGACGGCTCCGGCCTTCACCGCCGCAATAGTATTGGCCACAGATAGCCCGGAATCGTTGTGGGTGTGGATACCTAAAGCCGCGGCCACGCATTTCCTGGCGGCCTGAACCCCGGCGGAAATCTGCTCTGGCAAACAACCACCATTGGTATCGCAGAGAACGATTCGCACCGCCCCTGCCCTTTCTGCCGCCTGGAGAGTTTTCAGAGCGTAATCCGGATTGTGCTGGTAACCATCAAAAAAATGTTCCGCGTCAAAGATGACCTTTCGGCCATGTTCTTTTAGAAAAGCCACAGAGTCTTCTATCAAAACTAAATTTTCCTCCAGGCTGGTTCTCAGTACCTCTCTGACGTGCAAATCCCAGCTTTTTCCGAAGATGGCCACCCATTCCGTCCCGCTGGCAATCAGGGCCTTCAGATTGGGGTCCTTTGCCGGCTGATGGGTCTTGCGCCTGGTGCTTCCAAAAGCCACCAGTTGACTGTTTTTCAGCGGCTGCCTGGCCATCCGGTGGAAAAATTCGGTATCCTTCGGGTTAGAGCCTGGCCAGCCGCCTTCAATAAAAGCAATACCAAACTCATCAAGTTTTTCTGCAATCCTGATCTTGTCCGCCAGGGTGAAGGAAATATTCTCCCCCTGACTTCCGTCGCGCAGGGTTGTGTCGTAGATTTCAATTCTGGCCATCGGCCACTCCTTTTTCGGCACTGAATTCTTCAGCGCTATTAGCATTTTAGGTGTACGCTAACGATACGTTAGTTTGTATATTACTCCTTGTGAACTCTCCATAATCTGT
>JAKPFT010000067.1 GCA_029551285.1 bacterium | reverse complement strand
GCAATTCCGCGACTATCTGGAACGCGAAGGGGTGGAGGTCGAAGCGCCCATCGAACTGCCACTCTTTGTCCGGGCCAATGAGCAATTCCTCAAGCGCGGGCTAGTGGTGCCGCGGCCGCCGGAGGGACACGACTTTACCGTGGAAACCACCCTGGTGCTGGAACCAGATCCCAGCATCCCGGTACAGGTGGGTCTCTCCGTGCGCGTGCAAACGATGGAGAGCACCCCCGCCGGACTGCACACGGTGGACGCGCGCGGCGGTCAGGCGCAGGCGATCCCTGCTAAAAGTCTTGACCTGGTGGACTGGCAGCAGGCCTATCTCAACCTGCTCGCCTACAAGGACCGCAAACGGCTGACTAACCTGATTATCCGCCCGGAGACTCTCCGTCAGATTGTCGAACTGAAAAATGACAATGACGTTCCGGTTTGCACGGTGATTGCCGATAAGCAGGTCGTCCTTCCGCAATCGTTCGGAGGCCGCTCTTTGCTGCAGCTGGCCGTGACCCAAATTCTCACCCGCTATGTGGACAGGTTTTATCAAATGCGGCGCGAGCAGTGGGACGAAAAGATCATGGAGTATCGCACGTTGGACAAAACCGATCCCAACCTTGGATTCCGGCCACAAGGGGTGGCCGACAACAAAGCGGCCTACGTGGTCAGAGTGCCGCGTTCAGAGCGGCAGTTGGTCAAAGCGTTGCAAAAGCTACTCAAAGAACAGGAACGCCTGTATCAGCAAGAAAATGCCGGCCTGCCGCGCATCCATTTTGATCGTCATCTTTATCAACCTCTGCTGGTGGATATGCCCGAGAAGGCGCAGATTGCCCCGCCCGGATTGAAAGAGAGCGAAGCGCTCTTTGTGCGCGACCTGCGCGAGTACTGGAACGCCGAAAAGGATCGATCGCTGGCGGGCAAAGAAGTCTTCCTGCTGCGCAACTTGAGCCGCGGCTGTGGAATAGGCTTTTTTGAGGAACGCGGCTTTTATCCGGATTTCATCCTCTGGCTGCTGTATCAGGCGACAAAAGCGCAGCGCATCGTCTTCATTGAGCCGCATGGCATGTTACATGCCAAAGCCTACATCCATGACGAAAAGGCGCGCCTGCACGAGCGGCTGCCGCAATTGGCAAAAGAGATTGCGAAACGAAGCGGCCGTGACGATATTTTTCTCGATGCCTTTATCGTTTCCGCCACGCCTTACGACGAACTTAGGCAGCGCTACGATGATGGAACCTGGGACCGCGCGAAATTCGCCAAAAAGCACATCCTTTTCCCAGAGCGCAATGAGAATTTTGATTACATAAAGATTCTGCTGGCCAGTTAACCACAGCGGGCCGTCTCTTAAGTCCCATGAAGGTGTTGACAACCTGTTCGGCGACATCCTTTGAACCGACATTGAGCGGCAGGACAAAGGGATCACCCAGGTGATTTGCACAAACGTGACTCACGAGAAGCTGGCGTTCAAGTCAAGATTTCTTATCGCCAGACTCTGGGAAGAGGGCCCCGGGTACCTTATGTTCACAGGGGTAATAACCCGGTGGTAACCGTCTTCAATCACGATAAGTGGTCAAGCAGCCTCAAACACTGGTAGATAAGGTTTTAGAGATTGAGAACCGCCTGCAGTTGTACCTGGCGCAAAACTTTTCCGAATGCAGAAAACGCATTACGAAAGGTTTGAATATCATTGTCGTGCCAGGGTCTATCTCCCGGGCACGAGCCAGTTAAGGAGAGTTTCTATTGCAACCCTCACGCTATCTGAGAAGAGCATGCTTCGGACTACCCCTCCCGTCCGCAAGTCAAAAGAATTCTTTGTCCTTCCACTTTAGACCACAGAACGAACCCTGCCCTGTAATTGACGGCAATCAGTTTTTAAGTCTGTGGGTTGTGGTTGGAAATGCAATACGCGCAGCCCCAGAATTATCTCCTTATGGCTTTCTCACTCAAATACGCCAATGCCCCAGGAAAAAGGGTGAGCCCAGGGTTTACACCGGGCGTGCCAGACAAGGTTGGACTTAGCTCCCTCTTCCGAGTCGGCGTCAATGATGGAGACATCCAGCAGAACTTTCTTCCCCTTTGGTTTGAACTGAAAAAAGGAAAAAGGGACACTGCCCTCTATAAAATAGCCGTCGGGTAAACGTCTGGTGACGACTTTGCTGCCTGAAATCGCTGCGTTCCGGGAAAAAACCTGACTTTTCCCGGGGCAAAATCTGAGTTGCCAGCAGTTTAAACCCATCTGCAGGATTTCTCTTTCAGGGTCAGCGAAACTGAAATAAAGGTCAACTTCATCCCCGTACTGTCCGAGAACCAGTTTTTCTTCGGGAAAAAACTGATTATCCTTCACCCGGGCAGCGAAATAAAGTTGGTTCCGGTCGTACCCTAACAGAAAGTGTCCGCTCAGATCTTCCGTCCCCTTCCAGTTTCCGGGATTCAAGAAAGCCTGTTCCGGGTGGCCAATAAGCTGTTCCGGTGAAAAAGCCCACTCTTTTTCAAGACCGTCAACCAATATATCGTTCCTTGCCGCAATGGTAAGTTTTTTTTTACTTCCCTGGATTGGCGACGGCGAAAGGTTTTCTGTTTCCACCTCTTTAATTATCTTCTCGGCCTCCTCAGCACTGATATACCCGTAGCCATAATACTTTCTAATCAGTGCTTGCCAGAGGGGCCAGATTTCGTTTTCCACGGTTCCACCGTACCGGTCAGCGTAAGAAGGATAGGTCAACAGATTAAAGTCGGAGAGCCCGCAGCAGGCATACCCGTCAGTGTCAATGTTAACACCGGCTGAAAGAAAAAAAGTGATCAGGGTTTTCTTAATTCTTCCCATATTTTCCCGGATGTGTCTGGTATATTCTGCTGTTCCCTGGTACTGCTGATAAATGTCAGGAAACAACTGAGGGGCATCAAAAAGGTTGAACATTTTTTTCTTGTACTTGCGCACGTACTTGTTCCACTCAAGGAAATGCGGGTCAGCAGAACTCTTGGGATATTCAGCCACGTAAAGGGTAATATAAGGGCTGGCGCATAGCCTTTCAAAATCTATCCCGTGAGGTACATTCTTTTCTACAATGCCCGCTCCGTCTTCTACTTCTGCACCCCGGTATCGGGGGTTGTCGTGAAAAGCCAGCCACTCGCACTTTGCCCAGGTAAGGAAAAAATCAGTGTGCACCCTGGTTCTCCAGGCAAAATAGTTTTTCCACTTCGAGGCCGTGGGAGTATTAAAGGTGCGTTCTGTCTCCGGAATAGTTGAGGCGGTGGGGAATTTTGCTTCTGAATTTTTGAGGTACTTCCGGTAATTTTCCAGCGCCGCTTTGCTGTAGAAGGGATATTCCAGGTAGTTATAGGGCTGAAAAAGTCTTTCTTCGCCCTGGCAATCAGCATAATCCACATCGCGAAATAATTTTTTCAGTACCGAGGGAAACTCGCGCTCCAGGAACGCCACGGCTTCTTCGTTGGCTCGGTCTATGGTTCCGTTAAACTTTGCCCGAACAAACTTGCCCTCCCTGGTGAGTTTCTCCGGCAAAAACTGAGGGAATTCCTTCTCCATAACTTCCCAGGGCATAAGGCATCTTTCAGGCGGGATGGCCAGAATTACCTTCACACTATACTTGTGAAAATTGTCTATTCCCTGCTGGGCCAGGGCCGCTTTCATCTTCATTTTTTCAGTGATTTCCGGATATTTCTCCCACAAAGAGAGGGGCAACCACTCAAAGTTAGCGATAAACAGAGGGACAAGATTGCCCAGGCGACTTATTTCGTAAGCATCAAAGTCTGTGGCTGTGTTGTAGATGTGCCCTGGCCAGATGAGCTTGTCTGTTTTCCCGACAGCAAAAGGTTTCCCGGTGACTATCTGCAGGGAGCCAGGGATTAGAGACAGTTTTTCCTCATCACTGGTATTGGAAACTCTCCCGATAACCATACCTCTGTCATCGGCTGTCTGAATAATATAAGTACCCTTCGCTGTCCACCACGAATTCCTTGGTCCGACATTGAAAAATCCAATCCGGCAGGTCTTGTTTTTATTGAGAAAATCAGGATGGAGAGGGATCTCCGCCTGTCGTAAACCTGTCCGACCAGTGTAGGTGAATTTAAGCCAATTATTTTTAACGGCACTGACCGGGACAGGCACATGAAAATAGGTTGCGGATATCAGGGCTGCTTCCTTACTGACTGCGGCACCGGAAAAGCGACCATCACCATTGCTGTCCACGGCCTTGCTTTCCAGCAGGCCAGTAATTTCCTGTCCCCGCTCATCTTTTATTTTTCCGTAAGCCCTCAGGTCGTAGGTCACATTCAAAAAAGGCAGCTTCAGCTCTGACTGACCGGGTTTCCCTTCCTGAAAATAGGCCATACCTTCTATTTCAGCAACCAGCGGCTTAATTTTTGGCCAGCAATTCTCGCCACCAAAACCCACCTCCCAGGCCTTGGCTGTTTTTCGCCGCGTCCCCTGCAGGTCCTCGTATTTCACCTCAAAACCAGAAATAACATCAAGTGTAAACAGAAGGAAGAAAAAAAGGCAGACGGATACATTCGCTTTTCCCATTTCTTTTCCCTTTGTGGAATTATTTCACCGGCAAAAAAATGTCCAGTTGCAGACTCTGTTTTGTACCAGCAGGAATCTCCGCCTCCCGCGGCAACGAAATGACATAGATAGCAGTTCCACTCCCCTCTATGCCACCGCGAAGATATGACTGGCCCCGAGGCACTAATTCAATGCGTCCAGCAGTACTTTCCAGCGACAGCCGGCTACCATTGTCAATGGAAACCCATTCTTTTCTGTTATCTTCGGTAAAAGTAGAAGGGTTAGTACCAGCATTTACTGCTCCATTCTTCATTTCTGCGATCCACTCTTTTCCGGCAATAGATACCAGCGGAATTCGATAGATAAACTCGCCGGCGTAAGCCCGCCACCTTGTCGTCACCAGATACTCAACTTCATAAGCAATACTGACCTTGCCGTCCGGAGAAAAACTGGCTTCATACCTGTATTTTACTGCCTCAGGAAATTTTTCGTTGCCGATGATTGCTTCTCTTTTCACGGTAATCTTTCCGTTTTCCCGGAACATCCTCGTGGCTGCGGTAACCTTCTCAAAACACTCCGGGGAACTGCCGCCCTGGAACAGTCTGCCAGAGCCCATCGGGTAGGCAAACAAACCCAGTCTTTCCAGCAGGAGCGTGTTGCCCTTCTTAATTTCCTTGATTCTTCCCGAAGGTTCAATTACCACCTGGTATTTCCCCAGGTCAACCGTCTGGACAAACGTAACCGGTTCACCCTCCCCGGCTTTTACAGACCAGCCTGTCGCCAGCACGAGAAAACAAAGAGTTTTACCAGCCGCTCTGACCAGCATTTTTCGCCCCCTTCAGATAGGTTTCAGAAATGTTTTCAGTTCCAGTCTATTTTCCGAAAAACGCTCCACTTCCAGTTCCCTCATGGGTCGGTTCTGGTGCAGATGTTAATGGGAAGCACTATAACTCCCGCGCCATTTTAGGTTTTTCATGCAGGTCAAGATCCCGCTTTCTCCCTTGCCCTGGAAAGAGATAGCAAGAGAAGGGCCGCCAGAATGGCAATAATTGCTACTATCACCAACAGTTCAATCAAGGTAAAATCACTTCGCTGCTTTTTTACAACCGTTTCTCACCTCTCTGTTTTTCTCATGGCCTGGCTATCCTGGGTAAATCTGCTTATTCCTCAATACATGGCCATCCAGTAATAGTAGCAGCCGGGTGGAAGATAGGGAATGTTATCATGCAGCATCCAGGCTACATGACCATCCACAAACAGAATGTTCTCTCCCCTGGAATGATAAGGCTTCCAGCGGGTATCTTTATCCACCCAGGAGCCCTGGTAGAAAGTACCCTCAAGGATTAGAATTTTCTGGGAGGGATTCTTAACCCGCGAAATCTTGTACCGATTGTTATAGTCGTCTTCGCACATATACCGATTCACCATGTAGTTTCTGACAATCAACCTTCTGCTTTTAGGCAGTCCCAGATAATCTGTGTAATACTCACGAGAATCATTGAGATTGGAAGGACAGTCAAAAGGTTTGCCCGAAGCTTCAAGATAATGAGCAATGTGGGTGCACCAGGTATAAACACCATCCCATGGTTTCGGAAAATAGTCACCGTAATCCTGCCCATAAAGCATGAAACCGAGACCCAACTGCTTCAAATTGTTCATGCAAATTGCTGCTCTGGCTTTCTCCCTTGCCCTGGAAAGAGCAGGTAAGAGAAGGGCCGCCAGAATGGCAATAATTGCCACTACCACCAGCAGTTCAATCAAAGTGAAGCCTCTTTTCAAAATTTGCTGCCTCATTTTTTCCTCCCTCCTTTCCCCTCGGTTCCCTCAAAGACTTCAGGTTGTCTTTTAGTCTTTCCCTGTGCCTGTCAATGGCTTTTAAATTCCTTATCTCTCTATCTTTCCTTCACACTGTCAAAAAAGGAAGGGACCAGCTGGCGAACCAGTTGCGAAGGCACAGTTACAAGACAAGACGAAAAGCGCATGCGGTCGGTAAGCGGACCGGATAAGTTCATCCGGGACGCAATACATTACTCGGCGGTGTTTGAGCTCGCCACCTGGCGAGCGAGTTCGCCGAGCAACCGATTTCGGCGTAGTCCTTGTCTGTGCCAAAGCAGTTTGAGTGAGCCAGTTTGTTCCCTTCCTTTTCATCCCTCTTTTATTCCTTTTTTGACACTACCCTCCGGTGTTCTCGCTGAAGCACCCTGGTAGATTCCCTTACCACCAGGGCTGTCTGCAGAACAACTTTTACCGGCGGTTTGAGCTGGCCGCTTATCAATCCCACCAATATCTCTACGGCTTTTCTGCCCATCTGGTATCTTGGCTTGTTAACCGCGGTCAGGGCTGGAGCGTGACAGCCAGCTACTACCGTGTCATCAAAACTTACCAACCCAACTTCTTCTGGAATTTTATACCTGGCCTGCAACAAAGACTCGCAGACAAGGTGACACCGCACATCGTTAACCACCATCACACCACAGGGGACTCCTACCTTTCTTACCACAGCCACAACAGATGGTCCCGATTCGGACACCGGACATCTGTTCAGCACCAGAGACAAATTATAAGGAAGATTTCTCTCGGCAAGAGCTTTTCTATAACCTGACAGTTTCCTGATACTTCGCTCGTCCTCGCCGTCTCCGGCGCAAAAAATCACCCGCGGGTAGCCGCAATTTAGCAGATGAGCCACACCCTGGTAGATGCCACCTTCGTCATCGGCCCTCACCACGTTTTCTTCTAAAGTTTCCTGAAAGAGTGGATTTAACACCAGGTAAGGAAGTTTCGCCTTCCTTATTTCGGCCAGCACATCCGGGAAGGTATACTCAAAAATTATGAAGCCACCAGGCGCTTCCCGGCCATTATGCTGCTGCCAGAATCTTCCCCTGTGAGACTGCGTCACAGCCAAGAACTTGAACTTACACCCGAGGAGAGAAATTTCGTCCCGGATTCCCCGCACATAATCGCTGAAAAGAAGACTTGCCTCTTCGCAGGCATGCAGGTCAGGGTTGTACCACTTCTGGGAAGCAATCAGACCAAGCGTAAGAAGGTCATGGGGTCTCTGGACTCTGATGAAAGTACCCAGACGGGGACGCCGGTAGAGCACTCCCTTGCTGACCAGTTCCTCCATGGCTAAATCTACCGTCAGGGTGCTTACCCCCAATTGGCTGGCTATCCAGGAACTGGGCGGCAACCTTTTTTCTTGAGATAGGGAAAGCTGGGCAATCTCCGTTTCCAGAGCCTTCCTTACCTGGTGGTAGAGAGGTTCAGGACTGTGTTTGTCAATTTTTAATTTCAGTTCCACCATTTTATTTATCCCGAACGAGTCCCACTAACACTGAATAGCTGAATCCTTTAATCATATATTACTATATTTCGGCCAGGGTGTCAAGGGCTGTCAACGCCAAGTAAAAATGTCCGGGTTTCTGCAAAATGAAAATGTCCGCTTTTTATTTTCCGGAAGTTGATATACCCGGGCAAGAATGACTCCATCTTGTTTTCTCCAGGGGTGGTCGGCAGACGGTCTCCAGACTTTTCATATGGTTTTTTTAGGGAGCGCTTTTGCTGTCTCGTCTGCCGAAGGGTATCCTCCAGTAACCTTCCGGAATCCCTGAAAAGCGAACACCCGGTCCAGGTTTAACCGGGCCGGAAGAGGCCGGTGCAGATTTCTCTTGACTGACCGGTGACACCACAAAAGACCTATTTGGGCAATGACTCCTGTAGAAAGGTACTGCCGCCTTTTATGCTACCTATTCCTGTCAGCCACGTTTCCGTAACCTGTTCCCCGGCGAAACTTCACCCCGGTTACCATGGTTATTCTCCATACCTGCTGCCGGCAACGGTAATTTCTCCGCCGCTTCTTTCAGCTTCGCCTGTCTATGTAGAATTCCTGTATTACCCTGACCTAATTACTTCCTCATCTGGATAAACTCCTCCATAGCGTCATCCCTGGCCACTGCTCAGTGTAGCAAAAAAGGACACTTTCACATCGCACAAAGACCGCATTATCATTTGGGGATGACACATTGCCTTGACACCGCATTTTGTTTTATGATATCCTGTACAAAACCGTAGATAATCGGGACAACCCATCGGTAGCAGGCCTGGAGTTTACCCTCCTGGTTTTTCCGCCGGGAAACCCTGACTTATGGTTATTGGTCAACGGAAAGAGGAGATATTTTTATGCCAGAGGATGTAGCCTGTATCAGAAACATTGGAATCATTGCCCACATTGATGGGGGAAAGACGACTACGACGGAGCGGTTCCTCTATTATACCGGTCGCACTCACCGGCTGGGCGATGTGGACGAAGGCACAGCCACCATGGACTGGATGGACCAGGAGAAGGAACGCGGTATTACCATTACCTCTGCAGCCACCACCTGCTTCTGGAAAAACCACAAGATAAACATCATTGACACACCTGGACACGTGGATTTCACGGCTGAAGTGGAGCGCTCTTTAAGGGTTCTGGACGGCGCCATCGGAATTTTCTGCGCCACCAATGGAGTTCAACCTCAATCAGAAACAGTCTGGCGGCAAAGCGAAAAATATGGCATCCCGCGGCTCATTTACGTCAACAAGATGGACCGGCCAGGGGCTGATTTTTTCGCCGTGGTAAAACAGATTGAAGAACGGCTTGGCTCAAAGCCGATTATTTTACAACTGCCGATTGTCAGAAACGGGGAGTTCGTGGGTATCATTGACCTGGTCAGGGAACAGACGATTCACTATGTCGGAGAAAACGAAACTGAAGCCAAACTGGCGCACATCCCGGCTGAGTACGAAAAACTGGTGGAAGACTACCGGACGCGGCTCCTGGAACAACTGGCTGAAGTCAACGAAGGCATCCTGACAAAATACCTGGAAAACCAGCCCATCCCTGCTCAGGAAGTCAAAGCCGCTATTCGTGCCGGGACGATTAACGGTAGTTTCTTCCCGGTGCTGTGTGGTTCCTCCCTCAAGAACAAAGGGGTGCTCCTGCTGCTGGACGCTATCGTAGACTATCTGCCTTCTCCGCTTGACCGGCAGGAAATCCTGGGGCAACACCCGGAAACAGGTCTTCCGGTAAAACGTCTGCCTCTGCCCCAGGAACCTCTATCCATACTTGTTTTTAAGGTGTTCCACCAGTCCCACATGGGTAAAATCTACTACGCCCGCATTTACTCCGGTCAACTCTGCCGCGGACAACGGCTCTACAACTGGACAAGCCAGCAGTCAGAAAGGATTATCAGGATTTTTCGGATTCATGCGGCCAGGTACGAAGAGATAGACCGGGCCCAGGCTGGCGAAATCGTCGGTCTTCTTGGCCTCAAAGAGACGCGCACGGCTGATACCCTCGGCTGTGAAAAAAACCCGGTAATTTTTGAGAAGGCTTCTTTCCCCCAGCCGGTGCTTTCCGTGGCTCTGGAGGCTAAATTCAAGACAGACCAGGAAAGACTCTTCCAGCAGCTGCACCGCCTGGCCGAAGAAGACCCGACCGTCAGACTCCAGGTGGAACCTGAAAACGGCCAGATTATTCTTTCCGGCATGGGGGAATTACACCTGGAAGTGCTGATAGAAAGGCTGCGGCGGGAATCAGGAATCTCCGTTTCCACCAGTCAGCCAAGGGTGGCTTATCGCTACACGGTCAGACACCAAGCCACGGTGGAGACAAAATTCGTCAAGCAGACCGGCGGCCGGGGTCAGTATGCTCATGTCATCCTAAAAATTGAACCGTTAGCCAGAGGCACCGGGTTTGTTTTCCAGGACGAGGTGCGGGAGGGCCGGATTCCTTCAAAGTTCATTCCCGCGGTGGAAAAGGGTATCCAGGAAGCGATGAAAACCGGGCCTGAAGGCTATGAGATCCTGGATGTAAAAGCCACCCTGCTGGACGGAAGTTTTCACGAAGTTGACTCCTCGGATATCGCTTTTAAGATGGCCGGGATTCTGGCGTTCAGGGAGGCTTTCCGCAAAGCGGAGCCTGTTCTTCTGGAGCCGATGATGAAGGCAGAAATTATTCTGCCCAGCAGTTACCTCGGCGAAGTTCTGGGAGATTTCACCGCCAGGGAGGGCAAGGTCTTAGATTTAAAAACATGCCGGGAACCGGCAGTCATCACCGGGCTGGTGCCTTTGCGCACAGTTTTTGGCTATGCGACGACCATCCGTTCCCTCACCCAGGGCCGGGGCTCTCACTCCTTTGAACCTGCCCACTATCAGGAAGTTCCTGAAACCTTTGCTGCCGGAGAGTTGGATTAGTCTTCCAGGCCAAGCAGACGGATGGCATTCAACCTGGCCACCTTATGGAAAACCTCTTCACTGATTTTTTTCTCGTCACGCAGTTTCAGGAGGAAATCCACCAGCGGCGTGGGTGTTTCCGGAGCGCAAATATCTGTCCCGAAAAAGAGCCGGTCCTGAAATTCATTGAGAAACTGCACTGCGTATTCCGGGTCTCTGGCTAAAGCGTTATGGCCGCTGCCGGCAGACAGGTCTCCCATCAGGTTCGGGTAACGGCGAAAAAGCTTCGGCAGCACTCCTTCCTCTTTCACCGGATAGCGCGGATAACCGTACCGGTCAGCCGGAGTTTCCAGACGGCTGATTTCTGCCCAGAACGGCTGGGAATGTCCCAGAAAAATAAGTTTGGGGAAAAGCTGGAGACACCGTTCCAGCTGGGGCAGGCCCGGCTCGTCGTAGAGTCCATAAACGCCACCAAGCTGCGGAGCAATGTGAAAGGTCAGTGGCAGCCCCACCTTCTCCGCATGCCGAAAAAGATTCTGCACCAGCGGATGAAGAAAAGGCAGGTTGCAGCAAACTTCTCCTACACCCTTGTACCCCTGCTCCCGGTAGTAGTTGAGTAGTTTATCTAACGGAGCAGTTTCAGAATTGGTCAGGGCCCTGGGGTCCACATTACAGAAAGGAATGAAACGACCGGGAAATCTCGCACAGATCTCCGGCAGTTCCAGCACTGACTGGGGAACAGCCGCACACTCAGGGTTGACACCGCCCGGTAAAATCACTGCCTTTTCCACACCAAGTTTATCGTAGCGCTCAATCAGTTTTTCCGGGGTGGTGTACGGCTGAACACCCGGTATCAATTTGGTTCGGGTGTGGACATGGATATCAATGAACATTTTTGACTCCCTGGTTGGCAGAAGTGTCAATTTTTTCCTCTGGAGGAAATACGGTTATTTTCCTCAAAGACCACCAGGCAATACCCCTGGACCCGGTTCAGTTTAACCTTAACATAGCCGCCTTCCTCTTCAAAGGAAAGCAACTGATAATCCGGCGCCAGATAAACCTTTTTGACCTGCAGGCCATCTGTCCGCAAAGAAAGGAGAATATCTTCCACCACCAGTGGCTCTTCCACCAGCTGCATTGAGCGACCTCTTAACTCTGGCATCCAGGTAAGAAGATGCACCATTCTTCTGCCGGGCTGCCGCGTGACCATGACCTGAACAAATGACGGACAGTTCTCCACCCTGGTCAACGGCTTTTCCAGAAGTTTGCACAGACAGTTGTTAAGAAGGGCGCGGTAGGCAACTACGGCGTGCTCGTAATAACCCAGTCCCACCGGGAAACTGAAATGGAAAACTCTCTCGCGCTGAGTCAGGGCTGGCCGGCCGGTATCCTTTTCCGGCGGATTGTAGAGGTATTCGTGATAAAAATCCCAGGCTCCGTAGTTGGAATAGGGTTTCCACAGATGAGCCAGGGTTTTTGTCCCGGGTCTGGTCTGCACGGCCACGCCTGACTGGTAGATGGCCACCGGCATCCCGGGGATACCTGCCGCCACTTCCTCTTCCACGGTAAAGTAGGTGGGCTGGTATTGTTCTGGACCAAGGTAGGTTAAACCAAACTCTTTCAGGGCAAACCCTGTTTTCTCCTCATTAAGGCCAGACTCACCGGAACTGATAAGCCAGCCGCCCTTTGCAAGATGCCGGGCCAGTTTCGTTCTGAGAAACTCATTAACTGTAACCCGGTCAGGGAGAATCACCCCCTGGTAATCAGCAATTTCCATCCGGTCATCGCCGATATCAAAATGGTAATGAAGTTCTCTCAACATCCGGGTGAAACCGGAAACATGCTCAAACGACCGCCGGCTGCCAGGAAATCGTTTCAGCTCCGGCTCAAGGATGACGAAGTCAGTCACCCCGACAGCCCCATCTGTCCAGTCATCATATTTCCTGATTTCGGCGTAGACTTTGCCAATTAACCGGTAAACTTCTGGTTCCAGCCGGCCCCGGGGATGGAGATGGTCGCCCACCGAACAACTTCCCCCACTGGCCAGGGAGAGAAAGCAGTCGAAAAGGAGCGATGACTCCGGTCTTAAACCACCGAAATCACCCCATGATTTGTGAAAGCGGCCGGTCATGGTAAAAAACGGTTTGCCTAATGTTCGGGCATAGCGGGCCTGGAAGGGTAAAGCGTCGTAACCCCAGCCTGGTGGCAGGATTTCCAGTTCCAGATGGGTGGGCTGATCACGATAAGGCAATCCGTTAAAGTACAGGTTGACACCCGGCCTTAGTTTCTTAACCATACTTTTCACTTCTTCCAGAAAACTCTCGGTAACCTGCCAGCAGAATTCCGTAGCCTGGGCTTCGTCCTGAAAGTCAAGTCCGGCTTTCTTCATTCCGTCAAGACATTCCACTCCGTAACAGGGAAGGATGCTGAAGCAATCAAGGAAAAGACCGTCCACCGGATAACGTTTTAACACTTCCTCACACAGGCTCAAAAGGTGGTCCCGGTAGCCGGTGTTGAGGCACATACTGCGGAACCAGTGTCCCATGGTCTGAAGTTGAAAGACGCGACCGTCTTTACTGACTCTGACCCACTCCCGGTGCCGGAGGGCATGCTCGTGGTCCAGACCCGCGTTGATGTAGGCTGCGGCGCGAATACCGTAGCGGTGGCAGGCTTCTACCATTTCTCCCAGCAAATCTTTTTTCAGCCCGGGATAGGGAATACCAACCTTTGTGGGATAATAGGCAAAACCAAGATTACACCTGGCAAAGACGGTGATGTAGTCAACCCCGGAATGGCGCAGTGTCCGGGCAAACTCCTCCGATTTAAAATTTTTCCCGATGTCGGTAATTCCGGGCATGGTGTGAAAGTCAAGGTGGATGGCCCGGCGGGGACATCTTCCCCGGTTTTTTTGAATTAAGGGACTTTTCCTTCTCTCCATGATTTCCTTTCGCTAAACAACTCGTTTGTCCCAGCGGAAAACTATTCCCAGGTTAAAAGGTTGTCCGCGGTGAAGAATTTCGTAGCCTTTAAGAATATCTTCAGCCTCAAACCGGTGGGTAATCATGGCGGCAATGTTCAAAATCCGGCGTCTGATCAGTGAAAATGTTTCCTGGAGGTCCTCCCGATAGACCCCGCAGGTTGTCTTCACGGTTATCTCGCGGATTTTAATCTGGTCCAGGTCAAGTGCGCACTTTTCTCTGTCAAAGTACTGCGCCTGAAGCAGCATGGTCCCCTGACGCCGCACAAACTTCACCAGAAGGTCAGTGGTCGCCGCGTGGCCAACCGTGTCGTAAAGCATATCCAGCCCGCCCGGTGCTTTCTCCTTCAACACTTCTTCCAGTCTGGCATCCTGAGGACTGATGGCAGTAAAGCCAAGATCTTCGGCAAACTTCCTTCTGCCTTCGTCTGTTTCTATGAGAACAGCCACAGCGTTTCGGTAAGCCGCCAGCTGGGCCGCGCACAAACCGATGAACCCCGCTCCGATAATCGCAATTCTATCTTCCTCGCCCACCTGCAGAAAACGAATACCCCGGGTGGCCACTCCGGAAACGATAGTTAGAGACAGTGTTTCCAGTTCCAGGCGGCTCAACCATGATGAGGAAAGATAGGTAAACTGACGCCAGTCAGCCACGGCCCGTTCCATGTGGGCGCCCCACATGGAAATGACTTCTCCCTTCCAGCGGGAGGCACAACCATAAACCAGGTCTCCTGGTGCCAGGCCTCTGACGGCCGAACCGCATTCTTCCACCACGCTGATGCGGTGATAACCGGGTGCACAGGGGAAACGACTTCCGATATGTTTGCCACGAAGAATCCACCTTTCCGTGCCCGGAGAGATTGCTGTCACCAGGGTTTTAACGACCACATCATTTTTTCCAGGCTGCTCCAGTTCCAGTTCTCTCACCTCAAACCGATTCGCCTCCGGAAAAACCACCGCTCTGGCTTTCATCTTCCCTCCATTTCAAAGACAATCTTAAAGGCTTGTTTTTGTTCCAGCATCTTAAAACCTTCCGCAATCTTGCTCAGGGGCATGCGGTGGGAATAAAAATCCTTCAAATTTACCAGCCCGAGCCTGACAGCATCCAGCAAATACTGATGGGCTGAAGGCTCGTCCGGACCGGAGAACAACAATGACCAGCGCCCCGGCCCTTTGGCTCTGTCCAGAACGTACTGGTAGGAAGGGCTGGTGGCGTAAGGAGCCAGTTTGCCGTTCACCGCCAGCAAACACGCGGATTCCTTCAAAAGATTCAGGTCGCCCGCGGCATCAACCACAAAATCAACTCCGCGGTTTTCGGTTAATTCCTTTACCCGTCCAGCCATGTCTTCCCTGGAGTTGTTAATGTAGAAATCAGCACCAGCCTTCTTCACGAGCCCGGCAGCAGCCTCCCGGCGACCGATGGCTATTACTGGCCAGGCCCCGAATACCTTGGCGAACCAGCAGAAACCCATGGCCACCGGACCAGAGCCCAGGACAGCCACGGAAGACTTCCAGCCCACACCAATTACCTTCAGGAAACTGGCTGTTTCTTTCAGGGTAATCAGCATCGTGGCGTCTGCCGGGTCCAGCCCCAAACTCTCCGGAACTTTTTGCTGATAAACCGTCAGACCTGGAATTTCTGCTCCGGGGTCATCTTCCCTGGCCGCCTGCACATCCGTGACCAATCCGTACTCCGCGAACCCGCCCCAGCCGGAATAGTACTGGCCCAGTTTCCCTCCCGGATAGACACTGGTAGGCCGCAGGAACAAATCCCCCTCCTTGAGGTAACGAACCTTCTTACCCAGCTGCACCACCCGACCAAAGGCCTCATGACCGAGAATTGCCGGGTAGTCCATCGGCCAGGGCAAAGCCCGGTGGGCAATCTTGTGGTCAGTGCCGGTGCAGGTGGCGCAGGCTAAAATTTTCACCAGGCACTGGTACGGTCCGGGTTCCGGTACAGGTACTTCCTTAATGACCACAGTTCCATCACCAGGGACTACGGCTGCTTTCATTGTTCCTCCCATCTCCAGTTTTGGCTCCATCAAAGACTTTAATTACTTAATTAGTCTTTTCTTGTTTCTCTCAATGGTTTTGCAATTCCTTATCTCTCCTTCCTCTCCCCACTGTGTCAAAAAAGGAAGGGGACAGCTGGCGAACGATTTGCGAAGGCACAGTTACAAGACAAGACGAAAAGCGGCAGCGCTCGGTAAGCGGACCGGACAATTCCATCCGGGACGCAATACCTTACTCGGCGGTGTATGAGCTCGCCACCGGGCGAGCGAGTTCGCCGAGCAACCGATTTCGGCGTAGTCCTTGTCTGTGCCGGAGCATTCTCCAGTGAGCCAGTTTGTTCCCTTTCTTTTCATTCTTCTTTTATTCCTTTTTTGACACTACCTTAGTTCTGTTACTGTTCCTTCCTAACTTTGACCTTTTAACACCTGTTGATTTTACACCTGTCCGACAGCGCTGTCATCTTAACCCTCTCACCAGGCCAAGACTGGCTGCCCGGCTGATAACCTGCTCATATTCTGAGAGTGAAACAGGCCGGCTGAGGGATGCGGGAACGCGACCGCAGGGTCGGTACTGCGCCATCACATTGACATAACTATGCGGTGAAATTTCTTGAGCAATGAATTCCAGAATCTCCAGACTTTCCTCAACATGGCCGGGTAG
This sequence comes from bacterium, assembly GCA_029551285.1. GTDB lineage: Bacteria > Ratteibacteria > UBA8468 > B48-G9 > DSTR01 > JAMWDF01. The sequence goes on along the minus strand of JAKPFT010000067.1, from coordinate 2,637 downwards.
TACCAGATGGCGGATTAAAAGTCCCCGTCTGGCCAGACCGTTGACCACCAAAAGGTCACCCACCTGCCGGTGCATCTCTCTTAAACTTTCTTTGCAGCGCTCCACATAGTCTTCAGCGCTGGAAAGAAGCCGGGCTGTTTCGCCGCGGCTGTACTTCATGTCTGGCATGTAAATATCTACGATACCTTTCAGAAGTTTCAGCACCGGCACACTTTCGTAGCCACCGCAGTTCCAGACGACCGGGAGTGAAAGACCTTCCTCCGCCGCCAGGTAAATCGCTTCTATCAACTGGGGCGTAAAATGGGTCGGGGTTACCAGATTGATGTTGTGACATCCCCGCTGCTGAAGATTCAACATTATCCCCGCGGCTTCTTCCGGCGAAACCACCTGGCCCTGTCCCAGAAGAGAAATCTCCCAATTCTGGCAGAAACAGCATCTTAAGTTACACCAGGTGAGAAAGATGGTTCCGGAACCGCCCTGGCCGACCAGAACATCTTCTTCTCCGAAATGCGCACCGTAACTGGAAATTTCCAGTTTGTCTCCAGCCCGGCAGTAACCGCGTTCGCCGCCGCGACGGTTTACCCCGCAATCCCGCGGACAGAGATGACAGTTTTCCAGCATTGACCGCAGTTGCTCAATCCTTCTGGAAAACTCCGCTTTCTCCAGCGCCAGATAGGAAGGGTACCGGCTGTTTTCTGAATGAGAAACCATACCCGATTAATTGTACGGCAGACCAATTATTTTTCGCAGAAGACTGATGACGTCTGTTACTTCCACCACCCCGTCACCGGAAAAATCTGCCTTTTTCAGGAGTTCTTCCGGGTAAGGCCATTCGTAGGACTCCTGTCCGATGACCACTTCCATCTGCAAGACCATTCTCAATACCAGGAGAAGGTCCCTGATATCAACTTCCATATTGTTATCCAGGTCACCCCGATTATCCACGACCGTCAGAAACACACCTTTAGCCACTCCGGGTATTCCCCGCTCATTATAACCTTCAACGAAAACAGTGTGTCGGCCAGGCTGGAGAAAGGTGGTATCTATCACCCCGGAGAGGTCTTCCCCGGGAGTATTAAACGTACCGTCTTCGGCAACCAGAGGCTGCAGCACAGTGCCGGAGACCCAGGGAGGGGAATCAACACTGAAATAAGCCCCGGCCACAAAACCGTCTCCAGACGCTTCTCTGCCGGCGCTTTTCAATCTGGTCAAATCAGCCCTGCCTTTTATTTTCACCGGACCACCCTGCACAATCCTTTCCGGTTCCAGACTGACTGCGGTAATCTCCGGTCCAAAGGGAACAAGATAGGGTGCCCGGCTGGCCTTACCGGCATAAAGAAGAGCCAGACAATTGTCCGGCCAGATTCGTTCGCGGAAAAAGTTGTAATCCTGAAAAAATTCAGTGCCCAGTTCCAGGGTTAAAGAAGCCACGCCCAACCGCCCGTAAGCCCAGTCGTCAACCGTACCGCTGGTCGGGTAAAGAGAACTGCTCTGCTGCGGCTGGTAATTATTAAAAAAGGCTATTCGTTCCCCCAGCCTGGCCAGATCTTCAGCATTAGGCGCCGGTAATTCCGTATCCCCCCAGGGCCAGAGTACCTTTTCTCCGTAACTGTGCAGGCTAATAAGCAACCCGCTGGTGTCAGGGGCAGCCGGCTTTTCTAAAAGAGGACAACAGCGGTTAGGAAAAATTTCCAGAAGACGGAATTGAAGAGCCAGCGTTTCCGGTTCAGAGGCGGCGGCTCTGCCCCGGTAGGTAGCACTGGCTGGATTGTCGCTGGTGCCCAGAGCCCAATCCCAGTGAAAATCAAAGTTGCGATTGAGGTCAACGCCGTAATAAGGAAAGGCCACAGAACCATCCCCGGTATCCGTGTTCTTGCGCCAGTAATAACCCTGCTCAGCCCACTTCCTTCCGTCAGGATTGTGGACAGGAACTACATGGATTTCTGTCCAGTCAAGTAACCAGGTAATATCAGGGTTGTATCCGTATTGGTCAAGAAGAAACTCGGCAAAAAGCATGGCTGTTTCCACCGTGGTCATCTCCCGCGCGTGAGACCCGGCCAGGAGAAAGAAAACGGGTTTGGAAGCAGTAACTTCCTGATTGGTCAGAATGAGTTCCAGAAGTTCATAGCCAGGCAAGCCGCCAGGCGTTGTTCTCTCCCACGTGTCGCCAAAATCAACCAGTTGAACCAGTGAAGGATAAGAGTGCCTCAGACCCAGCATTGAGACGTAAATTTCTTCCACCGTGCGGTAGGTACCAGCCCTGAAAACAACATTTTCCGGGCAGGAAAGCCAACCACTCCGTTTCTCATCCACTTCCACTGAGTAGTGGGAAGACCTCAGCCTTTCCACCTGTGAGAACTCAACCACACCAAGGACATAGCCGCAAGCGGGATTTACTTCCCAGATGTCTACATCCTGTGCCAGAGCAGACAGGTAAGTCCGGTCAGGGTAGAAAATTTTGACTACTACGGGCCAGGGAAAAACCTTCATCGGACATAAAAAAGCAAGGAGAAAACACACCGACAGGCTTTTTTTCAGACAGGCCATCCTGTGGCTCACAATTCACTTTTTTTCCGGCGGCAAGGGCGGGGTCGTCTTAGGTGGACCTTTTTTCTCGGGAGGTAACGCCAACTCCTG
>JAKPFT010000061.1 GCA_029551285.1 bacterium | reverse complement strand
TTCCAGCCGGCTTTGAGCCACCCAGATTGAAAGAAGCAGCACCAGCACTGAAATGAGCGGCTGTTGCCGGAAGGTCAGAAAAGAAACTACAGTCCAGATGCTGAAGGAAATTCCGCTGTGAAGGCTGGGCATTCCCCCGCTTAACAGAGAATCTCGCTTAATGAGGAATTTCAGTACAATCGCCAGAATAGCCACCAGCATCAGGGCCACAAAGGTCACATACCAGGGTGAGTGAGCAATATTGTCAAAGGCAAACCTCCACTTAGGGGGGAAGTATTTGGCAGCAATGAGATAACCGGCAATGACCGCGGTGACTGCCGTGAGAAAAACAGCGGCGGCACTTACATCCTTGATTCGTTTCGCCTGCACGCTGTACTCCTTAAAGAGGCTGTCAGTAACCATTTCTATCACGGTATTGAAAACTTCAGCCACCATCACGGACATCACCACCAGCAAGAGCGCCAGAAACTCCGCTACCGTCAGATTAAGGAAAAGACTGCCGATGACTACCACGGCCCCGCAGAAGAAGTGAACGCGAAAATTCCGCTCCATTTTGAGCACATAAAGTAGTCCCCGGAAAGCCGAATTAAAACTGGTGAGAAGGTCGTGGTCAGTGGATGATTTCATGTTTGTTCGCCTTAATTTTCAGGCTTCTTCTGACTTTCTGCAGGATGCTGTCCTGTCTGGCCTTCATTCTCTGATAACCGGCAGGAGAGTAATCAGTAAAACCTTCCAGATGTAGCAGTCCGTGGATCACCAGATAAATCAGTTCCTCCTCCAGACTGTGACCGTATTCTCTGGCCTGCCGCCGCGCTGTCTCCACAGAGATAATCACTTCACCGGACTGCCGGCCTGTCCGAAAACTCAGGACATCCGTCGGCCTGTTGTTTCCACGAAACAACTGATTTAACTTTCTAATCTTCCTGTCCGAGACCAGGACGATGACTATCTCTTTTCCTGCCGGCAACAGGGAGTGGGGTAGCGCTTTCAGAGCCTGCTGAAACCGGTCAAAATTTATCCTGACTTTTCTTTGCCTGGGGCAGATGTTGACCACTGTCCTTTTTCTCACGGTGGCGTTGATAAGCACTGATAATCCTTTTTACCAGAGGATGTCTCACCACATCCCGCTGGGTAAAATAAACAAACCGAATTCCAGGAACTCCCTTGAGAATGGACTGGATTTCCACCAGGCCTGAAGTTGTCTGAGACAGTGGAGAATCAATCTGCGTTATGTCTCCGGTAATCACAGCCCGTGACTGCGGACCAAGTCTGGTCAGGAACATCTGTAACTGGCCGGTGGTAGTATTCTGGGCTTCATCCAGAATGATAAATGCTTCCCGCAGAGTTCTCCCCCTCATGTAAGCCAGCGGAATAATTTCGATAATACGCCTTTCTGTCCACCGTTTCAGCTCTTCGTACTTCATCAGGTCAAAAAGGGCGTCATAGATTGGCTGAAGGTAAGGTTTAATCTTTTCCTCTAAGTCCCCGGGTAAGAAGCCAAGTCTTTCTCCGGCTTCCAGAGCCGGCCTGGTCAGGACAATCCGCTGAAAGCGCCTTTTCTTCACGGCTTCAATGGCGCAGGCCACAGCCAGATAGGTCTTACCGGTTCCGGCCGGGCCGATGCCAACGATCAGGTCATACTGGCGGATTGCCTCCACATAAGACTTCTGTTTAGGAGACTGTGCCTGAACGGTGTCCCTTCTGGAAAAAACTTCAACCACACCCTCAGCAGATTTTCCTGAAGGTCCGTGGTCTTTTTCAACTTCGGCCGTTAGCCCGGAAAGCAACTGGTCGAGGTCAGATTCCTGCAGTTTCTCCCGATGGGCCAGCAGTTGCTTCATCCGGGTAAGGACAGAAGCCGCTCTGGCCACCTGTTCGGATTCCCCTTTAATTTTGAGGACATTACCTCGGCCGATGAGAGAAACCGAAAGTCGTTTTTCCAGAAGACGCAGGTTTTCGTCAGAACGGCCGAAGATAATCTGAGCTTCCCGGGTCGTGAAAAAAAATTCCTTTATTTCTGACATGCTCACGGAAGTATCAGTTCCATACCGGCCACCAGATGGTCAGGGTCTTTCAAAATCTTCCGGTTGGCCTGATAAATCTCTTTCCACCTCCTGGAATCATGGTAAACCTTATGAGCAATCTTGCCGAGGGTATCACCAGGTTTTACCCGGTAAGTACGCTGCCCTTTTACCATCGGTTCTTCCTGAATAATTGGTTCTTCCGGAGGTGCCAGGCGCCGGGTAGCTCGTTCCCGGTTGATTTCGGCAAGTATCTGGTTACCCATAGCCATAGCCTTTTCGCTCAGTTCATTAGCCCGGGTAATCGCCTCATTTGCCTTCTGGATGGCTTCGTTGGCCGCTCTGGTAGCCTCCCGGGCCGCTCTCTCGGCATATTCCATGGACTTTCTGGAAGATTCTTCTGCGGCAGCAATCGCCTTCTCGCTGGACTGGTTGGCAGCTTCAATCGCCTTTTGACTGGCCTGGTTGGCGGCTTCAATGGCCTTACTGGTTTCTGCAGCCGCGAAGTTCTTGGCCTCATTGGCGGCGGCAATGGCCTGGTTAGCGGCTTCTAAGGCCTTACCGGCAGTGGCGTTGGCCTGGTTAGCTTTGTCCAGGGCTTCTCTGGACAGTCGTTCACTTTCCTTACTGATTTCCAGACTTGTTTCACTGATAGCCTTAGCCTGTTTCACCTGGGTACGCAGTGTACTTTCGTCCTCCGGAGCCAGCGGTCGCTGCATCGTGGTATAGCAGCCGCTCAGGCCAATGGCTAATATGGCCAGCAGCACTTTTTGCCCTTCCACATGACCCCCTTTGTTTCCTGTTTATTGTTCTGATTTTTGCGGCAGTTCCACCCGGAGACGGTTCTCCCGGAGGAGAATTTCATCTACCTCGCCCGGCGCCCCGGTCATAAGACACACGCCCTTTTGCGTCTTGGGGAAGGCCATTACCTCCCGGATGGAACTCACCCCGAGCAAAAGCATCATCAGCCGGTCCAGACCCAGGGCAATCCCGCCGTGCGGTGGAGCACCGCAATCCAGGGCCTCCAGCAGAAAACCAAATTGTTTCAGGTACTTCTCCCGGGGCAGACCAATAATTTCAAAGATTTTCTCCTGGAGGGCTCGCTGGTGAATACGGATACTGCCGCCACCGATTTCCGTTCCATTCAGGACCAGGTCATAGGCGCGGGAAGTAATCTCTTCCGGCTTACCGTCAAGGGCTTCAATTGTGGCTGGAAAGGGAGAAGTAAAAGGATGGTGCCGCGACTGCCACCGACGACCTTCCGGATCAAATTCTAACAGGGGAAACTTCACCACCCAGCAGAAACGCCAGTCATAAGGGTCAAGCCGATACAGTTTCTCAGCAACAGTGGTCCGCAGTTCTCCCAGAACAGCGGCAATTTTTTCCCTGGCCCCTGCCAGAAAAAAGAAAAGGGTGTTTTTTGAACCCGGCTCCGGCCGAAGGGCCTGGAGTGTTTCTGCCTCTAAAAATTTCTTCAGCGGCGACTGTAGACCATCCTGACGGAAACGTATCCATCCCAGACCGGTCTGGCCTCGTTCTTTGACCAGGCGGTCAAACTCCTGGATATCTGTGGCTGAGATTTTTTCTCCTTCGGCTACGGTGAAACCACGGACGACACCACCGGCCTGGAGAGCCTTCTTAAGCACTTCCACCTGGCTGGTCTGGAAAACAGGTGTGTAGTCATGGATGGTCAGGTGATAACGGAGATCGGGTTTGTCTGTTCCATAGTGGTCAATGGCCTGTTGGTAATTTATTCTGGGGAACGGTATCTTTAACTCCACATTAAAGGTTTTCTTTATCGCCCGGTGCAACAACCTCTCCGTTAGACTCATCACATCATCTTCATCTACAAAGGACATCTCCAGGTCAACCTGAGTAAATTCAGGCTGGCGATCCGCCCGCAGGTCTTCATCCCGGAAGCAACGGGCAATCTGAAAATACCGGTCATAGCCTGCCACCATCAAGAGCTGCTTAAAAAGTTGTGGAGACTGCGGCAGGGCGTAAAACCGTCCCGGATTGAGCCTGGAGGGAACAATAAAATCTCGCGCTCCCTCGGGCGTGCTTTTTGTCAACATCGGGGTTTCAATCTCCGCAAATCCCTCCTCAATCAGAAATTCACGCAATACATGGACAAAACTGCTTCGCACCAGCAAGTTTTTCTGTAGCTGCGGTCGCCGCAAATCCAGAAAACGATAAACCAGGCGGATGGTCTCTCCTGTCTGAACAGGACTGCTGAGTTCAAAGGGCAAAGTTTGGCAGGAATTCAGAATCAGTAAGTCACTAATTTTAACCTCTATTTCGCCGGTCGGTATCCTGGGATTAACCGTCTCCGGGGGCCTTAGAACCACCGTTCCTTTTACCTGGACTACCCATTCGTCTCTGAGCTGATTTACCCTAAAGACTAATTCCGGAGACATCTCACCTGGTGAACAGACTAACTGAATTACACCGGAACGATCACGCAGGTCAATAAACTTCAGGGAACCGTGGTCACGAACGGAAAAAACCCAGCCGGCCAGAACTACCTGCTGGCTGACCATCGCCCGGTTTAACTCACCGCAGGTATGAGTTCTCAGCATACCAGTTCCTTTACCTTTTGGCCCGCTCCGTTAAAACTGATTTCATATTGCCGCCTGGTTTCCATATTCTTGATCACAAACTGCTCACGGTTCAACTCATTCTCCCCCAGGATCAGGCACCAGACAACTTTTTCCCGACTGGCAGTTTGCAGGTGGTTCTTCAAAGGGCGCTCCTCATAATCTGTCTCCACCCGCAGTCCTTCCCTTCTCAATTCTTCCAGCAGGAGAAAGCCTCTTTTCCTGGCTTCTTCTCCGAGGAAAATAGCCCTGATAACTGGTAGTTTACTTGATGTTTCCGAACAGAGCGCCATCAAACGGTCCAGCCCTATGGCAAAGCCCACCGCCGGGATGGCTGGACCTCCCAGAGCCATGGTCAGAGTATCATAGCGTCCTCCTGCGGCGACCGCGTTAGTCTCTCTGCCGGTCATGGCTTCAAAAACTGTCCCGGTGTAGTAATCAAGTCCCCGCACCAGACGCTTATCCTCAAACACAGATAGGCCAAGTGCTTTCAACCCTGTGTGAACCTTTTCGTAACGGTCCTGGCAAACCTGACACAGATAATTACCTGGCAGCGGAGCTTCTTCAAGAACCTCGGCACAGCGCTCATTCTTACAGTCAAAGATACGAAGGGTGTTGCTTGCCAGACGCCGCTGGCAGTCACAGCAGAGGAACCCGGCGCGGGGCCGGACAAATTTCTGGAGCACACCCAGGTAGTTATGCTGACATTGAGCACATCCCAGGTGATTGAGATGGATGGTAAGGTCCGTCACTCCGCTGGAGTTAACAAGGTAAAACATTAAGGCCATGACCTCCACGTCAAAAAATGGGTCCTGCCCGCCAAAGACTTCCACGCCCAGCTGGTAAAATTGACGGTAGCGTCCTTTCTGGGGTCGGTCATAGCGGAACATTGGACCCAGGTACCAGAAGCGGCTGATTTTTCTTTTCTGGAAATAGTTGGCCTCAAGATAAGCCCGAACCACAGAAGCCGTCCCTTCCGGTCTCAGAGCCAGCTTTCTCCCTTTACGGTCAAGAAAGGTGTACATCTCCTTGGTGACAATGTCTGTCTGCTCACCGACACTTCTTTCAAAGAGTCCTTTCTCCTCCACCACAGGCGTTCTTATCTCCTGATATCCGTACCGGGCCAGCAACTGACGCGCCTTTTCCTCAAAAGACTGCCAGCGCTCCAGTTCTTCCGGGAGAAGGTCTCTCATACCTCTTACGGCTTTGACGCTTTCCATTCTTTTTAATCTACCATAAAATCATTCCTGTGGCAATGATGCCTGCCCTCTCCGTCACCCGGGAGAACAGGATTTTGACAGAGCAGCCTGACACGGTATAATAATCGGTAAAGGAAAGGTAATCTACCCCTTACAGTACAGGAGAATGACCAATGCTGGAGAAAACTGTCAAACTGGAGATTGAGAAGAACTTTGGTCGACACGAGAAAGACACCGGTTCACCCGAGGTTCAGGTGGCCCTGCTAACCAAAAGGATTGAGGCTCTGAGTCAGCACTTTAAAAAGCACCGGAAGGATACAAACTCACGGCGGGGGTTTCTTAAACTCATTGGCCGCCGACGCCGGCTTCTTCGCTATCTGCAAAGCACCGATCCGGCCCGGTACCAGGAAGTTCTGAAAAAGCTTCAGTTGCGCAAGTAACAACACAAAAGGATGTGCTCCTATGGAGAAGATTGAGATTGAAGTCGCAGGAAAGAAAATAAGTATGCAGAAAGGGGATGTGGCCAAACAGGCCCATGGTGCTGTCTGGGTTCAGAGTGGTGATACCATCGTGCTTACTACCGCTGTGGCTGCAGACCAGCCACGAGAGGACGCTAATTTTCTGCCCCTCATGTGCGAGTACCGGGAGCAAACCTCAGCGGCAGGGAAAATTCCCGGTGGTTTTTTTAAGAGGGAAGGCCGGCCGACGGAAAGAGAAGTTCTCACTTCCAGGGTCATTGACCGCTCGCTGCGCCCGCTTTTTCCGTCAACTTACAACCATGACGTTCAAATTACCAGTCTGCTTCTTTCCGCTGACACGGATAATGACCCGGAAGTTCTATCTGTTCTCGGAGCTTCAGCGGCGCTGTGCAGTTCTCCCATCCCTTTTAATGGTCCGGTGGCCGCCGTCCGCGTGGGTCTAGTTGATAATGTGTTTATCCTTAACCCGGGGCTTTCCCATCTGGAAAGAAGTGAAATCAATCTTCTACTGTCAGGTACGGAAAAATCAATTATCATGATGGAGGGTAGTTGCCGTGAGATCTCAGAAGATAAATTTCTGGAGGCACTTGCCTTCGGCTGGAAACATCTTTCCAGTCTTCTATCTGTTCAGCATGAGTGGTGGGTGCAAAAACCGGATTGGTCGCTAACGCAGGACTCTCCCTGGAAGCAGCGAGCAGAAGAATGGCTGGATGAACAACTGCCTCAGGCTTACCAGTATCCAGAAAAATCAGCCAGGGCTCAATTCTATGAAAAATTGAAGGAGCAATTTCTCCTTAATTGTCCGGAGGAAGAGAAAGAACTGGCCGCCTCTCTTTTTGAAGCCGCTCTGGAAGACAGAATCAGAAAACTTATCCTTAATACTGGCCGGCGCCTGGATGGGCGGGGGGCAAAAGAAATTCGTCCTGTTGACATCAAGGTTGGACTTCTTCCAAGAAACCACGGTTCCGCCCTTTTCACGCGGGGCCAGACACAGTGTATTGCCTCCGTTACCCTGGGGGCTAAACACGACGAACAAAGAATTGACGGCCTTTTTGAGGAAACAACAAAGCGCTTTATGCTCCATTACAATTTTCCGCCGTTTTGTGTCGGAGAAGCAGTTCCGATGCGGTCTCCCTCAAGGAGAGAGATAGGGCACGGAGCCCTGGCCGAACGTTCACTCTCCTGGGTAATTCCTGGTGAGGAGCAATTTCCCTATACTATCAGAATTGTGGCTAACATTCTTGAGTCTAACGGTTCTTCCTCAATGGCTACGGTCTGCGCTGGCAGTCTGGCTCTCATGGACGCCGGCGTTCCCATCAGCCGCCATGTGGCTGGAATAGCCCTGGGGCTGATTACGGAAAATGACTGCCATCTCATTTTAACTGACATCGCCGGTGAGGAAGACCATTACGGGGATGTGGACCTGAAGGTGGCCGGTACTGCCCGTGGCATCACCGGTTTTCAGCTTGATGTGAAGACCAGCGCCTTCACGATGGAGCTTCTGGAGAAGTGCCTGAGCCAGAGCCGGGAAGGCCGCCTTGAGATTCTGGAAAAGATGAATAGCGCTCTGTCCGCACCCAGGCCATCCGTATCCCCTTACGCTCCCAAAATGGTAACATTCAAGATTAAACCGGATAAGATCGGCCTGGTAATTGGTCCCGGAGGCAAGACCATCCGTAGTATTATCGAACGGACCGGCGTGGAAATTGACGTAGAAGACGACGGCACCGTTCATATCTCGTCGGCCAGTGCTGCTGCCTGTGATCAGGCTCAGGCTGAAATTCTGGCTCTCACGGAAGAGGCTACTGTTGGCAAGGTTTACAATGGTGTCGTCACTAAAATTCTACCTTTTGGCGCGCTGGTAAAAATTCTTCCCACCCAGGAGGGGATGGTCCACATTTCAGAACTTTCCGGACACCATGTGGACTCAGTGGAAGACATGCTTTCCGTGGGGTCAGAAATTAGGGTGAAGGTCATCGGGATTGACGAAACAGGACGGGTCAGGCTGAGCCGGAAGCAGACCCTGACGCCTGAAGAACTGGCCAGGGAACGGGAAGCCGCCTTTGCCCGAAAAAAGAATCCTGAAATCAGGAGAAGTCCTTCGGAACGAAATAGAAACCAGATGAGACCGGGCCGACACCGCTAACGACCTGCTGAGGCTATCCTTACTTATCACGAAAGGTGAAAAACAGGGGGAAACAATGAACAAGCCACGGTGTGTGAGTGAGGAAGAGATAACTCCAGGCAAGGTTCCCACCGTCGGGGTTTTTGCACCCTGCGACCCAAGGCTGGACGAAGCCTCCCGGGAAAGAGCGCGAAATATAGTGCGCCTGACCGCAGAGCTGCTGGCAAAAAACTTGAATTTTGTGGGTGGGGAAGTGGTTCCGGTAGTTTATAGCAATGTGCTGATTGACGGGGAAAAACAGGCTGATATTGTCGCCCGACAGTTTGAGGCCGCCGGCGTCAAGATTCTGGTTGGCCTGCCTGATACCTGGGCCTTCCCGCAGCTGACGCTTATTTCCCTTCTCCAGCAATTTCCAGAAACTACCCCTATTAATCTTACCTGTGGAAACAGTGGTCCCAAACCGGGTGTGGTTTATACCCAGGCTTGCAGCGGAGCAATTGCTCAGTACGGAAGACTGATGCACATTAATGTCGGAAACTGGCCTGATACCGGAGAGGAGCCGCCCATGAGTCAGGCGACTGCAGAGAGTCTCATTGACTGGTGTCAGGCAGCCCTCACCTATCAGGCCCTCAAAGGCCGACGCGTGGTTATCTTCGGACATGACTCTATGGGAATGGAGACAGCACTGGCTCATGTCATTCCCACCCGTCATACCTTTGGACTGGAGATTACCCGACTGGACATGAAACTTTTGAGTGACATGCTCAGCAAGAAAGCCTACGATGCTAAAGAGCTGAAGGAACTCCGCGCCTGGATTGATGCGCTGGCAGGAGACAGACTGGAACTGAGAAATGAGGCTGATGGGGAAAGATTCAATCTTTCTCTGGCTATGTACCTGGTTGTTCGGGATCTGATGAAAGAACTGAACGCTGTCGGCGGCGGTTTCATGAGCCAGTTAGAATGGGGCTCGGACCGTCGCGGAATTCCCTTGCCGGTGGCTGATGTTATGGAGTCACTTTTCAACTCCACTTTTGACCACCGCGGGCGGAAAGCACCCTTGCCTTATGCTACCGAAGCCGATGTTCAGGGTTTACTCACCATGCTTTTCTTTACCTATCTCACGGCTGGTAATCCACCGTTGTTCATGGATTTTCGCAAGGTATGGGAACCCTGGGAAATAAAAGCCCTGGCAGAAAAGATTGGTGTTTCTCTTAAGGGGACTGAAATCTGGGAGAAAAAGGGGTTTGTTGACGGTGACAATTCCGGGAGTGCTTCTTTTGATTGGGCGGCCTTACCTGGCAGTTCTGTTGAGGAGATTATGAAACGTGTTTCCTTCCCTCTGGCTGATGAAGGGTACTTCCCGGGGCTGGGCAATTCGGTTACCTTTATCTCTCCCGGTGGCCTCCATGGTATTGCCGGACGGCTGGCATACAGCAGTCTTACCAGAGCTTTCTCTCTGATCTGGGACGAAGCCCAGAGTGTTGACCTGCCTGAAAAACTGGCTCAGGCTGTCTGTCAGACTTCCACCGCCACCTGGCCGCACACTTTTGTCGTTCCAAGGTTTGCGAGCATGGGAGAATACAAACATTACACTCCGGCTAACCATTTCCACATGGTCTGGGGATTGAAGCCGGCCAGACTGCAGTACTGGATGGATCTGGCTAATGTTATCTCCGTTGTTCCCTGGAGCCAGCGACCGCCTTATCTGGAAGGCACTGACCGACCGTTACCTCTTCTTTACTTAGTCAATGGCGGGGAAACAGCCACCAAACTTGCCCTGGCAGCCAGGCGCAGCTGAGCCTGTGGTTATTTAGAAGGGTCGGGTGCGCCACGCTGCCGGCACACGTTTACAATAATCTCAACCTCTTCGCCAATCGTAAGGTTGGTAGTATCCAGATAAACAGCCTCCGGTAGACGGACCAGCGGCGCGATGGACCGGTGCAAATCCCGTTCGTCGCGCAGGGCTATCTCCTTTTTAATAGCCTCCAGGTCTGCCGGCAGTCCCTTTTCCTTAAGCTGGAGATAGCGCCGGCGAGCCCGCTCTTTTAGAGAAGCATCAAGGTAAATTTTAACCTGGGCATCAGGAAAAACAATGCTGCCGATGTCCCGACCTTCCATTACTAAATGGTGTTTTACTCGAAGTTGACGTTGCTTCGCCCAGAGAACCTGCCGCACCAGAAGGCTGGAGGCGGCATAATGGCTTTTCTGACTGATTTCTTCATCCCGGATTTTCTCGCTGACATCCTGTCCGTCAACCAGAACCCGATAGCCCTCTTTTCCTTCATGAAAATTCAGGGAAAGATTGGCGGCTATCGTAGCCAGCTGATTCTCATCGGTTAAGTCGGCCCCCACTCTCAGGGCTTTCCAGGTTACCGCCCGGTACATTGCACCTGTATCCACGTAAAGATATCCAAGCCGTTGCGCGACCAGCCGGGCGACCGTTCCTTTCCCGGCTCCTGCTGGACCGTCAATAGCCACAACAAATTTTTTTCCCTCCATAATATCGGCGGGTTAGTCCTCCATAATCTCCTTTTCCTTTTCCCGGGCTTTCTTTTCCAGTTCCTCCATCATTTTGTCCATCACTTTTTTGACCTCCTCCATACCCCGGTAAAGGTCATCTTCAGAAATTTCCTTGTTCTTTTCGCTGGTTTTCAGTTCTTCATTGGCCTTTCGGCGAATTTCCCGCAGTTCCACCCTGGCTTCCTCGGTCATCCTGGTTAAAACCTTGACGATCTCTTTCCGTCTCTCCTCACTGAGAGGAGGTACGGAAATACGGATGGTGCTGCCGTCAGCCTGGGGATTGAGGCCAAGATTGCTTGCCTGGATAGCCTTTACCACCTTATCCGTGATCGTCTTATCCCATGGTTGAACTACCAGGAGCTGCGGCTGAGGTATAGTAACCGTGGCCAGCTGGTTAATGGGCAGTTTGGCCCCATAGTAGTCCACGAGAATCCCCTCCAGAAAAGAGACCGAAGCCCGGCCAGCCCGCAAACTGCTGATTTCCTTAGCGAAGAAATCCAGAACTTTCTTCATCTTCGTTTCGGTCTCCTGAAGAATTTTGTTCTTCATTTGGCCTCCTCTGGTTATTTCCTCCTCTGTCAAAGACTTCAATTTGTTTTTTAGTCTTTTCCTGTCTCTGAATAGTTTTGCAACTTCTTATTCCCCTCCTCCACTGTGTCAAAAAAGGAAGGGAATAACTGGCGAACGATTTGCGCAGGCACAGTTACAAGACAAGACGAAAAGCGGCAGCGGTCGGTAAGCGGACCGGAAAAGCACATCCGGGACGCAATACCTTACTCGGCGGTGTCTCCAGCTCGCCTCTGGGCGAGCGAGTTCACACCAGCAGCGATTTCGGCGTAGTCCTTGTCTGTGCCGGAGCATTCTGAGTGAGCCAGTTTGTTCCCTTTCTTTTCATTCCTCTTTTATTCCTTTTTTGGTTCTGCCTGTCCTTATCTCTCCGCCATTACCCCCCACTGTGTCAAAAAAGGAAGGGAATAACTGGCGAACGATTTGCGAAGGCACAGATACAAGACAAGACGAAAAGCGGATGCGTTCGGTAAGCGGACCGGGCAATTCCATCCGGGACG
>JAKPFT010000060.1 GCA_029551285.1 bacterium | reverse complement strand
CCTAACTGCGAGTTTATCTCTGACCGGCAGGTAGAAGTGATTACTGACTTTGTGGCCCGGGGCGGTCGGTTACTGATTACCGAAAGAACTGCGGAATACAACTGCTGGGGACGGCGGCGGCTGGACTTTGCTTTTCAGCATCTTTTCCAGGAAAGGACTGCCGTCTCTTCAGGGCAGATTACAGAAACCGTCAGTTTTGATCCCCATCGCCAGACAAGAGTTTCTTTCAAAACGGGTCAGTTGGCCCTGTCTGAGTTTCACCACGGCCGGGTAGCCTATCTGCCGCAGGTGCACTATGTTCATCAGCCGCGAAGTTTCCGCAGCGGCTACAATGTTCGCTACGATGGTATTGACAGCCGTTACTGGAAGGAACCATACAACGTGGCTGAGATTCTGGAAATCTTAACCTGGCTGGCCGGCGATGTCACCAGGGAGTTCCTGATTTTCGGCTTTCCCGAACTGAGAGTGGACTGGCTTGCCTGGGAAGACGGTTTTTCCGGACTGAGCCTGGTGCGCTGTGGCCCGCTGGCCGGGCCGGTGGACATTCCCCTTCGGGTAAAATCAGTAACCGCTCCAGTCAGCGGTCTTCTTCTTTCTCCGGAGAGAAGTTCCGGAAGTCATCTTGCCTGGAAGAAGGTTGGAGAAAACTGGTGGGAAACGATGCTGCCAGGAATTGGCAGGCACGGCCTGGCGAGATGGAAGTCGGGGTCGTAAAGGAGAGACTATGGCCAGGCAGAAAATTATCAATGTCCACGGTCATCTGCGACAGGGTTGTGACCTGGCCGCACTGGTTCGGGAATGGGAAAAGCAGGGTGTGGTAAAGTTCTGTGTCCTGGCTCTGGGCAAACAATGGCAGCAAAAGGGTTACCTGGGAAATGACGAGGTTTTGAAAGCCAGCCGCCAGTTTCCGGACATCATTGCGGCGCTGGGACATGTGGAGCTGGGAGGTCCTTTTCGCGACCGGGCGGAAAAGGTGGAGCAGTTAAAGGAGCAGGGCTTTTGCGGTCTGAAGTTTATCTCACCGGAAGCGCCTTACAGTGACGAAAGATATTTCCCTTTTTACGAAAAAGCCGAAAAACTCAAACTGCCGATTCTTTTCCATGTGGGTATCGTTGCCCCTCATCCGGAAGACAGAATTTACGGGGTGAATTCTGATTTTATGCGACCCTATCTCTTAGACCGCGTCGTCCGATGCTTCCCGAACCTGAAAGTTATCCTGGGCCATCCAGGAGAGCCCCATTTCCAGGAAGGTTTAACGCTCAGTTGTACCTATCCCAATGTTTATCTGTGTCCCTGCGGTGGCGGCGGTTCAGACTTCCATCTCAGCAAAATTAAGCAAGCCCTGAGTTCCTTCCCCGGTGCTGACTGGTCCAGCGAGGAGGAAAATTTAGCCAGACGCTACCTGCGCCAGTTTGTTTTTGGTACCGACAATCCGCCAGTTTCCCTCTGGTATGTCCAGTCGGTGCGGCTGCTGGACTACTTCCAGGCCGGCCAGGAAACCAGAGAACTATTTTTCTGGAAGAATGCCGCCACTATTTTTGGCTGGCAGTTTTAATCCTCCCGGTCAGGCCCCGCCATTGACAGCCCGGTAAGAAGTGACTAAACTTAGTCATCTAAGTCATCTAACCAGGAGAAAAATAATGACTTCAAAGTTAGCTTTACTGGGTGGTGCGCCGGTGGTGACAGAATGTGCACCATCATGGCCGGTGAGCGGGGAACTGGAGGTAGCCTGGATGGAAGCGGTGGTGCGCTCCGGTCAGTGGTCCTGGCTTGGACCACATGAGCGCGCCTTCTGTAGCGAGTTTGCGTCATTTTTAGGCTGCAAACATGTTCTGCTGCTGGCCAACGGAACGGTAACCTTGCAGTGCAGTCTGCAGGCGGTGGGAGTAAAACCCGGAGATGAAGTGATTGTTCCGGCTTTAACCTGGGTGGCCACCTTGCAGGCTGTGCTGGATGTCGGCGCCAATGCGGTCGTCGTGGATATTGACCCGGAAACTTACTGCCTTGATGTGAAAGCGGCGGAGAAAGCCATTACTCTGAAAACTAAAGCGATTATCCCGGTTCATCTATACGGGTGTATGTGCGACATGGACGGGGTGCTATCTCTGGCGAAAAAATACTCTCTGAAGGTGGTGGAAGATGTTGCTCACCAGCACGGCAGTCGCTGGCGAAACTTCGGAGCCGGGGCCATCGGAGATGCCGGCAGCTTCAGTTTTCAGCAGTCAAAGGTTCTCACCTGCGGGGAAGGTGGCGCCATCAGTTGTCATGACGAGCAGGTTTTTGAAACTGCCTTTTGCCTGAAGCATGTTGGCTGGAAACCTGACCTGGCCACTCCCGGCAATCGCTACGGTCACAATTATCGGATGACGGAGATGCAAGCTGTTCTGCTAAGGGGGGGGCTGCGGCGTCTGCCAGAACACCTGAGGATCAGGGAGGAGAATGCTTTCCGATTGGCGGAAGGGATGAAGAAACTGGCTGGACCGGTAAGAGCAGCCCGACGGGATCCGCGGGTGACCAGGCAGTCCTATTATGCTCTGACCCTTCATTATGATGAGAAAAAGGCCTCCGGGCTGCCCCGGAGCCAGTATCTAACAGCGCTGGCAGCTGAGGGATGCCCTCTGGGCACACCGTATCTTCCGGTTTATCGTCACCCGCTGCTCAATCTTTACGACGCCACCAGTCCTGTACCCTACCGGGAAGAAATTCAGGACTACCGAAGTCTGAGGCTTCCGGTAACGGAAAATGTGGTGGAGAAAGAGGGGGCAATACTTATGCATCCGCACCTTCTGGGAAGCGAGAAATATATCCAGCAGTTACTTCAGGCGATGGCTAAGGTAAACGATAACCTGAAGGCGGTGAAAAACTTTTTTGCCAGAGAGGGAGGTAGTGTCAAAAAAGGAATAAAAGAGGAATGAAAAGAAAGGGAACAAACTGGCTCACTCAGAATGCTCCGGCACAGACAAGGACTACGCCGAAATCGGTCGCTCGGCGAACTCATTCGCCAGGTGGCGAATTCAGACACCGCCGAG
>JAKPFT010000053.1 GCA_029551285.1 bacterium | reverse complement strand
AAGGATAGGGAGAGAGATAAGGAAAGGCAGAACCAAAAAAGGAATAAAAGAGGAATGAAAAGAAAGGGAACAAACTGGCTCACTGGAGAGTGCTCCGGCACAGACAAGGACTACGCCGAAATCGGTAGCTCGGCGAACTCATTCGCCAGGTGGCGAATTCATACACCGCCGAGTAAGGTATTGCGTCCCGGATGCACTTTTCCGGGCCGCTTACCGAACGCATCCGCTTTTCGTCTTGTCTTGTATCTGTGCCTTCGCAAATCGTTCGCCAGTTATTCCCTTCCTTTTTAAGAGTGGGGGGAAGGGCAGGGAAATAAGGACTTACAAAAGCACTGGCGGAAACAAGAAAAGACTAAAAAAACAACTTAAAGTCTTCAACAGAACCGGAGGAAAAGTCAGGAGGTAGCGGATGAAACGTATTCTGTCCATGACCTTACTGCTTGTTTTTCTGAGTACAGCCACAGTGAGAGCCCGTGTTTTCCTGCAGATCAGTCAGAATCTCAGCCAGAAAGTGCCTCTGGTTATCCTGCTGAGCGAGTCCAGAACGGCCTTCTGGGAGAAATTTGCTGCTGTTTTGAAACAGGACCTTGATTACTCCGGCTACTTTATTATTCCGGAACTTTGTTTTGTCCTTCCAGAAAACATGGAAAGGGAAAAGAGCCTTCGTGTTTCCTCCCTGCTTCTCACTTCCAGCCTTGTTGACCGAAAAATATCCTTTACCGTTGAAGACCCCTCCGACCGGGAAATACTCTGGAATCACGACTATCCTGAGCAATCTGAGCCCCGCCGCTTCGCCCACCAGGTAGCCGATGACCTTGTTTTCAAACTCACAGGAAAGCCCGGGATAGCTTCCAGTAAAATCGCCTATGTCTCTGACCGAACCGGTAACTACCAGATTTATTGTATTGACGCCGATGGCGAAAATGACCGACCGCTGACCGACTTTCCCTTTATGGTTCATTACCCGAGGTGGCTTGGGGAAAACAACAGTCTACTACTTGTCTCCTACGAACACGGATGGCCGAAACTCGCCCGGTTTGACCTGACTTCACGAAAGTTGAGTACCTTCCTGGCTGAACCAGGGCTGAACGCCTGTGCTTCTGTCTGCCCGAAAACAGAAGAAGTGGCGGTAGTCCTCAGCAAAAGTGGCAATCCGGAGATATATCTGTTCAAGGAAAAAGACAGGACTTTAAAACGGTTGACAGAAAATAAATGCATTGACAGTTCGCCAGCCTTTGCCCCTGATGGACAAACTCTGGCTTTTGTCTCGGACCGACAGGGAAAACCTCAAATTTTTCTGATGGACAGAAATGGCTTTCAGGTAAGGCGCATCAGTTATCTATCCAACTACTGCACCTCACCGGCCTGGTCACCCGACGGCCACTTTGTGGCATATGTTTTTTCCCGGTCCGGCAGTTATGGCCTGGCGGTGTATGAAGTTAAAAGCAGAGAGACCATTATCATTGACGAAAACCTGGGGGCCGAGGACATTTCCTGGGCGCCTGACAGTCGCCACCTGGTATATACCCGAGTCAGCACCAGACCGGCCACCTTAGGCGTTATTGACATTATCACCCGGGAAAAGAGACAATTAATTAGAGGAAAATTCAGTTGTTTCAGTCCAAGCTGGTCGTTTTAAGAGGTCAAACCAGGAACGGCCAAGGAGGTTGAAATGAGGTACTGGATTTTTGTAGCGGCGGTTTCAGGCATGTTAGTTCTTGCAGGATGCTGTCCGGAAGTCATGAAGCAGAGAAAGCCTCCGGAGACGGCGAAAGTACCGGCTGAGACGCCAGCTCCAGCAGAGGTGCCGGTACCGACGCCGACGATCCAACCCCAGCCGTCGGTGCCACCACCAAAGGTCACCCCGGCCACTCCGGCGCCACCTTCCCAGGCCTCTCCGACCCAGATTGCTATGGCTACCAAAGGAGAAGATATTCCCCAGACGCCTGTTCCACCAGGGACCAAGTTTGTCTCTCCTGCAGAAATTTCCCCGCAGGCAGCCCGGGTTTTCCAGAATATCTACTTTGATTTTGACCGCTATGACCTCAAGTTAGAAGCCCAGGCTATCCTGAAGGAAATTGCCGGTTACCTTCTCCAGAACCCTGCCGTCAAGGTCATGATTGAAGGCCATTGCGACGAGCGCGGGACCAGAGAGTACAACCTTGTTTTAGGAGAACAGCGCAGTCTCAGCGCCAGGCGCTATCTCATTACCCTGGGGGTAGCGCCGGGCAGATTGTTTACTACCAGCTACGGAAAGGACAAACCGGCTGATCCGCGTTCCAACGAGGAAGCCTGGGCGAAAAACCGCCGGTGTGAATTTAAACTCTCTCTTGACTGAGACAGTCTATGAAAAGAAAACTCTGGTTGCTGCCCTTGTTTTTTCTGGCCCTGACCGGGTGCGAGACCATGGTAAAAGAGACCGACCTGGCCACCTTCAAGGAGGAAGTCGCACAGAACCTTCAGCATCTGGACAGCAAGGTGGAAGACCTGCGGGACGAACTCAACCGCAAGACTGAAAACCAATCAAAATCAGCGGCCGAGGACCGCGCGGCGCTGAGTGAAGGCCTGGAAAACCTGACCAAACAGGTGCGAGAACTGACCGGCAAGATCAGTGACTTAGATTACCAGCTCCGGGAGGCTCTCAATAAGAATATCACTGAGCAGGAAAATAAAAACCTGGAGTTTCGCCGCGAGATTGAGGCGCTCAAACAGCGGCAGAACGAATTGATGAATGCCCTCAGCACCTCCATCACAGCCCTGCAGTCACTCCAGAACGAGATTACCAGCCTGAAGAACTATCAGAGCGGTCTGTCCAGCACTCTGGAGAAATACGCGGCCAGGTTGACTTCTCTGGAAACTGAGCAGCGGACCCTTGAAGACAAAATAAGAGAGGCCCGGCAGGAAAGCAGTCAGGTTAAAGAAGCACTTTTGAAGGAAATCACCCGTCAGGAAAGTGAGATTTCTTCCTTGAAAAGGCCGGCCATCAACGAAAAAATGCTTCAGGAACTTCGCTCCGAAATGAACCTGAAAATCAATCAACTGGTCGATGAAATTGTCCGGCAGGAGAGTGAAATCCAGACCCTCCGCCAAAAATTTGGTCTTTCCAGGTCAGCCTCAGCCGAGGCCACCAGAGAAAAACTAACTAAGGAAACAACCACCTACATAAGCTACACCGTAAAACCAGGCGACACCCTCAGCGGGATTGCCAGAAAATACGGTACCACCACCGCCGTCCTGATAGAAGTAAACAAACTGAAAAAACCCTCTGTTTTTGTCGGCCAGAAACTGAAAATCCCGGAAGAGCGTTAAAAAGCGCCCCCAACCGGAATCGAACCGGTGCTACCACCTTGAAAGAGTGGTGACCTAGGCCTCTAGTCGATGGGGGCGATGCCTCAGCGCAAAAGTTAATTATACCGCTGCTGAAAATTGGCGTCAACAAGTCTGCCCGCCGTACTGCTTCCGGTAATACTCCTGGAAGGCACCCTTTTTCAGAGCTCCCCACCAGCCAGGATTTTCCTGATACCACTTCACCGTTGCGGCCAGCGCCTTCTCCAGTGACCACTCAGGCCGCCAGCCCAGTTTCCGCATCTTCTCACTGGAAAGACAGTAGCGCCGGTCGTGTCCCGGCCGGTCTTTCACAGACTGCAGCAACGATTCTGGTTTGCCAAGCAGTCTTAGAATCATTCTGGCAATGGAAATATTTCGGTGGCCAACCCCGGGAGAAACATGATAAACCTGGCCGGTCTGACCGCGCTGTAGAATCATAAGAATTGCGCGGCAGTTATCCTCTACAAAGAGCCACTGTCGCACCTGCCGGCCGTCGCCATAGAGCGGCAATTTCTCGTTTTCCAGAGCGTTGGTAATGAAAAGAGGAATCATCTTTTCCGGGTGCTGGAAGGGACCAAAATTATTGGTGCTGCGCACCACAGAAACTGCCAGCCCATAAGTTTTGTAGTAGGAAAAAGCCAGCAGGTCAGCCGCAGCCTTGCTGGCAGCATAAGGATTGGAAGGAGAAAGGCAACTGCTTTCCCGGGCTGTCCCCCGGATGAGACTGCCGTAAACCTCATCCGTGGAAATTTGCAGGAATTTCTTGAGACCACACCTGCGGCTGGCCTCTAAAAGAGAAAAGACCCCCCAGACATCTGTCCTCAGAAATTTCTCCGGTTCCATTAAAGAACGGTCGACATGCGTCTCCGCCGCAAAGTTAACCACCGCCTCCCACCCCCTGATAAGCTTCTCCATGGTGCTCTGGCGACAGATATCCTCTCGCACAAAGTGGTGTCTGCTGTCAGTGAAGAAATCCGACAGATTGTTCAGGTTGCCAGCGTATGTCAGTTTATCAATGTTCAGGATGCGACAGTCAGGTACATTTCTCAGAAGGTACCGAATAAAATTGGAACCCACAAAGCCAGCACCGCCGGTAACGACAACCTTCATTTTATTTCCTCCTGCCTGCTCCGAAAAACCTTCTGACATCACCAGTATAGACCAACTCCAGCGTCCCTTTCAAGATGTTTCCGCTGGTTGAAAAGTTTCCGGTGTAAGGCCGGGAGTGTCAACCAAAGAGGATTTCAAATACCGGTCGCCGATGGCGCAGATACAGGACAAGCAGGCAAAGCGGCAGCGTTCGGTAAGCGTTCCGAAAAGACAATCCAGGACGGCCACTTTACCCGGCGGCTGAGCTTTCCAGAAGGCGAATGAGTTTAACGGGCAACCGATTGGGTGCGTAGTCTTGTTTGCGAAGAGAGCGTGTGCGCAGAAATTTTCCCGAAGTTTGACACGTCCCTTCACCACTGTTTCTGTATCGGAATGGCTTGCCCGGCTCCCGCCTTTTCTGTGATAAAATAGAAACATGCAAATTTTTGTTCCGGGACGCATCTGCCTCTTCGGTGAACATAGTGATTGGGCTGGTGGTTACCGCCGGTTTAACGCTGAACTGGAAAAGGGATACACCCTGGTCACAGGTACCAACCAGGGTATTTATGCCGAAGTTCAACCTCATCCCACCAGATTTATTGTTCGTTCCGCGGCCGCCCCGCAGCAAGAGAGCCGGCTTCTGGATGTTCCGATGGAAAAAGATGTCTTGCTGCAGATAGCCCAGGAAGGTGGTTTTTTCAGCTACGCTGCTGGCGTGGCCTACCAGGTTATGGTCCATTACCGGGTCAGGGGACTGGAGATTGACAACTATCAGATGGACCTGCCTATCAAGAAGGGCCTTTCTTCCAGTGCCGCCATCTGCGTCCTGGTGGCACGTGCCTTCAACCGTATCTACGATTTGAAGATGACCGTGCGCGGGGAAATGGAATTTGCCTACCTGGGCGAGATTACCACCCCGTCGCGCTGTGGCCGGATGGACCAGGCCTGTGCTTACGGAAGTCGACCTCTTTTGCTGATTTTCGACGGGGAGCAGATGGAGGTCCAGGAACTCTCGGTGGCCAGGGACCTTTATTTTGTCATCGTCGATCTGAAAGCCTCCAAGGATACTCGGGAAATTCTGAACAAACTCAACCATTGCTATCCCTTTGCCGAGAACCAGATTCAAAGAAATGTTCAAAAGTACCTGGGTCCGATTAACAAAGCGATCACACTGGAAGCTGCAAGGGCTCTCCAGGAGGGAAACAGTCAGCGGCTTGGCCAACTCATGTGCCAGGCCCAGCAGGAATTTGACAAACTTGTCCAGCCGGCCTGCCCCTCCCAGCTGACCGCTCCGGTCCTCCATCGGGTCTTATCCTGGCCGAAACTGCAACCATTCATTCTGGGGGGGAAAGGTGTGGGCTCTCAGGGAGATGGATGTGCCCAGTTCATCGTCCGGGACCAGAACAGTCAGGACGCGGTAATTGACCTGGTGGAAAAAGAACTGGGCCTGGAAGGCCTGAGGCTGACCATCCGTTGCAGCGCCCGGGTCAGAAAGGCGGTCATCCCGGCGGCCGGTTTTAGTCCCCACCTTTTTCCCGCGACAAAAGTTATCAAAAAAGAACTTTTCCCCGTGGTGGACCGGTCCGGCCGGGCCAAACCGGTGATCATGTTTATTATTGAAGAAGCCCTGGCCGCGGGTATTGAAGAAGTGTGTGTCATCGTGCAGAAAAACGATCGGCCTCTCTTTGAAGAGTTCTTCGGGACTCCGCCCACCATTGAGAATTTCAACAAACTATCTGATGAGAGCAAAGAGTATCTCCAGTACCTGCTGAATCTTGGTCGCCGGGTTACTATCATTTCTCAGGATGTTCAGGAAGGTTTTGGCCACGCTGTCTGTTGTAGTCAGCCCTGGGTAAACCAGGAACCATTTCTGCTGTTGCTGGGCGACCACCTTTACACTTCCGCCACCGAAGTACCCTGTGCGAAACAGATACTCCAGGTTTACGAGCGTTTCGGCTGTAATGTCGTCGGCCTGAAAATAACAAGTGGACAGGAGGTCCATCAGTATGGTTGCGTCACCGGCACCTGGCGACATCCCGGTTCTATCCTTGACATTACCTCTTTCTATGAGAAGCCACGGCCCGATTATGCCCGGCAGCACCTCAGAGTGGAAGGACTACCGGAGGATAGTTATCTTACCATCTTCGGTCTTTATGTCCTGAAACCAAAGATTTTTCAGTTTCTTGAGGAAAATATTCGCCGGAATATCCGGGAGCATGGCGAATTTCAGTTGACTTCATGCCTGGACCGTCTGCGCCAGGAAGATGACTTTATTGGTTACCTGGTTCAGGGTCAGCGCTTTGACATTGGTACCCCCGGTGCCTTCCGGGAAACGATTATTAATTTCCCCCTGGCTCAAAAAGAGAGAAGCGATGAAGCAACCGGTTAGAACCGCCGTCGTAGGCCTGGGCGCTCGGGGACTTTACTTCGCCCGAATGTACAACCAGGCCGGTTTTTCCCTTACGGCGTTCTGTGACCGCAATCCGGAACGTCTGGAACTTGGCCGGAGATATCTCGGCCAGAACATCCCCGGCTATACTGAAGTGGAAACGATGCTCCGCCAGGAGGATATCCAGGCTGTCTTGATTGCGACCAATGACCCTGACCATGTGCCGCCAGCCATCACTTCCCTTCAGGCAGGTAAACATGTTCTGGTGGAAAAGCCGCTCTGCCAGTCCATCAGCGATGCGGCTTTACTGGCCAGATATGTGCGGCAGACAGATAAGATTTTCATGATCGGCTTTGAACTCCGTTACTGTTCCCTTTTTCAGATGGTTCGTTCCCTGCTGGAGGAAGGTAAAATCGGTGAGGTGAAAATTGGCCACGCTTTTGACAATGTCTCTGTAGGCGGCCAGTATTTCTTTCATAACCCCAGCAGGCAGAAATCCTTTTTTAAAACGCTGCTGCTTCAAAAGGCCTGTCACTCGCTTGACCTGCTTAACTGGTTTATGGGCAGTCACCCCACCAGGGTTTACGCCATCGGAGGTCTTGACTATTACGGCAGGCAGGCCCCTCCGGAACTGCGCTGTCGCCATTGCCAGAAAGGTAAAAGCTGCCCTTACTGGCTGGACTATGAATCCTTTCAGCTGGATTACACCACAGTTAAGGATGTGGCTGATTTTTGCGTCTGGAGCAAGGAAATGGACTTGAACGACAATTCGGAACTGTGCATTTCCTACGCCAGCGGTGGAAAAGCCACCTTTCACGAAAGCCACTTCACCCCGGAGTATTCCCGGGAATTCTGGCTGGTTGGAACCCGGGGTAAACTTTACGCGTATTACGACAATCCCGGCCGTTTCCTGATAAGGATTGAGTACGCTCATTCTTCAGCCCGCCATACAGAAGAATGGAAACCACCTTGCCCTGGAGGCGGTCACGGTGGCGGCGATGAAGGGCTGCGGATGGAATTTCTCCGGAGGATTATTACTCCAGGTCTTGATGTTCGCAGATTGAACGAGGAAGCACTCGCTTCCGGTTATTACTCTACGGCGCTGGCTCTTGGTGCGGAAACTTCCATTGAAACAGGTCAGGCAGTGACCATCCCGGCGCTGGAAGAATGATTTTCCTCAAATCTGCGGCACTCTTCTCCACATAAACTTCAGGGTTTTGCCTTCAATCTCAATTTCAGCTTCAATACTGTTGCCAAACCTTCTGACATTGATACCCGCCTGAAAGAAACTGTCGTAAGGCTTGGTACCAAAAAGAACACTTCTTACCCCGTCCTCATAGCCGGGGTATTTTTCACCCACAATTTTCAGGAACCGGGCACTGGTCATCACCCTCTGGTTGTTTTCCTCCTGAGGCCCTGGCTCCCGACGTCTACCGAAGAGCGGCATTCTTACCCTTCCTCCAGCAATTGCTTCTGATGGTATGCGGTAGGCCGCGCGGGGCTCGAACCCGCCACCCCCGCCTTAAAAGGGCGGTGCTCTTCCGGATGAGCTAGCGGCCTGTGCAGCCCTTAATTATACTTGTTTTTTCCCCTGGTGCCAAAAGGTGCCAAAAACATCTGTGCCTTACACCCCTGGTTCGGCTTCACAGTCTCCGCCCACCGCCCCGGCCGCTGATGGCTTCCGGACTGACCAGCCAGACCACTGTCCCTGGCCTATTGCCAGTTCGGTCAATCCGGCATAATCCGGCCTCGCTGAAATGAAAAATTTCTCCGGAGTTGATTCCCGCCAGCAAACCGGCCAGTACAGCCAGTGAAGGCAGGTGTCCTACCAGAAGAATTTTCTCCTCTGCCTGACAGGTGAAAATCATTGTGAGCAACTGGCTGATGTCCGCTTCGGGCAAAAGTTTTTCCTCGGTGAGAATCTGCTCCGGAGGAAAAGATGTTTGAGTGGCGATAATAAGCGCTGTTTCCTGAGCCCTCCTTCTGGGACTGCTCAGGACACGGCTGAATTTTACGCCCAGCCGGCGCAGCCACCGACCCACCTGAAGGACCTGCTTCCTTCCCCGGAGCGTCAATGGCCTCTCCGGGTCAACCTCGCTTCTCGTAGCCTCACCATGCCGCATCAGATAGATTTCCATACCCTGGTGGGCCTATTCCGAGAAAACCTCGGCTTGAAAAGTGTAGAGTTCAGTCTCTTTTTCTTTCCAGGCCTCAGGAGACAAACCAGCCTTCTGGTAGCAAAGATTGCTCAGAAACTCCTCTTTGCTCCAGCCTGTTTCTTCAGCCACCTGTGGCAGGAAAACACCCTGCCGGAAACCCTTCTTCACAATCACTCCGTCCCGACCCAGTTCAATCTCCTCTGCATTCTTCACCCGCCGCGGAACCGTCAACACTGAAATCTCCACCTTAATCTGGTTCATTTCTGAAAGGGTGACCGGCGAGAAACGTGGGTCTCCGGTGGCTGACTCAATGGCCATTTTCTGAACCGCTTCCACCAGCGGGTAGACAGGCATGATTGTCCCGATACATCCCCGCAAGTGCTCGTTCTTGCGAAGGGTAACGAAAACACCCCTTTTCTCTCTCAGGACCGGGTCATCGGTCTCAATTGGGGGCAGCTTCTCGCCCTTGAGGTGGGAAAGGATCGTTTCCCGGGCCAGCTGCAAAAGTTTCTTTCTCTGCTGTTCGTTAAGCATATTTTTTCCTCCTGGAGTCGCTCTCATTGTGGAAACGGTGAGTGCTAAAGCGCCGTAACCAACTACCCGGGTTCTGTCACCTGAAGCCGCGGCTGAAGTGTCGTAACCCAGCACCTTTACCTGCCACGACTTCTGCTCCCGGGCCAGCATACAAAGCGTTAAAACAGCGGCATCCCCGCACAGTTCCACCTGGCCCTTTTCCAGAGCCTCCCTCAAACCTTTCAGGTCTTTTCGTTCCAGCAGATTGAGACAGCAGCGGTCTATTTTCTCGGCTTCCTTCAGGGGATGATAATGGGACATATCGCTGCTGGCAACAAAGACAATGTCTTTCCTCCTCTGCCTCAGACCGGCCAGGGAAGAAACAATCGCTTTCAGGTTCTCCTCGGAAGCCTCGCCTAAGAGGACCGGGAAAATTTTAGCCTTGCCTGCCACTATCTGTAAGAAGGGTAACTGAACCTCAAGACCGTGTTCCTGGTCCAGCCAGAACCTGTTGACATGGAAATGGGGCTGCTGGTAAAGGATAGAAAAGAGTTCCGCGTCCAGTTGGACCTGCCCCAGCGGTGTCTCCCAGGCTTTCCGGTCATCAATAATAGCTCCGGAAAACCGGGCTCGGTGACTCCGGCCTAAAAGAATCACTGTGCTGACCGGTTTCCCCTGCAGCACGCGATAAGCCAGAGCTGCTGTCGGTCCAGAATAGATATACCCGGCGTGGGGCACCACCAGACCGAAGAGTTCTCCCTGCAGAGATACTTCTGGCGCCTGCCCTAAGAATCCTTTTACCTGCCGCAGCAGTTCTTCAGGCCGGGCCGGATAAAATGAACCGGAAAACTGCGGTTTTCTAATTTCCTCACTGGCCTTAAGCGGACCAGCGCAACAGAAACTGGCAAAAACGATCATCACTTCCAGCAACCCGGGATAGTTTCTCCACAGCCAGGGCACTTTCCCTCCTTAAGATTGTTTTCCAGGATGATATACTGGGACCTTTTTATCAGCAGCCGGCCGCACTTCGGGCAGACAGTATTCTCCTGGGGGTGACCGGGAACATTCCCAATATAAACGTATTTTAGCCCGCACTCCCGGGCGATGGCCACCGCTTTTTCCAGCGTGCCGGTTGAAGTCGGTGGAAGATGAGTTAGTTGATAGGTCGGATAGAACCGGGAAAAATGCACCGGGGTTTCTGACCCCAGATTCTTAACAATCCATTCACAGAGAGCCTTTACTTCATCCGGTCTGTCATTATAGCCCGGGACAATCAGATTAGTAATTTCCAGCCAGAGACCGTGCCTCTTCATAATTTTGAGAGAATTTAACACCACCAGTAATTCTCCCCCGCAGATATCCCGGTAATACTCAGGATTGAAACCTTTCAGGTCAACATTCACCGCATCCAGGAGAGGACATAACTGCTCCAGCGGCTCCGGATTAATAAAGGCAGCCGTGTGAACCACATTCTTCAGTCCTCGCGAACGAGCCAGTCTGGCGGTATCCCGCATGTATTCATAGAAACTGATGGGCTCAGCATAGGTGTAAGCAATGGACTGACACTTACTCCGCTGGGCCGCCGCCACCACTTCCTCCGGCGGCAGGGAAACATTCCTTGTTTGTTCCGGTGAAAACTGCGAAATCTGCCAGTTCTGACAGAACTTACAGCGAAGGTTACATCCGGCCGAAGCGAGAGAAAAGGTTTTCGTACCCGGCAGATAGTGAAAAAAAGGCTTTTTCTCAATCGGATCCACCTGGACAGAACAGGGCAGGCCATAGCCCATGCTGTAAAGTGTTCCCTCAATGTTCTTGCGGGCCCGGCAGGTACCGTACTGACCGGGAGCCAGGGTGCAATTTTTCGGACACAGGAAACACTGAACCAGACCCTCTCCGATTCTTTTGAAGAAATCGGCTTCCTTTCTGCCGGCAGGAGCAGCCGGGACACTGCTGGCCAGAAGGAGAAACAAAACCACTAAGGTTTTTCTGTCCATAGAGCATCCAGAACCTTTCTTATATTGCGGGCATGGTCTCCATCCCAGTAAAGACGATGGCACACCGGACACTGTCGGAAAGCCTGGTGCTTCTCAAAAACGTAGTCTGGAACAAGTCCCCGGACAGATGCCTTTTCCACCTTCTGCAGAATTTCATTACAGCGGGAGCATCTGGTCAGGTAAAATTCAGGCTGCGCCTTTTTGAGAAAACGCCTGGCAACCTCACGCAACTGTTCCCGGACAGTTTCCCCTTTGATATAAACACTGAGGCTGGCGTGCTCAGCACAAAACTTTGTATCCTTACTCAGGATAATTCTGCCTTCTCCGGTGGCCAGACGCACCAGGCCGCTTTTTCTCCTCTCCTCAAAACAGACCACATCACATCCTAAGAATCTCAGCCACCGACCAAGACCCAAGAGCATTCCGTCAACCACAAATCTAACCTCGGTCACTGTCTGCCGCCACCTCAATTACTTTTACCCGCAAACCACTCCGGACGACAAGATAACAAAGTAGGTAGCACAAGTGGCGGGATGGGGGCTCGGCGCCTTCCGCTTCGCTCCAGGTCGGCCCCCCGCCTGTTCAGCGCTCCGCTCTGTCGCGCCTCACCTTCCAGGCTCCCTTCTCGCCCCATCATAGTAGCAAATGTGGCGGGATGGGGGCTCGAACCCCAGACATACCGGGTATGAGCCGGTTGCTCTACCACTGAGCTACCCCGCCATCTGATTTTCATCTGAAGACAACTATAGTTTAGCCTCAATCCGTCATCTTCAGCAAAAATTCACCAAGGGCAAGAAAAGCCCTGGCTCTGTGGCTGTACTGATTTTTTTCCTGAAGGGTAAGTTCCGCAAAGGTTTTCTTAAGGTGTGGCAATTCAAAGACCGGGTCATATCCGAAACCACCCTGGCCTCTCGGTTTCTCCGTAATTACCCCTTCAACCTCTCCCCGGAAAGTTCTTTTCCCGCCTGGCCAGACCAGAACCACCACGGCTACAAACTTCGCCTTCCTTAAGGCTGGTTGACGAAACCCGGCCATTTCTTGCAACAATTTTTCAATATTTGCCCTATCCTCAGCCGAAGAGCCGGCAAATCTTGCCGAAAAAACACCGGGCCGGCCATCAAGAGCCGGTACGAGCAAACCAGAGTCTTCTCCGGCTACGGCTTCCCCTGGAAGCAACCGGTAAAGAAACTCTGCTTTCTCCCGGGCATTTTCTTCAAAACTCTTGCCCGTCTCCTCAGGGAAAGCGACACTCTCCGGGCAGCCGATTACTTCCAGACCGGTTCCGACCAGAATTTCCCTGACCTCCCTTAACTTACCCTGGTTCTTACTGGCCAAATAAAAGTGCCTTATCTTCACCCAGAAGGCTCCTTTCCATGGCAATGATTTTCTTGATACCTTCACCGGCCAGATTAAGAAGCCGTTCCAGTTCTTCCCGGGAAAAAGGACGACCCTCACCTGTACCCTGAATTTCCACCAGCTCACCCCGGCCGGTCATGACCACATTGAAATCCACAGCAGCCACTGAATCTTCACTGTAATCAAGATCCAGTAACGGCTGTCCCTGAACTACTCCAACACTGATGCCAGCCAGATAATCACGCAGCACCGGAAGTTTGACCTGTCCGGCTCGGTGCAATCTGAAGAGGCACATCGTCAGAGAAAGGAAGGCGCCGGTGACAGCCGCGGTTCTGGTTCCCCCATCGGCCTGGAGCACATCACAATCTACCCACAGCGTCCTTTCCCCTAACGCTTTCAGAACAGTCACGCCTCGCAGCGAACGACCAATCATTCTCTGAATTTCCTGGCTTCGGCCACTCTGGCTGGAGCTCCGCGGTACCCGGGTAGTGGTGGCGTAAGGCAGCAGGCTGTACTCTGCGCTAACCCACCCTGTCCCGGTGTCCTTCAGAAAAGGCGGTACCTTCTCCTCCACCATAACCGCGCAAACTACCCTGGTTTCCCCCATCTCCAGAAGACAGGAACCTGCGGCATACTTTAGATAATCCAGCTCCACCTTTATCGGCCGTAACTGATTCGCCAGCCGGCCATCCTTCCTCTTTATTTCCATTTACGGTCCTCTCAAAGTCTTCTAGCTGTTTTGGCTCTTTTCATGTTTCTGTCAGTGGTTTTCCGAGTCCTTCTGTCCCTGCTCTTCCTCCTTCCACTCTGTCAAAAAAGGAAGGGGACAGCTGGCGAACCAGTTGCGAAGGCACAGATACAAGACAAGACGAAAAGCGGACGCGTTCGGTAAGCGGACCGGATAAGTCCATCCGGGACGCAATACCTTACTCGGCGGTGTCTGAGCTCGCCACCTGGCGAATGAGTTCGCCGAGCTACCGATTTCGGCGTAGTCCTTGTCTGTGCCGAAGCAGCTTGAGTGAGCCAGTTTGTTCCCTTTCTTTTCATTCTTCTTTTTTTATTCCTTTTTTGGTTCTGCCTGTCTTTATCTCTCCTTCCCCCCACTGTGTCAGAAAAGGAAGGGGACAGCTGGCGAACCAATTGCGAAGGCACAGTTACAGGACAAGACGAAAAGCGCACGCGCTCGGTAAGCGGACCGGATAAGTCCATCCGGGACGCAATACCTTACTCGGCGGTGTCTGAGCTCGCCACCTGGCGAGCGAGTTCGCCGAGCTACTGATTTCGGCGTAGTCCTTGTCTGTGCCGGAGCACCTTGAGTGAGCCAGTTTGTTCCCTTCCTTTTCATTCCTCTTTTATTCCTTCTTTGGTTCTGCCTGTCCTTATCTCTCCGCCATTACCCCCATTGTGTCAGAAAAGGAAGGGGACAGCTGGCGAACGATTTGCGAAGGCACAGATACAAGACAAGACGAAAAGCGGCAGCGCTCGGTAAGCGGACCGGACAAGTCCATCCGGGACGCAATACCTTACTCGGCGGTGTTTGAGCTCGCCACCTGGCGAGCGAGTTCGCCGAGCAACCGATTTCGGCGTAGTCCTTGTCTGTGCCGGAGCACCTTGAGTGAGCCAGTTTGTTCCCTTTCTTTTCATTCTTCTTTTATTCCTTTTTTGGTTCTGCCTTTCCTTATCTCTCCGCCATTACCCCCAGTGTGTCAAAAAAGGAAGGGAATAACTGGCGAACGATTTGCGAAGGCACAGTTACAAGACAAGACGAAAAGCGCACGCGCTCGGTAAGCGGACCGGATAAGTCCATCCGGGACGCAATACCTTACTCGGCGGTGTCTGAGCTCGCCACCTGGCGAGCGAGTTCGCCGAGCTACCGATTTCGGCGTAGTCCTTGTCTGTGCCGGAGCATTCTGAGTGAGCCAGTTTGTTCCCTTTCTTTTCATTCCTCTTTTATTCCTTTTTTGACACTACCTCTACCTCCATTTAGCCAGTCGCTCCTTCCATGTTTCTGGTTGCGTGATAACTGACGGGTAGAACATAACAAAAAAGGAAGTTTCTCGCCGGTCAACTCCCACTCTGAAGTTGACTGTCCAGCAATGGAGTTTTCTCCAGAACTGATAATGCTGGCTGACGCTCTCTCCTTCCCGGAAATCATAAAAAAGGCCGACCCGGTATCTCCAGAAACGACCCACGTCCTGTTCCAGCCAGCTTTCCAGACCCGTGACTTCCTTTTCCTGGTACCGGACTCCCACCGAGCAGCGGTAACCTTTGCCCTCAACAGAAACATCGTTGACGCCAAAGCGGTAACTGCCTTCGGAGAAATCCCAGATATTTGTTCCGGTGAAAGCCACCCGTCCGGTCGGATGAAGTTCATAGTTGAAAACTGTATCAGCAAACTTCTGACGGCCAAGGTCGTATAAACTGCGCACACTGGCATGTCCCATCCAGGTATCCTGACGCCAGAGGTTCCAGTCTAGGTCAAAACCAGCAAACCGGCCGGAGGTAAGCAGTTCATAATTGTCGTAAACCGGCAGGTCAGGTTCCGGAGATAGAAAAGACCGGTTTATCAATACCAGGGAAGGGATTAACTGTTCCTGATATCTGTGTTTGAGGTCCCGGGCCAGCAGTGTGGAAATCTTCAAACCGAGTTCTACCGGATGTCTGAAAATCTCAGACCCAGACCCGGTATATTCCAAGGCGGAAAACGACATCCAGGGTTTGACTTTGAAGACCCCGATGTTTTCCCCGGCTTCCACCGTGGTGCTGTTAACGACCCGGACGCTCTCTTTCCCGTCAACCTCAAAATGTCCCACCTCTAAATCATTGGAGAGATAAACCGGGGATTCTCCCACCGGCAACAGGGGCAGGAAAAACCGGAATCCTGGCAACTGCTCCACGGTCAAAATACTTTCCCGGGCACGCTCGCGTATCTGCAGGTTCATCCAGCCTGAACCGAGCGCCTCTGTGAAAGAAAGGTAGTTATAACGCCGGGACTTTTCAAGGAAGGTCTCATGAAAATAATCGTAGAAGAAATTGTTGTTCTTCATCCAGCGCCAGTCAGCCAGAAAATAAAGTTTTTCTTCCTTCCCTGGAGGAGAAAACTGAAACTCGGCTATTCCCCCATAATCCGGCTCTGATTCCCGCCACTTTTTTACTATCAAAGTTTCACTTTTCAGGTGCCGCTCTCTGGATTCAAGGTTAAGGCCTGCCCCTGCTGCTTTCCTCTGCAGATGTAGATTCTCTGACAGGGTGAGGTCACTATCTTTCACCAGCGTCTGGTTAAAAGCAATGGTCAAAAACCAGCCGGCCCCGGTGCTGGTGCGATATCCGGGAATAATGCTTACCGGAGACTTTTCAGTTTTCAAATTGTAGGTCCATCCCGGCAGGTAGAAAACGGTCAGTTTTTCACCAAGAATCAACCGGGCTGGCCCGGTTTTTAGATAGGAACCAGGTTTGAATTCCACTCGCTGGCAGGCAAAACGGTAATGCGGCCGCGCTAAATTGCAGGTGGTAATGTATCCATTTTCCAGAAGGAAAATATCTTTGTCCCGGCTCAGCTTCTCTGCCTGGCCGTAAAATGGATCAGCCGCAAACCTGGCGGCTTTAAGGACACCGGAAGAACTGGATAAATCGTAGACCAGGGAATCAGCCTCAAACTTCCCCCTTTCTGATTCAATCACGATATTCCCTTCAGCCTGAATGGTCCCGCCGAGCCTGTCCAGAAAGGCTTTATCGCAGGTGATAACCATATTCTGGTAGATAATTTTCACATGGCCTTCTAAGCTTACACCCTGCAGTTCCCCGGCCTCATTAAACCTGACACTGAAGTTATCCCCGGTATATTCCACCGGAACTTCTTCTGCCGCCAGAGCGATCAGTGACCAGAAAAAAACAGTTGCTATCAGAACCTTAAAGGTGATAGCCATACTTTTCCCCGAAGGCAAGCAAATCCTCCCAGGAAGCAATCCCGGAATTGGCGCCAATGGAAGTAGCAATCTTGGCTCCGGCTAAGTTAGCCAGCAGCCCGCACTGTTCAAAAGACAGTCCCCTGACGAGACCTGCTAAAAATCCGGCTACGTAACCATCGCCTGAACCGGTGGTGTCCACCACCTCAATCGGCAGGACGGGAAAATATTGGCTCCTGGTTTCATTCATTATGAAAGAACCTTTTTCCCCCATTTTTAGCGCCACGTTCCTGACACCGCACTTCAACAGAGAGCCAGCGATTTCTTCTGGTTTCTGACAGCCGGTAATCATCCTGGCTTCTTCTATACTGGGCAGGAAGTAGTCAACATACGGCAAGGCTTCCTGCAGCGCCTTCATCCAGACACCTCTTGAATCCCAGGCTGTATCCAGACAGATGGTCAAACCCAGCGACCTGGCCTTTTTCACCACCCTGGCCAGGGCTTCCCCTTCCAGAGAAGGCATCAGCAACACACCAGCCACATGGAGAACAGAAAACTGTCTCAAGTAATCTTCCTGGAAGTCTTCAGCAGACAAAAGAGCGTTAGCGCCCAGAGAATGGATAAACGAGCGCTCGCCGTCAGGATGGACCAACACTGAGGTTCCTGAGGTACTCGTTCCGGAAACGACGCTGACCCCTTCTATCTCTATTCCGGCCTGCCGCAAAATGCCGAGAATAAAATGGCCCAGGTTATCATCCCCTACTTTGCCGATGATCGCCACCTGCCCGCCTAATCTTTTCAGCACCAACCCGGTATTGGCCGCGCACCCGCCCACATGGAGTTCTGATTTTTCCACAAGGGTAAGTTTGCCCCTCTCCGGCATCTGCGTCACCGGCCTGGAAATAAAGTCCCCTACCAGAAGACCAGCACAAAGCACTCTTTTTTCCATGTTTTCTCCCTGTCAGGAACAAACGAACACGAGAAATTATAGACTAAAAAGCACCCTCTGAAAACGGCCTTGCTTGAAAAACCGACCCTGGTTAAAATAAAAACCATGGAAAAAATAGAAATAGTGGTTCGGGAAAATTGCTACCTCGGGGAAAATCCTCTCTGGAATCCCTTTGACCGTCACCTTTACTGGACAGACATCAACCGTGGCCAGCTTTACTGCTTTTCACCCTCCGGCCAGGTCTACCAGAGATGCTATCAGGGAGAGACAGTCGGCGGGTTTACCCTTCAGGCTGATGGTAGTTTTTTACTCTTTACCGCTGGCCCGGCCGTGAAAATATGGCGGGAAAACCGGATTACACCTCTGATAGAAAACATCCCTGACGAGAAAAATTCCCGGTTTAACGACGTCATCGCTGATGCCGCAGGCCGGGTCTTCTGTGGCACCATTTCGCCTGACCGCTCTCCAGGCAATCTTTATCGGCTGGAGACCGGCGGAACTCTGAGGAAATTACTGGGAGGACTTCTCTGCTCCAACGGCATGGGTTTCAGCCCGGACCAGAAATATTTCTATCTTACCGATTCCGGTAAGGGCACAATATACAGGTTTCACTACCATGCGGAAACCGGCGATATCTCCAACCAGGAAGTCTTCATAAAGGTTCCTCCGGAAGAAGGTGTCCCTGATGGTCTGACCGTTGATGCCGAAGGTTATCTCTGGTCAGCCAGGTACAACGGTGGCTGCGTCTGCCGCTACAGCCCGGACGGCCAGATTGTCAGCCGCCTTCGCCTTCCGGTGCGGAAAGTTACCAGCGTCACCTTTGGCGGAGAAGAATACCGGGACCTTTATATCACCACGGCCGGCGGTAACCAGCCGGAAAGCACCAGCCGCAGCGACGGCTATCTCTTCCGGTTTCTTAGGGCAGGTCGGGGACTGCCGGAATTTTTTTCCCGTGTGGGGCACCAGGGATAGAATACCCCGGCCATTGACACCCGTTAATATTTCTGACTATAATTTACACGGAACATAGTGGGGGATTAGCTCAGCTGGGAGAGCACCAGGCTGGCAGTCTGGGGGTCGAGGGTTCAAATCCCTCATCCTCCACTTTCCCGGTACGTTTCGGACACATCCTTAACACAATATTCCGGGGACATAGTTTACACATTCTGGTATATTAACCTCTTGAGAAGGAGGGGAATATGCCATGGATGGAGAAAAGTGTTATGGATGAGCGGATAAAGTTCATAGGCCGTCTATTATCCGGAGAAAAGATGGCGCAGATATGCAGGGAGTTTGGGATATCGCGGGTGACCGGGCATAAGA